>JANNRF010000282.1:0-28964 GCA_031401135.1 Deltaproteobacteria bacterium | reverse complement strand
GGTGTGAACTGCGCGCCGTGGGCCCAACTCGCGCCATGCCTAACAGTACTTCGCGCCGCCGCGCTGCCGTTTTTCGCGTACGCAAACCTCGGCGCGCCCGCGCCGGATGGCAGCTTCATCGCGAGTCGTGATCTCGCGCCTCCGAGATTCGCGGAGGAAGCTGCGCGCTGGGCGGACGCGGGCGCAGCGTGGGTCGGCGGCTGCTGCGGCACACAGCCAGCGCATGTGGCTGCGATCGTCGCGCGCCTCGCGAACACGAGTGTGCGCGCAACCCGTGCGCGCCCAGGAGGCAAGTCGGCGCACGAGTGACACAAATTGCGTCGAACCGGATCTGCCGTCAGCGCTGAGCAGGCTTTCTTTGAGCGGCAACTACTCGCGCTTCCCCTTGAATCCCAGCGGATTGTCTCCGCGAGCGGAGAGCCTTGGCCGCACTGGCATGCGGGTTGCTCTAACAGTTCCCCGGAGAGCGAAATCTCCAGCGCCCGGCAGGCAACCCCTCCCCTCGTGGCTTTCGCGAGGTGCCTGACCGGGCGCTTTGCTTTGTGCGCGGCGGACTGTTGCCGCTCGCACAACGTTCGAGGCGCACAAAGCAAAGCGCCCGGGTTTACTTCGCTCGGCTTCGCGGACTCCGCCTCGCTGCGCGCTCCGCTTGCTTCTCACGGGATTGCATCGAGTCGATGCGCATCGTGCCCCACTCTCGCGTGATCAGCTCCGCAGCACGCTGCGCGCGATGCCGGCGAGGTAGAACGAGCCGGTCGCGACGAGGAGATCTTCGTCGCCGAGGGATTCGCGCGCGGCGCGGAGGGCGAGGTGGGGATTGGGGACGATGCGCAGATCGAGGCCGGGGGAGACCGCGCGCATCGCGGCCGCGACTTCGGCGGGTGTGAGGGAACGAATCGGCTCGGCGCGGGTCACGGTGACGCGGTCGGCGTGGGGGGCGAGCGCGGCGCAGATTGCGGCGAGCGCCTTGCCGGCTGAGATCGACACGACAAGGTGCGCGGAGCGGCGCGGGATTTGCGCGAGCACGTGCGCGAGCGCTTTCGCGGATTCCTCGGTGTGCGCGCCGTCGATCACGATCCACGGTGCGCGCGAGACGATCTCGATGCGGCCCGGCAATTGCGGGCGCGCGAAGGCAACGTGCGCGGCGCGCGCGAGCGCCGCGTCATCGACGACCTGGAGCCTGCGCGCGCAGGCGAGCGCGAGCGCGGCGTTTGCGGCTTGGTGGCGGCCCGCGGCACCCAGCGCGAACTCGCAGGCGAACGCGCCGTCGCGGAAACGCACGCGCAGCGTGTCGAGCGATTCCTCGAGCACCTCGGCCGTGAACTCGGCGCCGAGCCGCGCGAGCGGAGCGCCGAGTTCGTGCGCCCGCTGCGCGGCCACTGCGGCGGCCTCCGGCACGAGCGCGCCCGTAACAAGCGGCACCCCGGGCTTCGCGATGCCGGCTTTCTCACCCGCAATCGCCGCGTGGGTCGTGCCGAGCCTCTCGGTGTGTTCGAGTTCGATGGTCGTGATGCAGGTGACGGCGGGCGTGACGGCGTTGGTCGAATCGAGCCGGCCGCCGAGACCGACCTCGAGGATCGCGACGTCCAGCTTCTCTTCCGCGAACACGAGCAGTGCTGCGGCCGTGGTCGCATCAAAAAAACTCGGCGGCTCGGGGCCCTCGCGCAGCGCATCGACGGCGGGGCGCAGCCGCTCGACCGCGTCCGCGAGCCGCTCGCCGTCGATCTCGCGCCCGTCGATGCGAAAGCGCTCCGTCCAGCGCTCGAGATGCGGCGAGGTGAAGGTGCCCACGCGCAAGCCGGCGGCGCCTAACAACGCCTCGGACAAGAGCGCAGTCGAGCCTTTGCCCTTGGAGCCTGCGATGTGAAGCACGCGCAGCGAGCGCTCGGGGTTGCCGAGCTTCGCGAGCAGCGCCTCGATCGGCGCGAGCGAGAGACGCACGCCCGCATAGCTCGGCGAGCGCTCGAGATTGATCAGGCCCTCGAGATAGGCCTCGGCTTCGAGCAGCCGCCGTTGCGGCGGGCGCGGGCCATCGCGCGGGGTGTTCGCCGGCAAGCAGATTCTCGCGGGACGCCGGGCGGCTCGGCCTCTGCGCAAAGCGCGCGAGGCCGAGCTCACCGCGTCACTGGACCATGTACGTCTTCCACTGCCGGTAATTCTTCACCGCGTCGCTCGTGCCTTCGGCCGCAGGATAGAAATACCTAACAGCGTGGCCGCAGGTGTCGCAGGTCTTGTAACAGAACTTGAAGCCCTCGACTTCCTTCACCTGCCCCACCACGGTGCGGTTCTCGTCCGTGCAGCACGCCTTCGAGCGCGGCGGCGAGACGATCCGTTTCGGGTACTCGTTCTTCGGTTTCTCTTCTTCCGTGTACTTGATGATGTTCTTGGGGAGCCGGTTGGCCCTCTCGTCCGTGTTCTGCTTGCGGATATTGCTGCCGATTCGTCTCAAACCAGTCTCCTCGTCGTTGGCCGTGCGCGGGCGGACTCGTCAGTCGAGCTCGCGCAGCAGCGGAGTCAAATCTTCGTAGGCCGTTTCACAGGGAGCGCCGCTCGCGAAGCGGAGCACGTCCGCCTCGCGCCGGGGCCCTCTGCGCAACACGGTGGAACTGCGGGTTCCGTAATCACCCGCGTGGATGCAGGTGCGCTCGAACGCATTCTCGCTGTTCGCGGCGTGCGAGCGGCAAAGTTCGCTGAGCGCATCGAGCGCAGCGGCTTCGGGCCCGGCAGCGACGCGCTCCGCTTCCCGGAGCAGCCGCGCGATCTTCGGCACCGCCGCGTCGTTCGGATCGGCGTTGCCGATCACGTGCACGCCCGGCTCGAGCACGCGTACGCGCGGCTTTTCTTCGTACACGATTGCGAAGGCGTGCTCGGCGTCGGCGACGAACAGGTTGAAGGGGTTGTAGGCCCCGGCTGCTAGCTGGAGCGCGGCCTCGGCGGCGCGCGTTGCCGAAGCGCGGCCGAGCGCGTCGGCAACGATCAGGCCGCGCGAGCGGCGGGCCGCGTCGAGCGCCTGAGTCGGACGGTTCGTCAGCGCGACGAAGACGCCGGCATCATTCAGGCCGAGCCAGGTTCCACCCGCCCGCTCGTCGATCGGCGCAATCACGCGGCGTCCGTGCCATTCGTGAAGGCGCGGGCCTCGCGACGGGCGCGCGAGAAACTCGTCCCGATTCGCCGCCACCAGAAGGTGCGCGCTCGGGTAGCAGCGATGGAGGGCGATGAGGGTGCACATCGGCAGTCGGCCTGTGTGCGGCGGGGGCCGCTCTCGCGAATAACCGCGGAAATTAACGGACGCTCCCCGCGGGATCAAGGGAGTTCATGTCAGTTCGCGAAGGAAAGTGTCCTCGATCGACTCACGCGTGTCGGCAAACTCTGCGTTCTTTCTCGCAGGGGTCGCTTTCTGCGCGCCAATCGCATCTCGGTTGCCGGTCGCGGGTTAACAGCCGGTAGCGGTGTCGATTCTCAGCACTCACAGACTGGGAAACGTTGCTTGGCTCGCAAGTTGCTGGGGAGTACGATGGCTGAGTCGCTCTTCGGACTCTGGAGGCCACACACTCCGTCGGCGGACAACGAAAGGGAATCCGATGCGAGCGCTCACCGTGCTGCTGAGTCTCATGCTCGCGGGAAGTCTTGCGTGCGCATCCGGAGGCGGAGCCCCGCCCCAAGCCAAGCAACCGCCGGTTTCATCGGGCCCGGCGCCGTCAGCCGACCCCGACGACCCCACGGCTGGTTTGCCTGAGGACGACGTTGACGTCGGCGACCCCCAACAACAGCAGAGTGGTCCGACCATGGGCGACCGCGCGAAGGCAGCCACCGAAGGCATGCTGATCGGCGCGATCGTCGGCGCGCAGGCGGGTCCGTTTGGCGCAGCAGTCGGCGGTCTGGCCTCGATGATCTACGGCGCGGTCACGGGCGACGCCCCGCTTGGAGGCGGCGGAGGAGGTGGCGGCGCCCCGGGCACCGAGCGCGGTCGCGAAGAAGAGATGGAGCGCGAGATCGAGCGCGAGGGGCAGCGCACCGGCGATCTCGAGAGCGAGATCGCGGGCGAACTCGAGCGCCAGGAAGAGTTATTGCGGCAGATCGACCAGGACGAGCAGCTCGCGGCCGTCGCAGAGCAGCAGGAAGAGGGCGCGGCGGTCGTCGCCTCGGACACGCGCGAAGCTCCCA
The DNA here is from genome assembly GCA_031401135.1 of Deltaproteobacteria bacterium. GTDB lineage: Bacteria > Myxococcota_A > UBA9160 > UBA9160 > UBA6930 > VGRF01. The sequence goes on along the minus strand of JANNRF010000282.1, from coordinate 24,800 downwards.
GAGCGCCAGTCGAGAAGGAACTGCCGGCTGCGATCTTCGATGAAGAGCACCGCAAGATCGCGGTAGGGGCTTGGGACAATGCGCGCGAGATCGCTGTGCTCGTGCGTTCGCTCGACGCGGATCGCGACGGCGCGCCGGAAGAGATTCGATATCACGACGAGATGACCGGCGCGATCCTGCGCAAGGAGTCGGATCGCGACTACGACGGCGACATCGACGAGTGGATGATCTACGACGCTGGTGCGATCGCGCGCATCGAGCAGGACAACGACGGCGATGGCAAACCCGACGAGTGGCAGGCATACGGCCAGGACGGCCTAATGACCGCGCGCGAGATCGATCGCGACGCGAACGGCGCCAAGGATGCGTTCTACCTGTTCCAGAGTGGTGTGATCACCGAGGAGCGCCACGACACGAACGCGGACACGAAGGTCGATCGCGTCGTGTTCTACAAGGCGAAGAAGCTCGACCACGCGGAAGAGGACTTGAACCACGACGGCAAGACCGATGCGTGGACGGCATACGAGAACGATCTGATCCGGCGCATCGAGCGCGACGCCAGCGGCGACGGCAAGCGCGACACGTTCGAGACCTACGACGTGTCGTCAGGCCGCTCGCTGTTAGCGCTCCGCGAAGAAGACAAGAATCAGGACGGCGAGATCGACGTGAAGTCGGTGTACGAGAAGGGCAAGCTGAAGCAGCGCCAGATCAGCGACGCGGGCCTAACGCCGCTCTGATCGCGGACGCTGGCTGCGGCGTCTGCCTCGCTCTCTGGCTTCTCCTTACTCGGGCGAGGGTGCGGGCTGCGTAGCCTTCGAAGGTGGGGACTCCTTCTCGCCCTCGTCCTTGACGCGGATCTCGAGCCGCCTGCGCTGTTGTTCGCGAAACACGTCGATCTCGCGGTTCTTGCGCCGGAGTTCGAGTTCGCGGTTCTGCCGCCGAATCCGATCGAGTTCGCCCGGCTTGTCGCGCGAGCCGACCTGGCTGAGCGCGAACTCGAGTTCGAGTTCCATCTCGCCGCGCGTCCCGTCGCTCGCGAGCGCCACGATCCGCACGCGATTGCGCCCTTCGCGCACGGGCAAGTAACCCGTGAAGTTTCCGTCGGGCGCGAGCCGCACGTCGGTCGAGAAATCGCCGGTCGTGAGATTCGTGAACACCACGTCCTCGATGTCCGCGAAGGTCGTGCCGGCCAAGAGCGCGATCACGTCGTCCGGGTCCTGCACGGGCGTGTAGGTGCCGAGCGTCATGCGCGCGATCTCGGTGGCGATGCGCGCGTACCTGAGCGCCTCCGGTCCGAGCGCGTAGGTGTTAATGGAAATGCCGGCGGTCTGTGCGAGCTCGGCGGCCCGCAGCGCGGCCTCCGCGTCGCCTGCGTCCTCCACCGTGCCCTTCCCGATCGGGAACGTCGGCAAGCCGTCCGTCAGGAACAGCACCACGTGTTTCGAATCGGGCCTTGGCGCTGAGAGAGCGCCCGTGAGCCCGCTCAGCTCGGTGACCGCGAGCAGAATGCCGGCCGAGAAGTTCGTCGCGCCGTGCGGACCTCGCGCGATCACGCCGGCCAATGCGGTGCGCACTGCGGAATAATCACTCGTGAGCGGAATCTCGACGTAGGCGTCCTGTTGAGTCGCCGAGAGCCGCTCGCCGGTGGTCGGGTCGACCTCGCCGGAGAACGTGATCACGCCGACCCGAACGCGCCGCGCGTCGAGGCCATCGAGCAATGCGAGGGCAGCGCGGATCTGCGCGTGCAGGATCGAATCCTCGGGGTCCGTGTTGCGGACGCCGGGCGGGAACATCGGGGCCAGCGCCTCGGCGACCGGATCGATGCCCACCACGCCATCGCCATCGAGGTCGCCGCCGCTCGCAACCCGCGTCGAGTACGACACGTCGATCACCAGCATCACATCGAAGCTCTTGGGGTCCGCCGCGTCCGCTAGTGCGCTGCCCGCGAGCCGCGCTTGGTGGACGAAACCCTCGACGCGCGCGCCGGGCATGGGCGATTCGATGCGCAGCGCTACCGGAGACTCGGTGCGCGCGGCGGGCGCGCCTAACAAGAGGGCCGCGATGGCGCTGAGCCGGCAACCCTTCCACACGCGCCTCAGCGCAGCGGCCAGCCGCGCGCCGCGCGGCCCTCTCTGGTGCCCGCTTCCCAAGCGGCGGCTCAGTCGCCGCGCGCGAGCCGCGACGGCCGCAGCTCGATCTCGACGCGGCGGTTCATGGCGCGGCCTTCCGCCGTCGCATTCGTCGACAGCGGCACGCTCTCGCCGAACCCGAGTGTCGTCACCCGCTGCGGGTCGACGCCCTGCAGCACGAGTTGGTTCTTCACCATCAGCGCGCGGTCCTCGGAGAGGCGCAGGTTCGCCTCCTCGCTGCCCTGCGCGTCGGTGTGGCCCTTCACGATCACGTCCGCGTCGGGGTAACGGTTGATCGGCGCCGCCACCGAATCGAGGCGAACGAGCGCGCCGGGCGAGAGGTTTCGCGAGCCGGAATCGAACATCACCTCGCCCGCGAACGACACAACCACCGAGTCGCCCTCGATCGCGACGTTCGAGTCGGGGATGGCGTCGAGTTCCTGCGCCGCGCGTTCCTTGTTCTCGAGGTAGTGCCCAATCCCGGCGCCCGCGAGCGCGCCAACTAGCGCGCCGATGCCGGCGCCCTTCGCGTCGTGCTTCGTGGCGATAGCGCCCGTAGCTGCGCCCGCGATGCCGCCGATGATCGCGCCCTGCGCGCGCCGGTCGTCGAGCACGGTGCCAGTCTGCGTCGCGCAGCTCGCCGAGAAACCCGCGACCGCGATCATGCTCAACGTCACACCCGTCAATTTGCTCAGATTCTTCATTGCCCCTCCTCGAACTCGCTTGTGCGGTTCATGAGCCGCGTTGAGACGCCTCAGGCGCCTGTGTATTCACGCTAGAGCGCGCCAACAGTTCCGTTGCATCGCGCACGAAGCGGACTAGCACATCGCCGAGGGGGCCGGGATCGCACGGCATTCCGGGCTCGGCGGGCGCGTCGATCGCGACGACCCGTCGCGCGCCCGCTGCGAGCAACTCGGCGTGTGGCGCTCTGGCTTGCTCGAACGCAGCGGCCTCGGGCTCGACGCCGGCGCTGCGGAAGAAGCGCTCGCGGAGCACGCGGTGCGAGAGCAAATCGCGGCGGGTCGGCACGCCGCACGCACGGCTGACGTAAACGACCAGCGCGGCGCCTGCGAGCGGCGGTGAACTCGCGAGTGCGCCGTCATCGAGAACCACGGCCACCGGTGGCCCGTTCGCAGCCAACGCCCGCGCCAGCTCGACCGCTGCCGCGAGGCCGGAGCTCTGCTCTGCCAGCGCGTCGCCGGAGGCGTCACTCGTGACGAGCGGGGCCGCAATCACGATGCCGCCGAGTTCGCCGCGCGCGCTTGCGTTCGCTTCCGCCCATTCGCGTGCACTCGCGAGCGCGTCGCTTCCAGGCACGCGCGCGCCGAGCTTCACCAGCGTGCTCACGTTGTGCGCGTAACCGAGGGCGCTGAACTGATCCGCGCGCGCGCTCGGCGCCGGCGGCGACGCTGCTGGTGTTTCTGCGCAGCTGGCAACTCCAGCAACTGCGAGCACGACCGCAGAGCACAATCTCGAATGACGCTGAACTGCGCGCGCTGACACGCGCGCAAGCTAGCTGCGCTTTACCGCGCACAGCGAGCCTCGAGGCGAGCGGTGGCGACGCGTGCTCACATTCCGCCAGAACGCGTGACACTTTCCGTCGCTGCGCACCACTTATGAACGGAAGCCCCATCCCTGGCGGGGCTTCTCAAGGGTGGAAGGCAGGGTTCGCGAGAGCGGGCCCTGCCTTCGTCCCGCACGCCTCATCCCGCGGTCCCGTTGGATGGTGCCCGTGACCAAGTCCGCCGCTTTGGATGATTCGCTCGACGAATCCGCGCTCGGCGCCCTGCTGGGCACGTCGAGTGGGGAAGACGAAGACGATGCACCGGTACGCGTTCCGCGCGTGCTCGGCGGTGCGCTGGTCGGCGTCGATGGGGTGCCGGTCGAAGTCGAGGTGCGCATCAGTTCTCAGTTGCCGCGTGTCGACATCGTCGGCCTGCCGGAGGCTGCGGTGCGCGAAAGCGCGGCGCGTGTACGCGCTGCGATCGCCGCGGTGGGACAACGCTTCCCGAATCGCCGCGTGACCGTGAACCTTGCGCCCGCCTCGCTGCGCAAATCGGGCGCGGGCCTCGATCTCCCGATCGCGGTGGGAATCCTCGCCGCTGCGGGCCTCGCGCCGTGGGACGCGATGCGGGGACTCGGCCTGGTCGGTGAGCTCGCGCTCGACGGGCGCATCCGCTCCGTTCGCGGTGCGCTCCCCCAGGTGCTCGCGCTCGCGCAGGCGGGCTGCACGCGCATCGTCGTGCCCACCGCGAACGGCCCCGAAGCTGCGCTCGCGCGCGAGGCCGCGCCGCGTACCGCGAGCTCGCTCGGCGAAGTGCTCGCGTGGCTGCACGGCGCGGGCGAGCTGCCGCGCGCGGAGCCTCTGTTCGCGAGCGAGAGTGCGCCGTGCGAGCCGGATCTCGCGACGATTCGCGGGCAAGCCCACGCCAAGCGCGCACTCGAGATTGCCGCGGCTGGCGCGCACGGCTTGTTATTGCGTGGCGCGCCCGGCGCGGGCAAGACGCTGCTCGCGCGCGCGCTGCCGGGCATCTTGCCGCCGCTGCGCTTCGAGGAGGCGCTCGAGGTCGCGCGCATTCGCAGCGTCGCGGGCACGCTCGAAGCGGACGCGCCGCTCGGCTTCGTGCGCCCGTTTCGCGCGCCGCATCACTCGGCGAGCCGCGCGGGCCTACTCGGCGGCGGCAACCCACCGCAGCCCGGCGAAGCCACGCTCGCTCACCGCGGCGTGCTCTTCCTCGACGAACTGCCCGAGTTCGAGCGGCGCTGCCTCGAATCATTACGGCAAGTGCTCGAGGACGGCACGATCGTGCTCTCGCGCGCGCAGCTGCGCGTCGCCCTGCCCGCGCGCTTCTTGTTGGTGGCGGCCTGCAACCCGTGCGAGTGCGGCTGGCATCGCAGCGGTGTTAGGGACTGCCGCTGCGACGACGGCCAACTCGCGCGCTACGAGGCGCGCTTATCAGGCCCGCTGCTCGACCGCATCGATCTGCACGTGCCCGTGCGTCCCGTGCCGTTCCGCGAACTCGACGCGCCCGCGGGCGCCGAGCCGAGCGCCGCGGTGCGCGAGCGCGTGCTGCGCGCGCGGGAGCGGCAGGAGCGGAGGCTCGCACCGCTCGGCGTCGCGACGAACTGCGAGATCCCCGCGAGCGCGCTGCACGAGTTCATCGCCGCGACGCCGGAGGCGCGCGCGCTGCTCGGCCGCGCGGTCGACAAGTTCGGGCTCTCCGCCCGGGCCGCGCACCGCATGCTGCGCGTGGCGCGCACGGTCGCCGACTTGAACGGCGAGGAGCGCGTCGCGCCGAGCGCGATGGGGGAAGCGATCGCGTTCCGGAGCGCGAACTCGGAGCGGGCGATTTGAGGCCACGTGAACTCTGCTCGTCCTCGCGCTGTCAAAAAACGGCCGCAACGCCCGAAAATCGTCACCCGTGCGGAGTGCGCGCGGCGGCGGGAGAAACCGAGAAACCGCTGTGCCAGCACGGGGTTGTGCGCCGTTTCCCGGAGATCCAGCAAAGCATCGGACGCTCGTGAACAGATGGCACACGCGCTGCATCACAACCGTGACTGTTCACGAGGAGACAAAGGCGATGCGCACTTCAGCTGCTGCGGCTCGAATCCAGACGATCCACGAAGCAGGCGCCGATGCCGTCGTCGAAACCACGCTGCTCGAACTCGTGACGACGCTCGGCGAGATCACCGAGGACGACCGTGAGGTCGTGAGCGCAGTCGTCGAATTGCTGCGCAGTGGCCAAGTGCGATTGATCGGAAACTTTCGCGGGCAGAAGCTGGCTCTCGCGTAGCGACGGCTGACGGCGCCGCGCTCCGCGTCATCGGATCTCGGCTCGCGCGCGCCGCTCGGCGTGCAGTCCGCGAAACTTTCTCTTGCCCCGTTCAATGCGGCCAGCATCATCCGCCGCCGGGGGGACCGGGAGATGAACCGGCAAGGGAGTTTGTTTGCGCCGGCGGCGGCGGGCGAGCCGATGACGGCGCCCGAGCGCGAGCCTGAAGCTGCGCCCGCGCTCGCAGCCGCGAACGCCGAGGACGAGACCGGCAGCGACGACCGCGCCGGGCGCCGGCGCGCGCCGAAGCCCCGTAACAACGCCACCGCCTCGGACATGGCGAAGAAGCAGCGCGACATCTCGGTGTCGGAGTTCTTCGCCAAGAACCGCCACCTGCTCGGCTTCGACAATCCGGCGAAGGCGCTGCTCACCACGGTCAAGGAGGCGGTCGACAACTCGCTCGACGCTTGCGAAGAGGCGGGCATCGCGCCGGATATTCGCGTCGAGATCGTGCAGCTCGAAGAGACGCGCTTCCGCGTCGCGATCGAGGACAACGGCCCCGGCATCGTGAAGCAGCAGGTGCCGAAGATCTTCGGGCGGCTGCTCTACGGCTCAAAGTTCCACCGCCTGCGCCAGAGCCGCGGCCAGCAGGGCATCGGCATCAGCGCCGCGGGCATGTACGGGCTCCTAACAACTGGTAAGCCAGTCCGAATCATCACGCGCACCGGCGACAAGAAGCCTGCGCACCTGTTCGAGCTGGTGATCGACACCAAGACCAACGATCCGCGCGTGACGCGCGAGGAGACGGTCGAATGGGGCCACGCCCACGGCACGCGCGTCGAGATCGAGCTCGAGGGCGCGTACCGCGGCGGCAAGCAATCGGTCGAGGCGTACATCCGCCAGATCGCGCTCGCGAATCCGCACGCTCGCCTCGAGTATCTGCCGCCGAGCCCTGATAAGACGAACGGCGTGGTGCTCTTCGATCGCGTCACCACCGAATTGCCGCCGGAGACCGCGGAGATCAAGCCGCACCCATATGGCGTCGAGCTCGGCGTGCTCATGCAGATGTTCCGCGACACCGAGGCGCGCAATCTGCGCGGCTGCCTGCAGCACGATTTCTCGCGCATCAGCGGGCGGCTCGCGGAAGCGATCTGCGAGCGCGCGCACGTGAAGAGCAATCGCCGCCCGAACGAGATCACGCGCGAGGAAGCGGAGAAGATTCACCGCGCGATCATCGCGACCAAGATCATGGCGCCGCCGACGGATTGCATCGCGCCGATCGGCGAGCAGTTGATCGAGCGCGCGCTGCGCCAGGAAGTGAAGGCGGACTTCTACGCCACCGTGACACGCAAACCGGTCGTCTACCGCGGCAACCCGTTCCTGATCGAGGCGGGCCTCGCCTATGGCGGCGATCAACCCGCCGACGAAACGATCACGCTCTACCGCTACGCGAACCGCGTGCCGCTCCAGTATCAGCAAGGCGCCTGCGCGGCGACGCGGGCCGTAATGAGTACTGACTGGCGCTCCTACCAGATGCAGCAGCCGAAGGGCTCGCTGCCGATCGGCCCGATGCTGCTGATGATCCACATCGCGAGCGTGTGGGTGCCGTTCACGTCCGAGAGCAAAGAGGCGATCGCGCACTACGACGACATCGTCAAAGAAATGCGGCTCGCGCTCCAAGAGTGCGGCCGGCAAGTCGCGATGTTCATTCGCAAGCGGCGCCGCGAGGCCGACGAGTTGAAGAAGCGTTCGTACATCGACAAGTATCTGCCGCAGGTGGCGATCGGGCTGCAGGAGATTCTCGGCTTCGACGACAAGGAGCGCGCGAAGGTGGTCGAGAACCTCACGCAGCTGCTGGAAAGGACGCGGAAAGCCTAATGGCAGCCAAGAAGACCAAGGCGGCGGGCGGCGCCAAGAAGCCTGCGAGCGGCGCGGCGGCGAAGGACGCGACGAAGCGCGCCCAGGAGATCCGGCGCAGGAACTCCGCGCTCGACGACGTCACGGTGGGCGCGATTCGCGACAGCGCGGCGGGCGTTCACCAACAAGTGAACAAGCGCGGCAAGCCCGAAATGGCGTTCCCGATCCGCTCGCTCGCGAACGTGAAGTACGCCGAGAAGAAGGGTTTCTTCGAGATCGGCGGCCAGAAGAAAGTCCGCACGCTCACGGTGAACACCGTCAAAAGTTTTGCGCAGACGCTGCGCATGATGGGGCTCTCGAAGACGCTGGTGGAGACGAACGACTTCGCCACCAAGCGCGATGCTTATTATCAATCCAAGAACTGGGACGACGCGCGCTTCGACGAGCAGACCGAGAGCGACGCGGTGATGGACGACATCGAGGCGATGTTCTCGGTGCGCGGCCTCTCGCGCGAGCAGCTGCGCTTCATCCCCGACGAACACGGCGGCGCGGTGGCGGGCAATCTGATCGTGCTCGATCCGGACCGCGAGACGGGCGAAGTCGAGCGCATCGACTGCACGCGCTTTGGCAGCGGCGCCTACTCGATTCCGTCGACGGTCGAGCACCTCAGCTTCGAGACCGACGCGAAGTTCATTCTTGCGATCGAGACCGGCGGCGTGTTTCAGCGCCTGCAGAGCCACAAGTTCTGGCAGACCGCGAACTGCATCCTGATCTCGCTGGCCGGCGTGCCGACGCGCGCGACGCGCCGCTTCATCCGCAAGCTCTCGGACGAGAGCCGCATTCCGGTCTACGCGTTCGTCGACTGCGATCCGTACGGCATCTCTAACATCTACCGCACGCTCAAAGTCGGCTCCGGCAACGCGGCACATCTCTCGCAGTTCTTCTGCGTGCCGCAGGCGCGCTTCTTGGGCGTAACACCTCAGGACATCCGCGACTACCAGCTGCCGACGCACCCGCTGCTCGACGTCGACATCAAGCGCGCGCGCGACGCGCTGAAGAACGATCCGTTCTTCAGGGCGCACAAGCCGTGGCAGAAGGCGATGAACGACCTCCTGCAAATGGGCGTGCGCGCGGAACAGCAGGCGCTTGCGAAGTGGGGGCTGAATTACGTGATCGACGAGTACTTGCCGAGGAAGCTTGCGAACGTGGCGGCGTTTCTGCCGTGAGGGAGTGCGGCGCGGGGGCTCGAGATCTTCGCGTGGCGCCGCGCCTTACGGCGGGCCGGGGGCTGCTGCGCCGAATGGCTCACTCGCCCCTCGGCTCGCGCGTCTGCGTTGCTGCTGGGCCGCGGTGCGCGGAGTTCCAAGCGCGCATTCTCGCGGGGGCTCGCTCCGCTTTATTTCGGCTCCGCAACCCCCGGCCCGCCGCAAGGCGCTCCTCGGGTCGGAGTTGCCGAGGTCGTGGGTATGGGAGGGCGACGCCTCCGCGGCTTCGAGCCGCGTCGGCGTCGTTTAGGGCGTGGGCGCTCGTTCGGTCGCTTGGGAGTGTTCGTGGCGCTGCACTTGTTGGGCGCGCGTTTCGGAGCGCGCGATGACGCGACGCGGAATTCTTCTTGCTGGCGGCACGGGCACTCGCCTTTATCCGATCACGCGCGGCGTCTCGAAGCAGCTGTTGCCCGTGTACGACAAGCCGATGGTCTATTACCCGCTGTCGGTGCTGATGCTCGCCGGCATTCGCGACGTGTTGGTGATTACGACGCCCGAGGATCAGGCGAGCTTCCAGCGCTTGCTCGGTGACGGCTCGCGCATTGGAATCTCGATCTCCTACGCGGCGCAGCCGAAGCCCGATGGCATCGCGCAAGCTTTCTTGATCGGGCGCGAGTTCTTGGCGGGCGGCCCGGCGGCGCTCGTGCTGGGCGACAACATGTTCTACGGCCACGGCCTCACCGAGACGCTGCGCGCGGCGAGCGCTCGCGAAGCCGGCGGCACCGTGTTCGGTTATTGGGTGCGCGACCCCGAGCGCTACGGCGTCGTCGAGCTCGACGCGCAGCAACGTGCGCTCTCGATCGAAGAGAAGCCGAAGCAGCCGCGCTCGAACTGGGCCGTAACAGGCCTGTATTTCTACGACCGCCACGTCTCCGAGATCGCCGCTCGCATGAAGCCTTCCGCGCGCGGCGAACTCGAGATCACGGACGTGAACCTCGCCTACCTCGCGCGCGGTGAACTGCGCGTCGAGCTGCTCGGCCGCGGTTTCGCGTGGCTCGATACCGGCACTCACGAATCGCTGCTGCAAGCGGGCCAATACATCCAGGCCGTGCAAGAGCGGCAGGGCTTGATGGTCGCTTGCATCGAAGAGATCGCCTGGCGCATGGGCATGATCGACACCGAGCAGTTACTGCGCCTTGGCGCGGAGATGAAGAACAACGGCTACGGCGCGTACCTCCAGCGCCTCGCGCTCGAGCCGAAGGCGAGCGCATGAAGGTGCATCAGACCTCACTGCCCGGCGTGCTGCTGATCGAGCCCTTCGTGCATCAGGACGCGCGCGGCTTCTTTCTCGAGACGTATCGCGCCGAGCGCTACGCGCAGCACGGCATCGTGGGCCCGTTCGTGCAGGACAACCACTCGCGCTCGCAGCAAGGCACGCTGCGCGGGCTGCACGCACAGCTCGACCCGGCGCAGGGCAAGCTCGTACGTGTAATCGCGGGCGAGATCGTCGACGTGGCCGTCGACATTCGTCTCGGCTCGCCCAGCTTCGGCAAGCACTTCCTGACGGCGCTCACCGCCACGAACTTCCGGCAGCTCTGGATCCCGCCGAACTTCGCGCATGGTTTCCTGGTGATCAGCGAGACGGCCGAGGTCGAGTACAAAGTGACGGAGCCGTATCGGCCGCAGAGCGAGATCGCGATCGCCTGGAACGACCCCGAGCTCGGCGTGCCGTGGCCCGTGCTCGTACCGACGCTCTCTGCTCGCGACGCCGCCGCGCCGCGGCTGGCGGAACTGCGCGAGAAGCTGCCTCGTTATCAGGGCTGAGGCGGCTCGCTGCGCGCGGCGCCGCTTGCTCAGTACTCCTCGATCTCGACTTCGTCCTCGTCCGTGATCTTCGCGATCTTGATCGGCGCGCCGCAGTAGCCGCAGAACACCTCGTCACCGGGCTTTGCGTCTTCGAGAGCAACTTCGGTGTCGCAGATCGGGCACTCGACGAACTTGGGGCGCGCCATGCGCAGTGAATCGGCTGGGCGCACAGCGAACTGAACGGGCGATGCGGAGGCTCGCTGCGCGCGCAGCTTCGAGCGCGCGCTACCGCAGGGGCGGCCGCTCGCGCTTCTGGCAGTCCGGGCAGTGCCCGTACAACTCGTGCCGGTGGCGCAACAAGCGGAAGCCATAACGCTTGCCGATCTCGTCCTGCGCCTGCTCGATCATCGCGCACTCGAACTCGACGATCTTGCCGCAGCGCGTGCACACCAGGTGGTCGTGGTGCTCGTGCTCGATCTCGTAGCGCGCGAGGCCGTCGTCGAAGTGGCGCTCGACCACGAGGCCGGCGTCGCAGAGCAGCTTCATCGTGCGGTAGACCGTCGTGAAGCCGATGCTCGGGTGCTGCTCGCGCACTTGCTGGAAGAGCGACTCGGCCGTGATGTGGCCGGTCACGCTCAGGAACACATCGAGGATCGCCTCGCGCTGCTTGGTGTGCTTGAGGTTGTGATCTTCGAGGTAGCTGGCGAGGGCTTTCTGTTCGAGGTCGTTCGCCATCGCGAAACCCTAACGCTCGGCGCGCGCGCGGGCTTGCGCGAGGTTGGTCTGCGCGGCCTGGTTCTCGCAGTCGATCGCGACGGCACGCTCGAACTCGCGCAGCGCTGCTGCGTGGCGGTCGCTCGCGGCGTAGGCGAGGCCGAGGTGGTTGTGCACAGCCGAGGATTCGGGCAGCAGCAGCGCGGCGTGCTCGAGATCGCGCACTGCGGCGGGCGCGTCGCCGCGATCGAGCGCTGCGGTGCCGCTGCGAAAGAGCTGCGTGGCGTCGACGGTCGCGCAAGCGACGAGCAGGAGAAGCGCTGCGATCGAGAGGACGCGGACCACGCGCCGACGATAGCCGGGCGCTTCACGGAGCTTCGGCGCCGCTTCTTCGACTCCGCTCGCCTTCGGCTCGCTGCGCGCGGCGAAGCGCCGCTTGCTCAGCTCTCGCTGTTGAGCCGCACGCGCGCGATCACCGGCAGGTGATCCGAGGCGCGCCTGGCCGCGGGCGTCGCGTGCGCCGCGATCTCGCTCACGCTCGCGCCGCGCGCGTAGACGCGATCGAGCGCCAGCAGCGGCCGCGCGGCGGGAAACGTGCGCGGGAACTTCTGGCCGCCACCAAGTTCGGCGTCGAGCGCGCGCGTGGCTTTGCAACGCCGCCACGCGTTCATGTCGCCGAGCAGGATGACGGGGCCTTGCAACTGCGGGTGCCCGAGCAGCTGCTCGACTTGTTGATGGCGCGTGCGATCGACCAGCGCGAGGTGCGTCGCGACGATCGCGACCGGCCCGGCCTCGGTGGTGAACTGGGCCGCGACCGCCGAGCGCCGCTCCACGTTCGAGAACGTGAGATCGAGCGTGAACACGCTCGTGATCGGCCAGCGCGAGAGGATCGCGTTGCCGAGTTCGCCGAGCCGATGCACGCGCGCCGTCGCGAAGGCGACGTGGAGGTGCAGCGCATCGGCGAGGCGCTCGAGCGGATCCTCGCCCTCGAACGGCCTGAGCACTTCCTGCAGCGCGATCACGTCGGCCCCGAGTTCCGAGATCACGAAGCCGGCGCGCGCGGCGTCCGGCGTGCTCGCGCCGTTCAGCCCGGACCAGCGGTGCACGTTGTAGGTGGCGACCGAGAAATCTCGTCCCATCTCACGGCCCGTCTTCGGGTGACGCGGGGAGCGCACGACCGCCAGGTACGGAACTGTGGCCTGGAGCGCCTGCTTGCGCGCGAGGTGGAGCGTGCGCTCGCCGCGCAGCGTTTCGCGGCGGCGGCGCGGGCGTTCGAGTTCGGCGGACATCGTGGGGGTATCGGCGCCGCATGAGGTCGGGTCAATGACGAAAACTGCGTAGGCGCGAGGAGATCGCATGGCGGGACGCAACCGGGACCCAAGCGCCGTGAAATTGGGCCGATACGTTCCCGCGCCATGTCGCGACCCAACACCGATCCGCTGAGCGCCGTCTCGAATACTCCCGCCGTGCAGGCCGCCGCGCGCGCCCTGATCGCCGCCGTGGAGGAGGCGATCGCCGCGAACCCGCTCTCCGCGGACGGCTACGCGAGCGCGATGCAAGAGATCGCCGAGCTGCGCGGACGCCCGCTGTTCCTGCCGCTCCTAATGGGTGGCGCCGGCAACGGCGCGCGCCTGCGCCTCGCAGACGGCCGCACGATCCTCGACTTCATCGGCGGCATCGGCGTCTACGCGTTCGGCCACAGTGAGCACGACCTGCTCGAAACCGCCGTGGTCGCCGCTGCGCGCGACGTGGTGTTCCAAGGCAACCTCGCGCCCGGCCTCGAGCAGGCGCGGCTGGCGCGATTGCTATTGAAGCACGCATCGAAGCGGCTGGCGCACGTCTGGCTCTCGGTCTCGGGCGCGATGGCGAACGAGAACGCGATCAAGATGATCTGGCAGAAGCACGCGCCGGCGGATCGCATCATCGCGTTCGAGAACAATTTCGCGGGCCGCACCTCGACGATGGCGGAGATCACGGACAAGCCCGGCTTCCGCGAAGGCGTGCCGCTGCGCGGCAACGTGCTCTACGTGCCGTTCTACGACGCGCGCGTCGAAGGCTCCAGCGAGCGCACGCTCGCAGCGCTCGACGGGCACCTGAAGCGCTACCCGGGCCAGGTCGCCGCGATGCTGTTCGAACTCGTGCAGGGCGAAGGCGGCTTCAACGCCGCGCCGCGCGAGTTCTTCGTGGCGCTGATGGAGCGCTGCCGCTCAGCCAAGATCGCGATCTGGGTCGACGAGGTGCAGACCTACGCGCGCACCGGCGAGCTGTTCGCCCATCAGACCTTTGGACTTGCGGACTACGTCGACCTCGTCACGGTCGGCAAGATCCTCCAGGGCAGCGCGGTGCTCTACACCAAGGACTACAACCCGCGCGAAGGGCTCGTCGCCGGCACCTACGCCGGCGCAACCGTGGGCCTCGCGGTGGGCGCGCGCATCATCGAGAAGCTCGAGAGCGAGGGCTACCTCGGCGCGAACGGCATCGTCGCCGGCATCGGCACGCGCGTGGCGACGCGCTTCGCTGCGCTCGCGAAACGCATGCCACACGCGATCGGCGCGCGCAGCGGCATCGGCGCGATGCAGGCGTTCATCCCGTTCGACGGCGCACCCGCGACCGCGAACGCAGTCATCAAGGCCGCGTTCGAAGAGGGCCTGCTCGTGTTCGGCGCGGGCAAAGACCCGATGAAGGTGCGCATGCTGCTGCCCGTGAACGTGAGCGATGAAGAACTCGACGCCGGCTTCGCGATTCTCGAGAAGACGCTGCGCCGCGTCGCCAGCGAAAAGGGGCTCGCATGTTGATTCTTCGGCCCGTGAGCGAAGGCGATCTCGACGATCTGGTCGGGCTCGCCAAAATGCTCGACTCGATGAACCTCCCCGCCGACCCGGAGTTCCTCGTCAACCGCATCGCCCTCTCCGGCCGCTCGTTCCGCTCTGCGCGCGGCGAAGATTCGCTCGACTGGCGCGAAGCCATCTACATGTTCGCGCTCGAAGACCTGGAGGCGAAGAAGACGATCGGCACCTCGCTGATCATGGCCAAGCACGGCCGGCCGGGCGTGCCTTATTACTGGCTCGATGTCTCGAGCGAAGAGCGCCGCAGCCCCGAGCTCGACAAGCGCTTCCTGCACAAGAAGTTGCGGCTGCAGAGCACGACCGACGGCCCCACCGAGATCGGCGGCCTAATCATCGACCCGGCCTATCGCCACCACCCGCGCAAGTGCGGCAAGGCGCTCTCGATCGTGCGCTTCGCCTACATCGCGGCGCACGCGCGGCGCTTCGAGAAACAGGTGATCGCCGAAATGCTCTCGCGCTTCGACGCGCCCGGGAAGAACCGGCTGTGGGACGCCTTCGGCGCGAAGTTCACCGGCCTCGACTACCGCACCGCCGACCACCTCTCCGCCAAGACCAAGCAGTTCATCGCGGACCTGTTCCCTGTGGATCCGGTCTATGTCGCGCTCTTTCCCGAAGAAGTGCAAAAGATGATCGGGCAGCCGAACGACACCGCGAAAGCGGCGGTCGCGATCCTCGAGAAGATCGGCTTCTCGCCGCTCAACCAGGTCGACCCGTTCGATGGCGGTCCTTATTACGGCGCCGCGCGCGACACGATCGTGCCCGTGCGCGAGCGCCGCGAACTCGTGCTGCCCGGCGTGCCGCGCGGCTCGCAGGCCACGAAGAGCGAGACGCTCGCGCTGCTCTCCACCGAGCAAGGCGGCCGCTTCCGCGCCACGGTGGTCCCCCTCGACGCCGAGGGCGCGCCGCTCGTTTCCGGCGACGTTCGCGACGCCCTCGCCGTGAAAAGCGGCGACCGCGTCAGCGTCGCGCCGCTGCCCTGAGAATCGGGGACGTTCCGTAAGAAAGTTAAGTTGTTGCCCCGCGCCGTAAATACTTAACTTTCTTACGGAACGTCCCCGTCTGGAGTCTTCGTGCCCGAGATCCTTCGCAGCGTTTCTCCCGCCGACCCGAGCGATGAAGTCGGGCGCTTCCCGATCTGGGAGGCGCTCGCGATCGACGAGGCGGTGGACCGCGCGCGCAAAGCGTTCCCCGCCTGGCGCGATGCTGGCTTCGACGCGCGCGCCGCGCTGCTGCGGCGTTTCCGCGATCTCGTGAAAGCGCGCCAGGAAGAACTCGCGCTGCTGATCGCGCGCGAAGTCGGCAAGGCGCTTTGGGACGCGCGCGGCGAGGCTGCGCTGATCGCGGCGAAGGTCGATGTCACGCTCGACGAAGGCATGCGCTTCGTCGCGCCGATCGAGGCGGGCGCCAGCGCGCGCGCGGTTTTCAATCCGCGCGGCGTGCTTGCGGTGTTAGGTCCGTTCAACTTCCCCGCGCATCTCCCGAACGGCCACATCGTCCCGGCGCTCGCCACGGGCAACTGCGTCGTGTTCAAGCCGAGCGATCTCGCGCCAGCTGTTGGGGAATGGCTCTGGCGCGCGCTCCGCGATGCCGGCCTGCCGCGCGGCGTGTTCGAGCTTGTGCAAGGCCGCGCGGCCACCGGCCAAGCGCTCGCGCTGCACCCGCACATCGACGGCATTCTTTTCACTGGCTCGTGGAACGTCGGCCGCGCGCTCGCGACCGCGGCGATCGATCAGCCCGGCAAGATTCTCGCGCTCGAGATGGGCGGCAAGAACGCCATGATCGTCTGGCGCGACGCCGATCTGCGGCTCGCCGCCGCCGAGGCCGCGCTCTCGATCGCGTCCACCACGGGCCAGCGCTGCTCCTGCCTCTCGCGCATTTTCGTGCACCGCGCCGTGGAAGCCGAGTTCACGCAGCGCCTCGTGCGCGTGTTATCAGGGCTCCGCATCGGCCCGCCGCTGGAAGACGGCGTCTTCATGGGCCCGCTCGTTTCGCGCGCCGCCTTCGACAAAGTGATGCGCTTCCGCGCGCTCGCGAGCGAGGCCGGCGGCGAGCGCATCTATCGCGGCGAGATCGACCGAATCGCGCCCTACGTTGCGCCCGCGCTCGTGCGCTTCGGCTCGCTCGTGCAGAACCATCCGTACCAGCGCGACGAGATCTTCGGCCCCGAAGCCTCGCTCTACCCCGTCAGCGATCTCGACGAAGCGATCGCCGCCGTCAACGACTCGGACTTCGGCCTCGCCGCCTCCGTAATCACTCGCGAGCGCGCCACCTTCGACCACTGCGTCGGCCGCGTGCAAACGGGCGTGCTCAACTGGAACCGCGGCACGATCGGCGCGAGCGGCAAGCTCCCCTTTGGCGGCGGCAAGCGCAGCGGCAACCACCGCCCCGCCGCGGTGCTCGCGACGCTCTACTGCACGGAGCCGCAGTCGATGCTGCTGAACGATGCGGAATTCGACGCGAAGACGTTGCCAGCGGGCGTGCCGGAGCCGTGAGCGCCGGAAGCGAAGCGCGCAACGAGGCGATGCCGAGCGGAGTCGACAGGGCGCAGCGCACGATCCTGATGGGCGACCCCGCGCACTTCAGCGTGAAAGGCGGCGCGAACCCGCACACGCGAACGCGCTGGGGCACGCGGCGCAGCGTCGACCGAGCACTCGCGCAGCAGCAGTGGGCGCGCCTGCGCGATCTGTTACGAGAACTCGGCGTGCGCGTGTTCGTGGTGCCGCCCGATCCCGCGCAGCCTGGGCTCGTGTATCCCGCCAACGCCGGCTTCCTCAGCGATGTGGACGCGGCGACGCCGCACTCACAGAAACGCTTCTACCTCGCGAACCTGCTGCCGACGCGCGCTGGCGAGAAAGAGCACTACCGCAGCGTGCTCAGCGCCGCGGGCTTCGACGTGCGCGAGATCGATGCGCGCTTCCGGATGGAAGGCGAAGCCGACTTCTTCCCCGTCGCGGGCAAGTACATCCTCACCCACGGAGGCATCGAGCGGCAGCGCTTCGTGCCCGCGCTCGCGATCCCGCCGTGGAAGCGCGTCTACGGCTTCCGCACCGACGCCGCGGTGGAGCCGCTGCTACGTGAACTCGTGGCGCCGCGCCAGGTATTACGGATCGAGCTCGTGCTGGAGGCGCACTACCACGGCGACACCGCGCTCTGCGCCTTCGGCCCGCACCGCGAGTTCCTGCTCGCCTACCGCGCCGCGCTCGCGCCCGGCGGCTGGGAGAAACTCACCGCCGCGTTCGGCGCCTCGAACCTGATCGAGATCGCCGCGCCCGACGCCGCGCGCTACGCCGCGAACTCGTTCACGTACACGCGCGGCAGCGAGTCATTCCTCATAATGCCTGGCGGCATCTCCGACGCGCTCCAGGCGCGCGTCCGAGAGCGCGGCGTCACGCCCATCACGGTGGACGTCTCCGAGTTCCTGAAGAAAGGCGGCGGCAGCGTGAAGTGCATGATCGGGGATCTGGGACCGGTAGCCGCGCCTGCTTGAGCCGGCAGTTCAGTCCACCGCCACCACCCGATAGATCGTCACCGTTCCGCTGATCTCGTTGCTCACCACCACGAGGTTCTCTCCGGTCGGACTTGCGTCCGCCTCGATATACAGGATCCCTTCGGGCCCGAGATCGCCCGCAGTGCCGGCCGCTGCGTTCCCCGCGAAGTCGCGGTTGTTCACGTACGACACGAAGCGCGGCCGCGCGGGATTTTCGAGGTCGTACACCACGATTCCGCCGATGCGCTCGAGGCCGAGGAAGGCGTACGTCCTGCCGAACGCCTTGCCCACCGCGACGCCTTCGGGTTCCGGGCCCTTGTCGTCGGAGCGCAGATCGAAGCTGTTATTGGCAGCGTTATCCGAGTTGAACACGCCGACCATTGCCGTCAGCCGCTCGAGCTCGTCGCCCGTGTCTGCGACCTTCGCACCCGCTGCATCCCACACGGTCAGGGAACGCGCGCCGAACGTGTAGATCGCGTCGAAGTCGCCGTCGTGGTCCGGGTCTCCCAGAGTGGCGGTCATCTTGAGCCGACCCAGCTGGGCATTGCCCTTCAGCGCCGCCGCGTTCGGAAACGCGGTCGGATCGAGAACGACGTTGCTCGCGCCGACGCGCCGTTCCTCGTCGAAGCCCGCGTACACGCGGGTATCCCCTTCGTTCGCCGTCACGAGAAACGTTCGGCCTTTGCTGCGGAACGACGCGATCGCATCGGGCAGGTACATCCCTAACACCGGCCAGTTGGCGATTTGAATCGACGGGCCGTCTCGGTCGCTCGGGTCGAGAGCGTTGCCAGACGCTGCGTGGTTCTTGAAGCCTAGTGCGACGACGCGGGTCACCACCGCCTCGGCAATGTTGACGATCGCGATTGCGTTGTTCTCTTGGAGCGTCACCCAGGCCGTGCGTGAATCGTGGCTCGTAGTGATGTACTCGGGCTCGAAATCCTGTGCCGCGGTCGCCTTCGGACCGAACACGCGCACACCCGCCGGCACGTTGCCGTTGTAAGCGCTGAAGCCAGCGATGCGTACGTCGGATTGTGCGACGCCAGAGGCATCGCCTCCAACTTCGATGATCGCGACCGCGCCCTCGGGATCGACCGTGTAGCTCGCGTCCGGCTCACCCTCACACGCAACCAGCGCGAATCGCCCGTTTCGCGTCCAAGTAATCATGTCCGGGAGCGCGCAGACCGTGACCGACGAAAGTAGGTTGCCTGCCGCGTCGAAGAACGCGACCGCGCCCGGGCTCTGCTTGGGGTTCGCCTCGATGGCCGCCGCCAGCACGCCGTCGTGCCATGCCACGCTGTTCGCCTGCGCTCCGATGCCCGACAGATCGATCGAACCCGCCGGCAGCGGATGCGCGGGATCCTGGATGTCGATGATGTCGATGCTGCTGGTCGCAGCGTTCACGGTGAAAAGACGCTGCGTCTCGGGATCGTGCGCGCTGATCTCGGCGCCGCCCTGGGCATACACGCCCGTGGCATAACTACCGACGAACTCGAGGCGAACGTCCTTCTGGCTGCTCGCTTGCGCAGCGGCGCAGATCAAGAGCGCGGATCCCAGAGCAACGACCTCTTTCATGACGATCTCTTCGCAGTTGGCGCGCGGGGCTCGATCCGAATCACCTGATGACTGTGAACCCGTTGTGCCGGCCAGATGGGCCTGTGTGTCGCCGGAATGATGACTCCGCAGGATTCCCTAACACAACGCTCCCGCATGACGTTCTCGTGGCGACTCGCGCACCATGCGCGGAACCGCGCGGCGATTGCATGAGGCGTCTTGGATCGAGTACACGTCTTTGCTCGCGCGTGCGCCCATGCGGGCGCCACATCGCAGCGTTCGATCGCGTCGATTCGCCGCGATCTCGTGCGGCAAACACCGCGACCCTCGCCACACGAGCGGAATAGCTTGCCCCGCGCTCGCCGGATCTGGGAAGCCGGCGCGCGTTGCTCAAACATCAAACAGAAGGGGGGATTTGTGCGGATTCTGAAGTGCATGACAGCGCCGCTCGCAGCGCTGTTACTGGCGGGGACCGCCTCCGCAAGCACGGTGACATTGGGATTGTCGTGGCTGAACTCGGCGGGACAAACGGTTTCCTGGAGCGGCTCGGACACCGGCACGCCGACGGGCACCGGCGCAGAAGAACAGTTCGTAGGAAGCTTTTCGCAGGCGCCCGGCACAGGTGGGACGGGGCCAGGCGCCTGGGCGCTCAGTTGGGATTTCACGGCCGACGTCGATCCGTTCGTGAACGGCTTCTTCTCACTTCAAAACAACTCGACCATCGTTCAGACCTACACGCTCACGGTCTCGCTTCCGATTACTCCGCCGGTCGTTCCGGTGTCCACGATCGGCGGCTCGATCGGCGTCACGGTGACCGACGCGAACGGCAACGGCGCCGCCACTGTGGCGAGCATCGGCAGCGGGTTCGTGTTCAACGCGGCGAACGATGGGACCAGCACGCTCCAGCTGCTGGGTCCCGGCTTCGCGTTGAACGCGCCCTTCGCGGGCGGCTCTGCCACAGCCTCGGCGAGCGCCGGCCTGCCGGGGGGCACGATCTCGAGCATTTCGGCAAACGGCACGATCTCGATTGCGCACACGTTCACGCTCACGCCGGGTGACTCGGTCGGGCTCACCAGCTTCTATCTGGTGAACGCGGTTCCGGAGCCCGGGACGCTCGCATTGTTCGGCTCGGGCGCCGTCGGCCTGCTGCTGCTCGGTCGCAAGCGCGTCCTCTGATTCCACCTCCCGCTGCTGCCAGAATGCTCCCGCCAGACGGAGGGCCGGCTCCGCGCATCGGGGCCGGCCCTTCCACGTTTCGCGTGCCGCTCGCGGACCCCGCGCTCGCGCTGTCACACTGCGCGGATGCGAACCCAACGCGTTACGCGCGTCTACACCGGCAGTGACGGTGAATCCCACTTCGAGGATCTCGAGATCGCACTCAGCGACCTCGGGGCCATCGGCGCCATGTCGAAGGCGCTGCCCGCGAAGTCGATCCTGTTCCGCGAGACCGGCGCCGATTACGACCTCGACTTCCATAATGCCCCGCGCCGGCAGTACGTGATCATGCTCTCGGGCGGGCGCGTCGAGCTCGAGATCGGCAGCGGCGAGAAGCGCGTGCTCGGACCGGGCGACGTGCTGCTCGCGGAGGACACCACAGGTCGCGGGCACATCAGCCGCGCGCTCGACCCCGAGCCGCGCCGCTCGATCTTCGTCGCGCTCGAGTAAAGCGCGGCGCCCGCCATGCTCCGCCTCACCAACCTCCGCCTCCCGCTCGATCACGATGACGTCGCACTGCGCGCCGCCGTCGTCGCGCGGCTGCATATTCACGACGCGGACCTGCGCGACTTGCGCATCTTCAAGCGCTCCTGGGATGCGCGCAAGAAATCCGCGATCGCGTGGGTCTACACGCTCGATTGTCAGTTGGCGGGCGAAGAGGACTTGCTCGCGGCGAACGCCCGCGACGTGCACATCAAGCGCACGCCCGACATGCGTTACCGCTTCGTCGCGCGCGCACCTGAGAACTTCTTCGCGAGCGATCGCGCGCGCCCCATCGTTGTCGGCTTCGGTCCGTGCGGGATCTTCGCGGCGCTCGTGCTGGCGCAAATGGGGTTGCGCCCGATCGTGCTGGAGCGCGGCAAGCAAGTGCGCGAGCGCACCAAGGACACGTTCGGGCTGTGGCGCCAGGGCGTGCTCGACCCCGAATCGAACGTCCAGTTCGGCGAGGGCGGCGCGGGCACCTTCTCGGATGGGAAGCTCTACAGCCAGATCAGTGACCCGCGCTTCCTGACGCGCAAGGTGCTGGAGGAATTCGTGCAGGCGGGCGCGCCCGACGAGATTCTGACTTCGGGCCGGCCGCACATCGGCACGTTCCGGCTCGTCAGCATGGTCGAGAAGCTGCGGGCGCAGATCGAGGCGCTCGGCGGCGAGATTCGCTTCCAGCAGCGCGTCGTGGACCTGCGCATCGAGAACGGTCGACTGCGCGGCCTAACACTCGCGAGCGGCGAGGAGCTGCGCAGCGACCACGCAGTGTTCGCGCTCGGCCACAGCGCGCGCGACACGTTCGAGATGCTGCACGCGCGCGGGGTCTGCCTGGAGGCGAAGCCGCTCTCGATCGGCTTTCGCATCGAGCACCCGCAATCGCTGATCGATCGCGCGCGCTTCGGCGCCTGCGCGGGCCGCCGCGAACTCGGCGCCGCGGACTACAAGCTCGTCCACCACGCGAGCAACGGGCGCTCGGTCTACAGCTTCTGCATGTGCCCGGGCGGAACCGTGGTGGCGGCCACCTCCGAGGCCGGACGCGTAGTGACCAACGGAATGAGCCAGTACTCGCGCAGCGAGCGCAACGCGAACGCGGGCATCGTGGTGGCCCTAACACCCGAGGACTACGCGCAGCGGCCGCGGGGCGCAGAGGGCCGCGTGCACCCGCTCGACGGCATCGCGTTCCAGCGCTTCTGGGAATCGCGCGCGTTCGAGCTCGGTGGCAGTAACTACGACGCCCCCGGCCAGCTCGTCGGCGATTTCCTCGCGGGCCAGGCCTCCAGCGCGTTCGGCCGCGTGCTGCCTTCCTATCGCCCCGCTGTGAAGCTCACGAACCTCGCGAGCCCTGATAAGCCTGCACTCCCGGGCTGGGCGCTCGATGCGATCCGCGAAGCGATCCCTGCGTTCGAGCGCCGCATCCCCGGTTTCGCGATGCCCGACGCCGTTCTCTCCGGTGCCGAAACGCGCACCTCCTCGCCGCTGCGCATCACGCGCGGCAAGGATCACCAGAGCTTGAACGTGCGCGGCCTGTTCCCAGGCGGCGAAGGCGCGGGCTACGCGGGCGGCATCATGTCCGCGGGTGTGGATGGCATCGCGCTGGCCGAAGCGGTCGCGCGCTCGATGCTCGGGGCTTAGGGCGCCGCGCGCTTCAAGCGAGCGCGGCTGTACACCTCGAACTCCTCGCCGGGCTCTGCGACCTCGAAGGTCTCGCTGAACTCGCCGTTCGACAGGAGCTCGTAGCTCTCGCGCGCGCGGAAGGCGGGGTCGAGGTTCTCGAACGCCTCGCTGACGAACACGAGCTTGCTCGGCGTACTCGCTGTTGGGTCGAGCACGTAGGTGATCACGAAGCTCTCTTGGTGAAACTGGCGAAACACGATCCGATCGCGCGAGCGGTCGAAGCTGAAGAAGCTGAAGTGCTCGTGCACCTCCCCTGCCGGGTTCTTCTCTTGCGCGGGATAGGTCGAGACATTGCGCTCGCGAATGAAGCGTTCACCCAGCACGAACTCGTACTCGCGCGCGACGGTGCCATCGCCCGGCTCACCCACCGATGTGCCGTGCCAGCGCCCGAGCAGGAAGCGGATCGGCGCGAACGCATCCTCCTTCTCAGGCTCCGCGTGCGCGGCCCAGGTCGCGCAGAACGCAAGCAGCAACACCGCGATCCTTCGACGCATCGCGCGCCCTCCCCTCGCGTTCACATCCGATCGACGATCACATGTTCTTTCGCGATCCAGATTGCCGAGCGCTTGAAGTCGATGAACTTCGCCTCGTCCTCGATTGCGCGCTTGTTGGCCTCGGCGGCCTCGGGGCCCCCGCGCGCGAGGCCGCGGTCGAACCAGACTTCGGCGTGGCCCATGTACGGGAGCGTGACGGTGCCGCGCGGTTCGCGCAGCGCCTGCTCGAGAGGCGTCTCGAAGCGGTGCACTTGCTGGTACCGAAGAATCCCCGCGGCCTGCGCCTGGCACCTAATCAGCGGCCCATGGTTCGTGCGCCAATAACGCTGCGCGTCCGTGAGAGACAGGCTCGCGTGGTGGCGCAGCGGGAAGTAGAGCTTCACCAGGCTGCTGCGCTCGCGGGCGACCAAGTTCTCAGGCGTGGGATTCACCTGCGGGTACTCGTGCGTCAGGTAGAGCGGGGAGTTCGGCAGGTCGATGAACTTCTTCTCGTCCTCGAGCAGCGCGGCGCCCGCAATGCGCCCGCTCTCGTTCGCCAGCGCCGCGCCGAACGCTTCCTCCGAATCCCACCACAACTCGGCGACGCCGTCGTAGGGCGCTTCCATTCCGCCGCGCGCGCTCGCGGCCGCGGCGTTGATCGGATCTTCGAGCGTGTGCACCTGCACGTAGCGGAGCAGGCCGAGCTTGGTTTGGAAGCTCGCGACAAGCGGCGCGTGCTCGTCGCGCCAATAGCGCTGGAACTCTGCGAGCGAAGAACCGGGCTTGCGGCGCAGCAGGAAGACGAGACGAATCATGGGCGCACTCCTCGCGAGCCACGCTAGCTCGGCTCATCGGTGCGCGGCCTGAGCGTGCTACCCCGCCGCGTGAAGGAGACACGCGATGGACCGCCGCGAATTCCTAACGGGTACCGCCACGGGGCTCGGGCTGCTCGCCGCAGCGGATCTGCTCGCGCCGCGCGCCGCGAACGCGACGCCGGAAATGAGCACGGCCGCGAGCACGAGTGGCGGCAGCGAATCCGGCGCCGCGCTCGAAGAGTTGCGCGCCGTGCTCGGCGAACTCGAAGAGAGCTTCGCGACTGGCGCGTGGGGCCTGCGCGGCCCGCTCGATCAAGCCGAAGCGCGCCGGCTCGTGATGTTCCACCTCCATCACGGCATCGAGGTGTACTTCGAGCCGTCGCCCGAACGCCCCGCTTGGAAGCGCTTCGTCACGCCAGAGAAGAAGCTGCTCGGCGACAACCCGGATGCGATCTATTACGCAACGCCGGTCTCCGCAGCGCACCGCTACCGCATCCGCGGCAACGTGGCTGGCGCCACCTATACGTCGTTCACAGTCGAAGTGGGCGGCGTAGATGGCAGGAACCCGACCGGGCTCGGCGCGACGCTCAACGACAGCGAGTTCGAGATTGCGCCCGATGGTAGTTATGAGATCACGGCCAGCGCGGAGAAGCCCGAGCGCGGCAACTGGCTGCGGCTCGACGCCGGCGCGAGCAGCCTCTCGACGCGGCACTACTACGAGCGCGAACTCTCGATCGCGGCAGACCAGCTGCACCACATCCCGCTCGCG
>JANNRF010000281.1:0-2057 GCA_031401135.1 Deltaproteobacteria bacterium | reverse complement strand
ACGCGCCAGAAACGCGCGGCGCCGCTCAGGCGGCGGATCGTGACGCAGAAGTGTGTCGAGGTAGAGCTGCAGCGAGGCGATCGGCGTCTTCAGCTCGTGGGTGACCGCATCGATGAACGCCTGCTGGCGCTGGTTCGAGCGGATCTCGCGCACCAGCCAGATGCAGAGCAGCAGCAGGCCGACGAACATCACCAGCGCGAACAGCGAGCCGAGCGTGATCGCGACCCACTGCAGCGCGCTGAGCCCATCCGCCGCCGAGCGCAGGGTCCCCACCGCGAGGAACTGCCAGCCGACGCCGAGCGCGACGGCGATCACCATCAGGGTGATGCCGAGGGCGAGCGGGAGGCCGATGGAACGGCGGGGCATGCGGGGCTCCGAGCGTGGGCGCGATCCTAACGGTTCTCGCACGCGCCAGCGTAGACTGGCGGGATGCGGCGATCGAATGGAGCGCAGCGCGCGATGCGAGTGTTCGCGCTCTGGCTTTGCGCGACGTGGCTCGCCGCGCCGCTCGCGGCGACCGAGCTTCCGCCCGAAGGCCGCTGCCCGAGCGACATCGCAGGGGAGACGGCAGCGCGCGAGATCGACGCGACGGGTCGCGCGCTTCGCACCGGCGATGTGATCGAGTTCGCCGCCCTGCCCGCGCTGCGCAGCCTGCTCCCGAACGAGATCTGGCAGCACCGCGACGCGTTCTTCTTCGATGGCATGCGCCTAACTCTCGGCGCGTGCCATCGGCGTTATGCCGCGAGCGCTTCGTTCGAGCGCGCGACGCGCGAGTACGCCGCGCACGCGCGGCTCGACGCAGCGGGCAACCTAATCGATCACGTCGCGGGCTTGCCGTTCGCGCCCGGGGCGATCGACGCGAGGGCTACCGAAGCGGGCGCTACCGAAGCAGGCGCGCGCTGGGCGTGGAACCTCGAGCGCCGCTATCGAGGCGCCGGCCCGCACGGCTCGTTCCGCATCGTCGATCTGCCCGACGCGCACGCGCTCGCGAGCCGCACCACGCTGCAGACCTTCGTTGGCGAGTTCTTCCTCGCGCAGACGGGTCAGCGCGCCGATCTCGCCGGCCGCCAGGAACGCGCCTCACGCCGTAACAGCTGGGTCGCGGGCGGGTCGTTCCGCGAGCCTGCGGACGCGCGTCATCTCGCGTGGCGGCAATATCGCCCGCATGCTGCGGCAACCGACGCGAGCGCCCTCGACGAGATCTTCGTCTACGTGCCGGATCTGAAGAAGATGCGCCGCGCCGCGGGCGCACGAAGCGACGGCCTGTTCGTGCCGCGCTACCGCGCCGCGGGCCAGGGCAACGCGCGCGTGATCCCGTACGGGCAAGGCGGGCGCAGCGGCGCGATCGAAGCCGGCCACGGCGGCGCGCTCGCTGTGACGGAGGACATCGGCCGCGGCTTCACGGGCCTCGCGTTGCGCCCTAATGCCTGGACGTGGCGCGTGATCGAGGAGCGCGAAGTGCTCGCGCTCGTGAACGCGCGCACCGAGGGTTGGCCGCGCCGCGAGGGAAGGAATTACGGCCCGAGCGGGCTCTCGCTGGCGAGCGACACCTGGGACGTGCGCTGGGCAGTCGCGATCGAAGGCCGCGCGCGCGACGGCGAGCTGGCGCTCCCGCGCGTCACTTATTGGGTGGATGCGCAAACCGCGCAGCCGCTGTACGTGATGCGGCGCGCCGCGAGTGGCGCGCTGCGCGAGGTGGGCGTGCTCGCGCACCGCTACAGCGGCGATGCCGCGCGCTACCCGGCGTGGCAGAACGGCGACGCCGCGAACGCCTTCGACCCAGTCGCCGCCGCGTTCCTCACGCTGCCGAGCGGCGGCTGGCGCCGCGAAAGTTGGGACACGCGCTCCGTGCCACTCGACCCAAACGAACTACGCGCGCTGCTCTCCACCGACGCGCTCACGCGCGGGCGCTGAGTCTCGAGGAGTTACGCAAGAGCGGGGACGTCCTTGCGTAACTCCGCTCGCTAGAACGAGTACCGCAGCTTCAGGTAGACGTTGTCGAGATCGCGGGCGGGCGAGAGGCCGTTCTCGACGTAGGTGAACTCGGTCAGCACGTT
>JANNRF010000280.1:0-1715 GCA_031401135.1 Deltaproteobacteria bacterium | reverse complement strand
GGCTCCGAGGTGGCGGTGGCGTGCGATGCGGCGGCGCTGCTCGCGGAATCGGGAATTGCGGCGCGCGTGATCTCGGCGCCGAGCCTCGAGTTGTTACGGGCGCAGACTGCTGCGTATCGCGCTGCGCTGCTGGGGCCGGGGGTGCCGGTGGTGGCGATCGAGGCGGGAAGCGGGGAGGCGCTGCGGGCGTTGATCGGGCCGACGGGGCTGGTGATCGGGATGGATCGGTTTGGGGCTTCGGCGTCTTATCAGGCGCTGGCGAAGCACTTTGGGTTTGTTGGGGATGCGGTGGCGGCGCGCGTGCGGAGCTTCCTCGGGCGCTGAGGCGGCGGGATTCTTGCTTGTTACGGGTGACGCTCGTTCGGGGCGCCGCTCGGGGTGGGCGGGGGGCTTCTGCGCTTCAGCTCGCAACGGCGGGCGAATGCGAACAGGCGGGCGTCCCGCTGCGTTGTGCCGAACACGAGTGCAGCGGGGCTTGGCGCAGGTTGACGCGAGTGTTGGGGCACTGAGCCACTTGGGGCTTGGTTGCTAGGTGTAGGCGGCTTCCGCTCCGAAGCCCCCCGCCCACCCCGAGCGGCTCGGTGTGCGTCTCGGATTTGCAGTGCGTGACTATTTGGGAGGGAGCCGGGCCCGGCGCCGTTGAGGCGCCGGTCCCGGCTCTTTTCTTTTGTGCTGGCGCCAACTTCGAGCAGCGAAGTCACAGCGAGCCTTGCCCCAAGTTCTTGCTGCGAGTATCCGATGGCGCACGCCATGGCGAGTTCACACAACCTCTGGATTCTTGCGGGCCTCGCGTTGATTGTGGTCGCGTGTGCGGTTGCGACGGGGCAGCAGAAGGCGGGGCCCACGCGGCGCACGCTTGCGCGGCTGGGGGCGACGGGGTTCTTTGCGCTTCTGGTGGCGTTCTTCTGGTTGTCGCCGGAGTTCATGCTGTTCTTGAAGCAGCTCATTGGCCGCGATGCGGTGCTCGGTGAGCGCAGCGGGTTTCTGACTGGGATGGCGGTGTTTTTCTCGATCGGTGGGGGGATCAGCGCGTGGAAGCTGGTCGCGGGCCTCGGCGGCAGCGCACAAAGTGCGGGCGACAACGCCACGCATTGAGGCAACGCGGGTCTCGGCCAGGAACGGCCGGCCCTCGATCAGTGGTAGTCGTGTGAATCCGGGACGTTCGCGGCGCCGTGGATTGGCTTCACTTCGCGCACGCGCACGTGGATCACGCCGTCGACGTTCTGGATCGGGCCGGCGATTTCGATCAGCGGCGAGGCGTGCAGTGGGCCGCGTAGGCGCGCGAACTGATCCGGCGTGAAGACGCCGTTGGTGGTGCCGGTCTCGTCTTCGAGCGTGACGAAGCAGAAACCTTTCGCTGAGCCGGGGCGCTGGCGCACGATCACGTGGCCCGCGGTGCGCACGTAGCGGCCGTTCTTCACCGCGCGCAGTTCGGCGGTCGCGAGCACGCCGCGCGCGCGCAGCTGCGGGCGCAGGTGCGCCATCACATGCGGGCCAGTCGTTAGGCCGGTGGTGCGGTAATCCGCGAGTGTCGTCTCGATCGGCGAGAGCGCGGCGAGCGGCACTTCGCGCTCCGCATCCGGCGGCGCGATGCCCGCGAGCAGCGAGCCGCGGTCGCGCTCGAGCCCCGTCACCTGCCAGAGCGCCGCGCGCCGCTCGCTCGCGCGCGCATCGAGCGAAGCCAGCGCGCCACTCTCCGCCAGCGCCTCGATCTC
>JANNRF010000279.1:0-9666 GCA_031401135.1 Deltaproteobacteria bacterium | reverse complement strand
CCGCGCGCATCAGGTTCACGTACGCGATGCCGCGCGCCTCGTCGATCGCGGCGCCGCCCCAGTTCGGGCCGCCCGCGGTGCCCGGGTAGACAATCGAGCCCTCGCGGGTCGGCGGCGTGAACAGGCCGTCATTGCGAATGCCCGCGAGCTTCGCCTTGCAATCCGCGCGGTCGATCGGTGTGAAGCCGAAGGCCTCGTCGGCTGTTAGGGAGGTCGGCGCGAGCGGGCCCGGATGCGTCGGCCACGGCTGAGTCGGCGAGAGCTGCTCGCCCGGCACGCCGCCCTGCGGCGCGGGGCGCTCTTCCACGGGATAGAGCGGCTGCCCGCTCTCGCGGTCGAGCAGGAACATGAAGCCGTGCTTGGTGAGCGCGACCACGCCGGGCCGGCCGCCGCCCACGCCGGGGCTTTGGAAGAGCGTCGGCTGCGCGGGCACGTCGTAATCCCAGACGTCGTTGTGCACGGTCTGGAAGTGCCAGGCGACTTCGCCCGTCTCGGCTTTCAGCGCGACCACCGAGCTCCCGTAATAATCGAGGCCTTGGCGGATCGCACTGAACAAGTCCGGGGATGGGTTGCCGGTGGGCACGAACACGAGCCCGCGCTCCGGGTCGCCCGACAGGATCGACCAGGCGTTAGGCGTGCCGGCCGTGTAGAGCGGCTCGCCGGGCGCGCGCTCGCGCTGCGTCCAGCCCGGCGGCACAGGGTCCCAGGCCCAGCGCAGCGCACCCGTGCGCGCGTCGAAGGCGCGGATCACGCCGCTCGGCGCGTCGACGCGCAGGTTGTCCGAGACGAGCGCGCCCACGACGACGATGTCGCCGAGCACGAGTGGCGGCGAGGTCGAGTACGTCTCCCAAGCAGGCGCTGCGCCGACGCCCGCGCGCAGATCGACGCGGCCCGCGTCGCCGAAGCCCGCGCAGGGCGCGCCGGTTTTCGCATCGAGCGCGATCAGCTCGGAGTCGAGCGTGGCGGTGAGAATGCGCTCCTCGCAGAGCGCGCCTGTTAGGGCGGGCTCGCGCCAGTACGAGACGCCGCGGCAGACCAGCGGGTACGGGCCCTCGAGCTTTCGGTTGCGCAGCTGGGCGTCGAAACGCCAGCGCTGCTCGCCGGTCTCCGGGTCGAGCGCGATCACGTTGTTGAAGGCGGTGCAGTAATAAAGCGTGTCGTTCGGCACGATCGGGCGCGCGCCGAAGGAGGTGCGGCTGGCGGCGTCGGTCGCGGCCGAGAAGTCGCCCGAGCGGTGCTCCCAAGCCAGATCGAGCGCCTTCACGTTCGCGCTGGAGATCTGCGTGAGCGGCGAAAAGGAGAGCCCGTGCGTGCTGCCCGCGTACTGCGGCCAGTTCGCGGTGGGGCCGCTCGCGTCGAGCGCGACGTCGTCCCGCTCGCAGCTCGCGAGCGAGAGCGCGACGAGCAGCGCCAGGCACGGCACGGCGAGCAAATGCGGGCGTCGTGACAAATGCGGACCTCTCGGTGACACAAGCGAACGCGAACAAACGGCGGCGCACGGTAGCCGAGCGAATTTGCGGCAGAAGAGAGGCAGCGGGGTCTGACCCCACTGCCTCTCTTCCGCTAGAGGTTCGCGTCGCGCCCGCCGTCGCGCGCACTTCGAGGTGACCCACATGCATCGCTCGCGCTCGCTTCTCGCACGCCCGCTGTGCGCATTCGCGCTGGCTGCCGCGCTCAGCGCGTGCGGCGGAGATCCGCCCGCCGCGGCGCGCGCGCCTGTCGCGGACTCCTCGACGCAGCGCGCGCTGCCCGCAGGCGATGTGCTCGGCGGCGCCGGCGCGCACGGCGGCCACGCGTGGCTCGGCCTGCCCTTCGCGCAGCCTCCGATCGGTTCGCTGCGCTGGAGGGCACCGGAAATGCTCCGGCGCTGGGACGGCGTGCGCGAGGCGCTCGCGTTCGGCGCAGCGTGCCCGCAGTTCGCCAGCAGTGTCGGCGGCGTGCCCGGCGAGCGCGGCTCGATCGTCGGCAACGAGGATTGCCTCTTCCTGAACGTGTACGCGCCGGCGTTCGCTGCGAGCGCGGTTCCGAGTGAAGCGGCTCGGCTGCCCGTGATGGTGTGGATCCACGGCGGCGGCAACACGATCGGGTCGACGTCGTTCTACGACGGCAGCGCGCTCGCGACGCAGCAGAACGTGATCGTCGTGACGACGAACTATCGCCTGGGCGCGCTCGGCTGGTTCCGCCACGCAGCTGTGAGCAAGGAGTGCCCGCCGGTTCCGCAGCACTTCCTGACCGCAGCGTCGCCTCCCGAAATTACGGACGGCGTAACTGGCGATGTCGAGGCGATGCCGCTGATCGCACCCGACCCGGTCTGCCTGACAAACGCCTCCGGCAACTACGGCACGCTCGACCAGATTCGCGCGCTCGAATGGGTGCGCGACAACATCGCGGCGTTCGGCGGCGACCCGGGCAACGTCACGATCTTCGGCGAGAGCGCTGGCGGGCGAAACGTGCTCGCCCTGCTCGTCTCGCCGCGCGCAACCGGCCTATTCCATCGCGCCATTTCCCAGAGCGGTGGCACGCGCTCGAGCACGTTCGCGGAAGCGGAGAACCCGCTGAGCTTCGCGAGCCCGGGTGCGCTGAACAGCTCCGCCGAGGTCGTCACTCGCCTCGGGATCGACGCCAAGCAGCTGCGCGAGGTACCGGCGGAGACGTTGCTGCGCGCCTACGACAGCGGCGGCCTCGGCATGTACGACGCCCCGCAGGTCTTCGCAGACGGCACGGTGCTGTCAGCTGAAGACACGCTCAGCGTGATTCGCGCCGGCGGGCACAACCCGGTGCCCGTCCTGCTCGGCACCAACAAGGACGAGAACAAGCTCTTCTTCTTCCTCGACCCGCGCTACGTGCGCCGCGTGTTCGGCGTGCTGCCCATCCTCAAGGACAAGACCGCCTACTTCCGCGACACCGATTATGCGACACGCAACTGGAAGATCGGCGGCGCCGACGAGCCCGCGCGCGCGCTCGCCGCGGTGCAGCCCGGCCGCGTGTTCGCGTATCGCTGGGATTGGGACGAGGAGGAGTCGGTGCTGTGGGCCGATCTCGGCGAGCTGATCGGCGCGGGTCACGGCCTCGAGATTCCGTTCGTGTTCGACCACTGGAACCTCGGGCCCGAGGGGCGTTTCCTTTACAGCGAAGACAACGCGCCTGGCCGCGAGGCGCTCTCGGCCGCGATGCAGAGTTATTGGGCCGCCTTCGCCCGCGATGGCGATCCAGGCCGCGGCGCAAAAGGCGAACAGCCGCTCTGGAGCGCCTGGAACGAGGCGGGCGACAAGTACGTCGTGCTCGACACGCCGGAGGGCGGCGGGATTCGCATGAGCGCCGAGACCGAGACGCTCGCGGAATTGATCGCCGCGGTCGAAGCCGACGCGACTTATGCCGATGCCGCGCAGCGCTGCGTCGCGCTCGCGTACTTCCATCGCAACGCGTCGACTGCATTCACGGCGGAGCAGTTCGCCACGGCGGCGGGCGGCAGCTGCGCGGAGAAGGCGCCCAGCGCGTGGATCGCCTCCACGCGTTGAGTTTCGGATCGCCCTGAGTTTCCGATCGCACTCCGTTACGTTGCGCGCGCTTTGGAAAACAAAACGAGCGCCGCGGAGCCGAGCAAGCCGCTCGACTTCATTCGTCAGATCGTGCGCGATGAACTCGCGAGCGGGAAGCACGCGAGCATCGTCACGCGCTTTCCGCCCGAGCCGAACGGCTACCTGCACATCGGCCACGGCAAATCGATCTGCCTGAACTTCGGCGTCGCGCGCGAGTTCGGCGGGCGCTGCCACATGCGCTTCGACGACACCAACCCCGCCGCCGAGGAACAGGAGTACGTCGAGTCGATCCTCGCCGACGTGCAGTGGCTCGGCTTCCACTGGGGCTCCCATCTCCACTTCACGAGCGACTACTTCCCGCAGCTTCACGGGTACGCCGTCGAGTTGATCCGCCGCGGCAAGGCGTTCGTCTGCGATCTCTCGTCGGGAGAGATGGAGGCGCACCGCGGCACGCTGACCGAGCCGGGCATCGACAGCCCGTTCCGTACCCGCGCTGTCGCGGAAAACCTCGACTTGTTCGCGCGCATGAGCGCTGGCGAGTTCCGGCCGGGCACGCACACGCTGCGTGCGAAGATCGAGATGCGCTCGCCGGTGCTGCCGATGCGCGATCCGGTGATCTACCGCGTCGTCGACGCGCCGCATCACCGCACGGGAACGCGCTGGCACGTCTACCCGATGTACGACTTCGCCCACGGCCTCTCCGACGCGATCGAGCGCATCACGCACTCGCTCTGCACGCTCGAGTTCGCGCCGCACCGGCCGCTGTACGAATGGATTCTCGAAGCGCTCGAGCTGCCGCTGCCGCGCCCCGAGCAGATCGAGTTCGCGAGGGGGAACCTCTCGCACACGATCGTCAGCAAGCGGCACTTGAAGCGGCTCGTGGAAGAAGGCCACGTGCGCGGCTGGGACGATCCGCGCATGCCGACGCTCGCTGGCCTGCGGCGTCGCGGTTACACGCCCGAAGCGATCCGCAATTTCTGGGATGGCGTCGGCGTCGCGAAGCGCGACAACGTGATCGAGCTCGCGCGCCTCGAGTTCGAGATTCGCGAACACCTCAACAAGACGGCGCCGCGCGCGATGGCGGTGCTGCGGCCGTTGAGAGTGATCATCGAGAACTACCCCGCTGGCCCCGGCGAGGAGCTCGACGCGATCAACAACCCTGAGGACCCGGGGGCGGGCTCGCGCAAGGTGCCGTTCGCGCGCGAACTCTGGATCGAGCGCGAGGATTTCGCGGAAGTGCCGCCGAAGGGCTTCCATCGCCTGTATCCCGGCAACGAGGTGCGCCTCCGCTACGCGTATTTCGTGAAGTGCACAGGCGTCGAGAAGGACGCTGCGGGCGAGATCACGGCGGTGCGCTGCACGTACGACCCCGCGACTCGCGGCGGCGATTCGCCGGACGGCCGGAAGGTGAAGGGCACGCTGCACTGGGTCTCGGCGCAGCACGCAGTTGCCACAGAGGTCCGCCTCTACGAAACGCTGTTCACCGCCGAGGAGCCCGGCGCCGCCAGCGGCGATTTCCTCGAGGACCTGAACCCGAACTCGCTCGACGTAATCCCGCGCGCGTGGCTCGAGCCGAGCCTCGCGAACGCTGCCGCCGGTGCGCGCGTGCAGTTCGAGCGCATCGGTTACTTCTGCGCCGATCCCGATTCGCGGCCAGGCGCTCCCGTCTTCAATCGCACCGTCGGATTGCGCGACACCTGGGCCAAAGTTGCCGCGAGCAACGCGCGAGGCCGGTGATAAGATCGCCGCGCGCGCTCTCCTTCGGATTCGTGTATCTGCAAAACGCTGGCGCGCGGGGGAACACGAATGATCGGCAACATCAAAGTCATTAGTGGCACCGCGCACCCGCAGCTCGCGCGCGACATCTGCCGCCACCTCGGCATCGACCTCTGCCCGTCGAGCGTGGTGCGCTTCTCGAACGAGAACATGCTCGTGCAGATCGAGGAGAACGTGCGCGAGGCGGACGTGTTCGTGATCCAGCCCTCCTGCGCGCCGGTCTCGGACGGCATCGTCGAGCTGCTGATGACGATCGATGCGCTGAAGCACGCAAGCGCCGGCCGCATCACCGCGGTGCTGCCCTACTTCCCGTATACGCGCTCCGACAAAAAGGACCGCCCGCGCATCTCGATCACCGCGCGGCTGATGGCCGACTTGTTACAGACCGCCGGCTCCGACCGCGTCGTCACGATGGATCTCCACTCGCCGCAGGTGCAGGGCTTCTTCCGCATCCCCACCGATCAACTGCAGGCCGCGCCGATCGTCTGCGACCACCTGCGCGCTACGCGCGATCTCTCGAACTACGTGCTGGTCGCCGGCGACGTCGGCGAGTCGAAGGAAATCGGCGCCTACGCGAACCGCTTGAACCTGCCGATCGCAATCGTCGACAAGCGCCGTTACGGCGACGACGAGAACGCGCGCGCGACCCACCTGATCGGCGACGTCGAGGGCAAGCACGCGCTGATCATCGACGACGAGATCGCGACGGGCGGCACGCTGATGGAGGCGACGCAGTTCGTGCTGCAGCGAGGCGCGCTCTCGGTCGAGGCGGCCTGCGTCCACGGCGTGCTCTCGGGCAAAGCGATCCCGCGCCTCGAGGCCTCGCCGCTGAAGTCGCTGATCGTGACCGACTCGCTGCCGCTCGCGCCGGAGAAACGCATCGACAAGCTGCATGTGCTGTCGGTCGCGCGCCTGTTCGCCGACGCGGTCCGCGCGATCCACGATGGCAGCTCGATCTCGCGGCTGTTCCGCTAGGGCTTCTGCTCGAGCGGGCCGGGCGGGATCTCCGAGACGAGCAGCGAAGCTCCGTTTGCGTGCGGCATGAGCTGTTCGCGAAGCATCGCCTCGATTCGCTCGCGCTGCGCCCCGCGAAGGTTGCGGAAGGCCAGCGCCCAGACGTGTTCGCCAGCAGCGCGCACGACTTCAACGCTCAGCACGAGCGGTACATCGCCACCCGCGTGGAGCGCGATCTGCATGCGGTCGCCGATCGCGAGGGCGCGCCGCGTCTCGACGCTGAGGCCGCCTGTGGAGAGATCGCGGCCGAGCAGAACGAGCGGCGTGCCCGCGCCGCGCGCGATGACTCGACGCTCGTAACGGATACGCGGCGTCTCCCGGCGTTCCGGGGCCTCCGGGCCGGGGATGCCCTCGCGGTCCGCGACGCGCTGAATCAGTTCCTGGAGGGCCCGCAGAAGACGCGCCTGCCCTCGCCACGGAAAGCGCCGGAAGCGAAGGCCGACTTGGCAGTGCCCGGTTGGCGCGCCCGAAACCGAGTCGGCCCAGGCAACCTCACTGCCCACCGGGTGAGCGAAGCGTCCGCCGAGCCCGGCCGGAATCCAGAGCCACGGGCGGTGATCGGCGGTGACTGGCTCCGTGAACCGGAGCCGGCAGCCGGTCAGTGAGAGATCGAGGAGTTCACCGTGGCGCTTGCGAAAGCCGTCCCGCACCGCGACTTCGACACTGACCGGGACCCGCAGGGCAAGCCGTCGTTCTGCGATTGCAGAAAGCAACGACTCGTCCAGTTCGAGGGGTCCCGCGGCCATGTGCCGGTTCATCGGCCCGGCTGAGAGAGCCCTTGACCGCGACATGCGCTCCGGCCGGGGTTGCCCTCAGCCTGCGAGCCCCTTGCGCAGCGCCGCGAAGGCCTCATCGACCGCCAGCTGCGCCCGCGGCGCGACCAGCCCCATGGAGATGAAACCGTGAATCAGGCCGTCGTAGCGCGTGAGCGTGGTCGAGACGCCCGCTTGCTGGAGGCGCTTCGCGTAGGCCTCACCTTCGTCGCGCAGCGGATCGAACTCGGCCGTGCACACCCACGCGGGCGGCAGCCCTGACAAGTCCGCTGCGCGCAGCGGCGAGGCGTAGGCCTCGCGGCGCTGCGCCGCGCTCGGGGTGTAGTGGTCCCAGAACCACTTCATCGATTTGGCGGTCAGCAGGTAGCCCTCGGCGTTCTGCACGTACGAAGCTGTCGTGAAGTCGGCGTCGGTCACGGGGTAGACCAGCAGCTGGAAGCAGATTGCCGGGCTGCCCTTGTCGCGCGCCATCAGCGAGACCACCGCCGCGAGGTTGCCGCCCGCGCTGTCGCCGCCGACCGCGAGCCGCCGCGCGTCGACGCCGAGGCTCGCCGCGTTCGCGGCCACCCAGCGCGCGCCGGCATAACAATCGTCTGCCGCAGCGGGGTAGCGCTGCTCGGGCGCGAGCCGGTAGTCGATCGAGACGACCACGCAGCCGGCGCCAACGCACAGCTCGCGGCAGGTCGCGTCGTAGGAATCGAGGCTGCCGATCACCCAGCCGCCGCCGTGGAAGAAAACCAGCACGGGCTTCACGCCCGCGCCTTCCGGGCGATAGATCCGCACCGGGATCTCGCCTGCGGGCCCGGGGATCTTGCGATTCTCGATGCTCGCCACCGCGATCTCGCGCCGCGGCAGCGGCATGTTGTCGAACATCACGCGCGCCTCGACGGGCGGCAACGAATCCAGACCGGGGGCGCCCGAAGCGGCCATCGCATCGAGCAAAGTCTTCAGCGCGGGATCGAGAGCCATCGCGTTTTCTCCTGGTTGAGGGCGCCGACGCTAACGCGCTGCGAGCTAGGGTGCGCGCCTCTTGGAACGAGCAGAAGCGCTCGCTCAAAAACGGAGACGTCGCGATGGCGAACTACCTGAGTGTTGAAGAAGCGATCCCGCTGAAGGGCCTGCGCCTCGTGCTCACGCGCGGCGTGCCGGGGCCGTGGGGCGAGGCCGCGAAAGCGATCCTTCACGTGAAGAAGATTCCTTACATGAAAGTTGCGCAGGTTGCGGGCGAGAACGACGCCGCGCTGATGCGTTGGACCGGCACCGCGAACGCGCCCACCGCGATCTACGACGATGAGCGCCCGCGCAGCGAGCGCCACGCGCTGCTGCATCTCGCGGAGCGCCTCGCGCCGAATCCGCCGCTGCTGCCGAGTGAGCTCGAGCCGCGCGCGCTCTGCCTCGGCCTCACCAACGAAGTGGCCGGCGAGCTCGGCTTCGGCTGGTGCCGACGGTTGATGCTGCTGCAAGTTGGCCCTAACACGCCGCCGGCGATGCGCACGATGCTCGAAACGCTCGCGGCTCGCTACGCGTCGCCGGATTTCCCGCCTGCGCGCGCGGCAGAGCGCTGCGCCGAAATCATGCGCGCGTTCGCGCTGCGGCTGCACGCGCAGCGCAAGCACGGCAGCGACTACTTGTTGGGGGATGCGCTCACGGTGGCAGACCTCTACTGGGCGACGTTCGCGGTGATGCTGAAGCCGCTGCCCGAGGAGCTCTGCCCGATGAATCCTGGGCAGCGCGCGATGTACAGCGTGCGCGATCCCGTGCTGCTGGCTGCGCTCGACCCGGTGTTATTGGAGCACCGCGATCTCGTGTATCAGCGACACCTCGAGCTGCCGGTCGACGTCTAGGCGCGAGCGGCCGCAGCAAGCCGCCGCGCCGTCGCGAGACTGACGAGTCCCGCAGCCGCGACGAGCGCGAAGCCGATGAGCAGCGCACTCGGCGTCACGCCCGTTACGAGCGGCGCGTGGGCGAGGAACGCGCCGCACAGCGAAGTCGCGAGGAAGATGCTGAGTGCGTCCGTGATGCCGAGCACAGCGCTCGTCGCGCCCTCGTTCCCTGCAACGCTCGTGCGCATCGCCGCAGCGGTTGCAGCCTGATAAGCGACGCCCATGCCGAGGCCCGCCAGCGACCAGCCGGCGAGCGCGGCCTCGATGCTCACGCCGCCCGCGAGCGCGGCGGCTGCGAAGGCGATGCCCGCGCTCAGCGCGAGCGTTCCCAGTCGCGCGAACGCGCTCGGCGAGAGCCGCGCGTTCCAGTGCGCCTGCGCGAATGCGCCCGCGGTCCAGAACAGCGCGGAGAGCGTGAGCAACGCGCCGTACTGCAGCTTGGAGGCGCCGAGCACGCGCTCGTAGGCGAGCGGCAGGAACGCCTCGACACCGAAGAATGCGATCACAACGCACGCGCGCGTCGCGAGCGCCGCGCGAAGCTCGGCGTCGCGCAGCACGCGCAGCGGCGATTCCGCACGAACCGGCGCGCGCTCGGCGCCGTCCCGTAGCAAGCGCGGCAGCGTGAGCAGCGCGGCGACGCCGACCAGTGGCACGAGCGAGAGGAACACCGCGCGCCAGCCG
>JANNRF010000278.1:0-20984 GCA_031401135.1 Deltaproteobacteria bacterium | reverse complement strand
GCGCCGAGTCGAGAGCCGTCATCGTGGAATCTCCTCGGGCGCGTTCCTCATTTCGAGTTCGCTGGCGCCGGTGCGCGGCCCGGCAGCGTGGCGGTGAACACGCTGCCGCCATCGGCCCGCGGCGCGTAGCTCAGCTCGCCGCCGTGGTGGCGCGCGATTTGGCGCGCGATCGCGAGGCCGAGGCCAGCACCGTCCGCGCTCGCGGCGGCGCCTTTCGCGAACGGCTGGAAGATGCGCGCGCGGTCGGCTTCGGCGATGCCCGGCCCCGCGTCCTCGACGACGAAGCGCGCGCCGCTCTCGGGCCGCGCGGGATCGAGCGGCTCCGCGCGCACCCGGAGCTCGGCGCCTGCCGCGTGCCGCTCTGCGTTCGCGATCAGGTTGCGCAGCAGGTGACGCAGGCTGCGCGCATCCCCCAACAACTGTGCCGGCGCGCCGCTGGCCTCGATGCCCGCGCGCGCGGCTTCCTCGGCAGCGAGCGCGAGCACGTCGACGAGCGCGTGATCCGCGCTGCCGAGCAGATCGAGGCGCGAGACCGCGAGCAGCTCCTCGACCGCGGCGTCGAGTTGCGCGATGTCGCGCGCGAGCTGCGCGCGCAGCGCCTCGTTGCGCGCGGGCGGCGCGTTCTCCGCGCCGATCAGTTCCGCGGCAACGCGCACGCGCGCCAGCGGCGAGCGCAGCTCGTGCGACGCGCCCGCGAGCAGCCCGCGCTGGCTCGCGATCAGGCGCTCGATGCGCTCGGCGCTCGCGTTGAAGGCGGCGGCCAGCGCAGCGATCTCGCCCTGCCCGCTCGCATCCGCGCGCGCGGCGAGGTCGCCGGCGCCGAATGCGCGCACGCTCGTTGTTAGGCGTTCGAGCCGGCGCGTAACGCCGCGCGCCAGCGGCCAGGCCGCAGCGGCGATCAGCAGCGCGAGCGCGACCAGGCTCGCGAACATGGGACCGTGCGGCGGATCGAGATCGCGCGCGCCGACCACGAGCCAGCGCCCGTCGCTCAGCTTGGCAACGCCCGTGAACGGATGACGCGTGAGGTAGGAACTCGCGCGCTGCAAGTCCGGCCGCGGCAGCGGTTGTCCGGCTTCTGCAACGCGCGTTCCATCCGCGGCGTAGAGCGCCGCGCTCCCGCCCAGCGCGCTCGCGAACTTCTGCATGCGCGCCTGCGCATCCGCCGCGCTGACATCCGCGGGCAGCGCCACCTCGGCTACCGCCGCTGCGGCTGTTAGGTGGCGAATGTGCGGCTCGTGGCCGCGGAAGAACAGCGCGGCCGCGAACGCGCAGAACACCACGATCACGCCGAGCAGCGCCAAGTAGACCTGCCAGAAGAAGCGGTTCATCGCGCGCTCCCGGCATCGTCGTCCTGCTTCGATGCGAACACGTAACCAACGCCGCGCACCGTGAGAATTCGGCGCGGCCGCTTCGGGTCCTCCTCGAGCGCGGCGCGCAGCCGTGCGACGTGCACGTCGATGGAGCGCGCGAACGCTTCGAGATCGTGGCCGCGCAACTTCTGCATGATCGCGTCGCGCGTCAGCACGCGGCCCGCGCCTTCGGCGAGTGCCAGGAGCAAATCGAACTGCATCGCGGTGAGCGCGCGCTCCGAGCCGTCGATGCGCGCCACGCGCGCGCCGCGATCGATCTCGAGCCGCCCGAAGCGCAGCACTTCGCCGCGCGGGGCGCCCTGGGCGCGGCGGCGCAACACGGCGCGTACGCGCGCCAGCAGCTCGCGCGGGTGAAACGGCTTCGGCACATAATCATCCGCGCCTAGTTCGAGGCCGACGACGCGATCGGTCTCGTCGCCGCGCGCGGTCAGCATCACGACGCCGATCTCTGCGAGCGCGGGATCGGGTTCGGCGCGCAGCGTGCGGCACAGGCTGAGCCCGTCGCCATCGGGAAGCATTAGGTCGAGCAGCGCGAGATCGAAGGGCCGGCCAGCCCGGGCGGCCTCGCGCAGCGCAGCGGCGCCGCTCGCCAGCGTGCCGCGCGCGCTGGCCTCGAGACCGGCGCTGCTGAGGTACTCGCTGAGCATGGCGCTGAGCTCCGCGTCGTCATCGACGAGCAGGATGCGCGGCGCGGCGTTGCTCATCGCGACACGTTGGGCGAGAAACCCCGCCCCGGCGAGCGGCGAACAAGGGGGACGTTCCTTGACGAACGGGTCGCAACCGCACAGTGCCGGACATCGGCGCGCGAGCGCAGACAGCACGACCACCCTGAGGGCATTTTCGTCAAGGAACGTCCCCGACGAACTGCGCTACTCGCGTTCCTCGTGCAGCGCGTGGAAGCGCTCGTGCTCGGCGGCGAGTTCGGCGCGCTGCGCCGGCGTCAGCACCTCTGCGATCTGCGCGATCGCTTCGGTGAGCTTACGTGAGGCGCTCTCCGCGGCGGCCAGGTGCTCGCTGCGCAGCGTTTCGAGCGCGGCGCGGTCGACGCTCTCGCCTGCCAGCGCGGCCAGGATCTCGCCGCGCGCACCCGCGTGCTCGTCGCGCAGGCCGTGCAGCTCCTGCGCGGTGGCGGTCGCGATGCGCGTGATCTCGGCGGTCTGCTCGTCGCTCGCGTCGATCCCGCGCAGCGCCCATTCGACGCCGCCGCGAATGTGCTGCTCGTCGAAGTGATGGCGCCCGTAATCACCGAAACCTCGGCCGTGGCCGAAGAAGCCGCGGCCTCCGCCGAGCGCCGGCGCTGCGAACAGCGCTCCGAGCGCGCCCGCTCCGGCGAGGCCCGCGAGCGAGAGCCCGAGCCAGCGGCGGCGATTCATCTGGAACTTCATGGCGATTCTCCTTGGGCGCGTCTTCGTGGTGAGCCAAAGTACGCGGGCTGGATTTCTGCGCGGCCTCGCCGACGTAAAGTTGTGTAATTCCGGCCCGTGCAGCGCCCGCCGCTGCGGGCACCACCCAAGGAGAACTCATGGCCCGAAGCTTCGACGCGAAGGCGACCGCCGATCAGGTGCTCGAAGGCATCGACCTCAGCGGCAAGCTCGCGCTTGTTACGGGCGCTTCTAGCGGCCTCGGCGTCGAGACGGCGCGGGCGCTCGCGGCGAGGGGCGCGCGCGTCGTAATGGCCGCGCGCGACGTCGCAAAGATCGAGCAGCACGCCGCCGCGATTCGCGCGAAGCAACCGGCCGCGCAGCTCGAGGTGATGGAGCTGCACCTCGACAAGCCCGCGAACGTGCGCGCGTTCGCGAAGGCGTTCCTCGCGAAGCACTCGAGGCTGAACCTGCTGATCGGCAACGCCGGCGTGATGGCGTGCCCGCTGCTGCGCACCGCCGAAGGCTGGGAGATGCAGTTCGCGACGAATCATCTCGGGCACTTCCTGCTCGCGAACTCGCTGCTGCCCGCCCTAACAGCCGGTGCGCCCGCGCGCGTGATCTCCGTGAGCAGCGCCGGCCACCAGTTCTCGCCGGTCGTGTTCGACGACATCCAGTTCGAGAAGCGCGCCTACGACAAGTGGGCCTCTTACGGCCAGGCGAAAACCGCGAACGTGCTGTTCGCAGTGGAGTTCGACCGACGCTTCTCGAGCAAGGGCGTGCGCGCGTTCGCAAACCACCCGGGCGGCATCATGACCGAGCTCGGCCGCCACCTGACGCCCGAGGACATCGAGTTCATCCGCAACCGCGCGACGCAGCGCTCGGCAAACACGGGCGGCATGACCTGGAAGACGCCCGAGCAAGGCGCGGCAACCCAAGTATGGGCAGCGACCGCGCCCGAACTCGCGGGCCAAGGTGGGCTCTACCTCGAAGACGTGCAGATCTCGGGCACGGCGCCGCCTGCGGGCTCCGCGGGCTGCGCGCCCCACGCGCTAGACGCGGAGAGCGCGAAGCAGCTGTGGGCGGTCTCGGAGCAGTTGTTGGGCGAGAGCTTCCCGGCGTAGCGGATGCTTTCGGCGATGAAGCGCGCGCGCTCGGTTGCTGCGGCCTCCCTAATACTCGGAGCGAGCGCGCTCGGCGAGCCGGGCCCGGGCGCTGCGCCGCGCATGACGCACGAGCAGGCGCTCGCGCGCGCGAACGCAGTGCTGGCGCGCGCGCCGGTGATCGACGGGCACAACGATCTCGCGATCGCGCTGCGCACCGAACTCGGCCCGCACGCGCTCTCCAGTGATTACGGGCTGCACGCACGCGCGCTGGGGCAGACGGATCTGCCGCGCCTACGCGCCGGGCGCGTCAGCGGCCAACTCTGGAGCGTCTACATCCCCGGCGACACGAAGGACGGCTTTGCCAAGACGCAGCTCGAGCAGATCGCGCTCATGCGGCGCGTGATCGCTGCGCACCCCGAGCACTTGACGCTCGCTCTCAGTGCGGACGACGTGGCGCGCGCGATGCGCGACGGCAAGCTCGCCGGCCTGCTCGCAATGGAGGGCGGTTACGGCCTCGAGAACTCGCTCGGCGCGCTGTGCGCTTATTACGATCTCGGCGTGCGCTCGATGGGGCTCGTGCACAACGCGCCGCTCGATTGGGCGGATTCGCAGGCGCTGCCGCCGGCACACGGCGGGCTCACGGCGTTCGGCGAAGACGTGGTGCGCGAGATGAACCGGCTCGGAATGCTCGTCGATCTCTCGCACTCGAGCGATGAGACGGCGCTCGATGCGATGCGCGTCTCCACTGCGCCCGTGATCTTCTCGCACTCCGCTGTGCGCGCGCTCTGCAACATCCCGCGCAACGTGCCCGACGAGGTGCTGCGCGCGCTGCGCGAAAACGGCGGCATCGTGATGCTGACGTTCGTGGGCGGCTTCGTGTCGCAGGCGGCGAGCGATGCGATCGCGCCGGCGATGACCGCTTATCGCGAGCGCTCGGCGACTGCGAAGAGTGACGACGAACGCAAAGCGCTACGAGCGGAGATCTTCGGCGGGCTGAAACTGCCGCCTGTGACGATCGCGCAGGTTGCGGATCACGTAGAGCACGCGCGCGATGTCACGGGAGTCGATCACATCGGCCTCGGCAGCGACTTCGATGGCGCGTTCGGTTGGCCTGACGGACTCAGCGACGTCTCGATGTTCCCTAATTTGTTTGCGGAGCTCGTGCTGCGCGGCTGGAGCGATCAGGATCTCGCGAAGCTCGCGAGCGGCAACTTCTTGCGCGTGCTGCGCGAGGCGGAGCGCGTGGCTGGGCGGGTCGCAGCGGAGCCGATCGAGGAGCCCGCGCTCACGCCAAATCCACCCACACCGGTGCGTGATCGCTCGCGGTGAAGTCCGCCTGCTTCTTGCGGTACTCGCGGTCGATCTCGACGGCTTTCACGCGCGCAGCTAGCGGCGCGCTGCCGAGCACGAAATCGATGCGCAAGCCGTGGCCGCGATGGAAGGCGCCGTCGCGATAATCCCACCACGAGAACGCCTGCTTGTCAGGGTGCAGGGTGCGGAATAGGTCGCTGAAGCCGAGCCCGACTAGGCGCTGCCAGCGCGCGCGCTCGTCGTCCGTGTGGAAGATGTGCCCGCGCAGCGCGGCCTCGTTCCACGAATCGAGCGGCCCCGGGCAGAGGTTGAAGTCGCCGCATAACAGGTGCTGCGCGCTCGCGACATCGCGCGCCGCGAAGTGCTCCGCGAGCGCATCGAGCCAGGCGAGCTTGCGCGGGTAGTCCGCGTGCTCGAGCTGCTTGCCGTTCGGTACGTAGACCGTGGTGAACACGACGCCCGCGGCTTCGGCGCTCAGCAGCCGCGCGCCCATCTCTTCTTGCCCGGGCAACCCCGTCTGCACGACGCGTACGTCCTCGCGCGCGAGGATCGCGACGCCGTTCCAG
Source organism: Deltaproteobacteria bacterium (assembly GCA_031401135.1). GTDB lineage: Bacteria > Myxococcota_A > UBA9160 > UBA9160 > UBA6930 > VGRF01. Next base: position 15,270 of record JANNRF010000278.1, on the reverse strand, counting down.
GCCTTCTGCCCGTGCGTGACAGCGCGGTACCCGAGCGCCGCGAACACGTCGTGGGGGAACTGCTCGTCCGTGAGCTTCAACTCTTGCAGCCCGACCACGTCGGGTTGCCGCGCGCGCAACCAGTGCTGCACGAAATCAAGCCGCGCGCGCAGGCCGTTCACATTCCATGTTGCGAGGCGCATGACCGCCGGAGTTAGCACGCAACCAGTCGCGCGCGGACACCGCAGAGAGGCAGCGGGGTCTGACCCCACTGCCTCTCAGGTTTTCGCCTCGCGGGATGACGGGCTCGCGTTCGCCGCCCGGGAACGCACGCACGATCGAATGACGGCTCGCGGCCCCCGCGCGTGAACGCCACGACACGAAAACCGAGAGGCAGCGGGGTCAGACCCCGGTGCCTCGGGGCCGCGTCGCATCGATCCGCGGTAGCGTGCGCGCTCGATGACCAACGAACTCGACGAACTTCGGGTGCGCGTGCGCGAGTGGGTGCGCGGGAATCTTCCTCCGGCGCCGCCGTTCGCGGTGCCGCAGAACGCGCTCACTGTGCAGAGCGACGAGCAGATGACCTGGCTGCGCGCTTGGCAGGCGCGCGCCTACGACGCCGGCTTCGTCGGCGCGGAGTGGCCCGCGGCGTACGGCGGGCGCGGCCTCGCGCGCGGTTCGCAGCGCGCCATCGACGCCGAGCTCGCGCGCGCCGGCGCGCCGTTCCTCGTGAACAACGTCGCGCTCGCCTGGGCCGGGCCGATGATCCTCCGCTACGGCAGCGAGCCGCAGCGCCTGCGCTTCCTCGCGAAGTTGTTACGGGCAGACGAGATCTGGTGCCAAGGCTTCAGCGAGCCGGGCTCGGGCAGCGATCTCGCCTCGCTGCGCACGCGCGCCGTGCGCGAAGCCGACGACTACGCGATCGATGGCGCCAAAGTCTGGACCTCGCTCGGCCGCTTTGCCGATTACATGATCCTGCTCGCGCGCACCGACGCGGACGCCGTGAAGCACGCGGGCATCTCGTACTTCCTCGCTCCGATGCGCATCCGAGGCGTCGAAGTCCGCCCGCTCGTGAAGTTCACCGGCGAGGGCGGCTTCAATCAGGTGACCTTCGCGAACGCGCGCATCCCGGCGGATGCGCTGCTCGGCCGCGAAGGCCAAGGCTGGGAACTCGCGACCGCGACGCTCTCGTTCGAGCGCGGCGCCAGCGAAGGCTCCGCGGGCGGCTCGAGCATGGGCGGCGCGAGCTTCGGCGAAATCCTCCAGCTGTTACGGCGCGCGCCGCCCGCGCTGCGCAGCGACGCCGTGCTGCGCGACCGCCTCGCCGCGCTCGCGATCGAGGCCACCGCGTTGCGCTACGCCGCGGCGCGCCAAGGCCTGCCCGGCCTCGTCGCCGACCGACCGCAAGCGATCCCCCTAATGGGCAAGCTGACGGGTTCGGAGCACACCCAGCGCTACACCGATTTCGGGCTCGAGCTGCTCGGCCAAGGCGCGACGCTCTGGAAGGACGCGCACACCCCGGACTCTGGGAGCTGGGCGCACAGCTACTTCAATAGTTACGCGGGCACGATCGCCGGCGGCACCAGCGAGATCCTGCGCAACGTGCTGGGCGAGAAGGTGCTCGGGCTAGCGAAGAGTCGTTAGGGCGATGAGCGCGCGCGACCAAGCGGAACTCGCGTCCGAGCTTCGCGCGCTCGAGGAGCTTCACCTCGATCCGCGAGTTCGCGCCTCAGCGAGGGAGTTGGCTGCGCTGCTCGCGGACGACTTCAGCGAGTTCGGCCTATCAGGCCGCTGTTTCGACAAGCACGCCGTGCTGGAGATGCTGCCGCTCGAAGCGGCGCGCGGCGCGTTCCGCATCGAGGATTTTCGCGTGCGCTCGCTCGGTGAGAGCTGCGCGCTCGCGACGTACTCGCTCCTGCGCGAGTTCGCAGCGAGCGATCCGCCGGCACAGCGCTCGCTGCGCAGCTCGATCTGGGAGCGCAGCCCGAGCGGCTTGCGTCTCGTTTTTCACCAGGGCACCGCGAGCAGAGTAGGCACCTAATGACTGTGCAGCTCGGTTACGACGAGGACCACGCGCTGTTGCGCGAGCAGGCGCGGCGTTGGCTCGCGGGGCGCGTGACGCCCGCCGAGCTGCGACGCCTCGCCAAGGACGCGCGCGGAGACGAGCCGGCGTGGTGGAAGCAGTCGAGCGAACTCGGCTGGGCGGGCCTCGTTGCGCCTGAGAAGTGCGGCGGCGCGGGCCTCGGCGCGGTCGCGCTCGCGGTGTTATGCGAGGAAACCGGGCGCGCGCTGCTGCCTGCGCCGCTGCTCGCGACGCTGCTCGCTTCGAAGCTGATCGAGTTCGCCGCGAACGATGCGCAGCGCGAACGCTGGCTGCCGGGTATCGCCCGCGGCGAGGCACTCGCGACGGTTGCGCATGTCGAAGCGAGCGGCGCGTGGGAGGCGGACGCAACCAGCGCGCTGCTCGATACGGGGCGTGTGAGCGGAGCGAAGGCGCACGTGTGGGCGGCGCCGACCGCACAGCTATTCGTGGTGCCTGTGCGGGAGCAGGGCCGCGCTGATGCGAGCGGAGTGCTGCGCATCGCCGTCGTCGAGGCGAACGCGTCAGGTGTTACGGCTGAAGCCGAGACGACGCTCGACGCGAGCCGCCGCCAAGGCCGCGTGCGCTTCGAAGCAGCCGCGTGCGACGTGCTCGCGGGTGACGGCGACGGCGCGTCGCGCGCGTGGCTGCCGTGGGCGCAGACCGCGCTCGCCGCCGAGATGGCGGGCGGCGCGGACGCGGCGCTCGCGATGACGGCCGCCTATGCGCAGACGCGCGTGCAGTTCGATCGCCCGATCGGGAGCTTTCAGGCGGTGAAGCACCCGCTCGTGAACGTGCTGATCGCGATCGAGCAATTGCGCACGCTCGTGTACACCGCGGCGTCGGCACTCGACGCGGGCAGCGCCGAGGCGCCGCTGCTCGCGCGCATGGCGAAGGCGGCGGCGAGCGAGGCGTACCCGTTCGCGTGTTCGCGCGCCGTGCAGTTCCACGGCGGCTACGGCTTCACCGAGGATTGCGACGCGCACCTCTACCTGCGCCGCGCGCTGGCCTCGCGCCCCGCGTTCGGCGACGCGCGCGAACAGCGCGCCGCGATCGCGAGCACGCTGCTCGAAGGCGGCGCGGAGCTGCCGTAGCGAAGCGCTGCGATGCGTGGCGCTGAGACGCTGAGAGGCAGTGGGGTCTGACCCCACTGCCTCTCAAGTTTTCGCGCCGGGAATGGTCGACTGTGTCCGTCCCGCGGCAGGAACCGGCCAGCGCGTGCATCGCGAGCAAGCGCTGTTCACGGTGAACGCTGCGACACGAAACCAGAGAGGCAGCGGGGTCTGACCCCGCTGCCTCTCTGGGATGCGCTGGTCCGTACGGGTTCGCTCGGCCGCGCTCGTTTCCGTCCGCCCAGCGCGCGGCGCGCGGCGCTGCAGCACGCAGCTACGTTGCCCGCAGTCGCACAGGAGCCACCCCGCATGGACTACTTCCGCAAGAAGACGCGCATGATCGAGCCCGCCAGCGCACTGCCCGGGCGCGCACAGAAACTCCCCGTCGCAGCGCGCCACACGGTGCTCGGGAACGCGCTGCTTCCTCCCTACCCCGCGCAGCTCGAACTCGCGCTGGTCGGCCTCGGCTGCTTCTGGGGCGCCGAGCGCAAGTTCTGGCAGGCGCGCGGCGTCTTCAGCACCTCGGTCGGCTACGCGGGCGGCTACACGCCGAACCCCAGCTACGAAGAGGTGTGCTCCGGCCTAACAGGTCACACCGAGGCCGTGCGCGTGGTGTTCGATCCCGCGCAGCTTTCGTACGCACAGCTGCTGCGCATCTTCTGGGAGAACCACGACCCCACGCAGGGCATGCGCCAGGGCAACGATGTCGGCACGCAGTACCGCTCCGCCCTCTACACCTACGGCCCCGCGCAGCTCTCGGCCGCACGCGAGAGCGCCGAGCTGTACGGCAAGGAGCTCGCGCGCGCGGGCCACGGCGCCATCACCACCGAAATCCGCGAGGCGCCTGAGTACTTCTTCGCCGAGGACTATCACCAGCAATACCTCGACAAGAACCCCGATGGTTATTGCGGAATCGGCGGCACGGGCGTTGCCTGCCCGATCGGCGTGAAGCTGTGAGCCCAGCGCGCGGGGCTACGAAACGCGCGCGCCCCGACCTCGCGTGAATGCTCTCGGCGCCTTCGAGCCCGCGCATGGTGCTATCGCCGCCGCCGCCAGTGCACTCATGCACGGAGCCGCGATGACGCGCCCGGAACTGGAGCAGGAATTGCGGAACATGCTCGCGGTGGGCCGCGGCTGGGCGCTCGCGCAATCGAACTGGAACGCGACGGAGGCCGATGACGTGCTGCAAGCGAGCGTGCTCAAGCTGCTCGATGGCCGCGCGCGCTTCGACGGCCGCTCGAGCTTTCGCACCTTCGCGTTCGGGGTGATTCGGCAAACCGCGCGCGAGCGTCGCCGCCGCGCGCTCGTGCGCAGCCTGATTCTCCTGCGCCCGATCGCGCGCGACGAGCTCGCGCCGCGCGCCGGCGACGCTTCGCGCGCATCCGCAGCGCCCGACGCGCGCCTCGATCATTCCCGCGAGAGCGCGCTCCTCGTGGCGGCACTCGCACAGCTCCCGGGGCGCCAGCGCGAGATCCTGCACCTCGTGTTCTACGGCGAGCTCACGATCGAAGAAGCTGCACGGGTGGCGGGCGTCGCGCTCGGCACCGCGCGCACTCATTATGCCCGCGGCAAGCAGAGGCTGCGCGAGTTGTTGGGCGATCTCGCGGCCGATCGAGACGCGAATGGCTGAGCCTCGCAACGACCGCGGCAAGGGCGACGAGCTCGCACTGCGCGGCGCCTTCGCGCGCCTGCGCGACGACGAGGCGCAGCGAGCGCCGACGCTCGCGGAGTTGGTTGCGCGCGTGAGCCGCGAGGACGCCGCGCGCAACCCGCGCCTGGTCTGGCTGCGCCTCGCGCTCCCGCTCACCGGCGCCGCGATGGCCGGCTTCGCGTGGTGGATCTCGACGAGCGCGCCGCAACCCGGCGCGCCCACACGCAGCGCGCCCCTAATCGCACTCGGGAGCATGCACTCGCCCACCGACGCGCTGCTCGCCTCACCGCTGCCGTCACTCGGAGGCGGCTTCTCGAACTCCCTAATCCCTGCGCCGCCCGTCTCACCAGCGCCCGCGCTCGACAGCCACTCTCGCACCACACCCGCCCGGAGGTTCTCCGTATGAAGCGCCCGCTCGCGATCCTCGCGCTCCTGTTCTTCTCGCTCGCCGCGCCCGCACTCGCCGCGGACGACGAGGAAGATCCGGAGTTCATGAAGCACTTCTTTGCTCCCGAACTCGTGCTCCAGCACGCCAGGGCGATCGGCCTCGAACGCACGCAGCGCACGGAGATCATGAAGGACATCTCGCGCGTCACCGGCTCTACCACCGAGCACCAGCTCTCGATGCTCGAGCACTTCGGCGCGATCGAGGAACAGTCGGCCGCCGAGGCGATCGACGAGAAAGCTCTGCTCGCGTCGATCCACGAAGTGTTGATCGCGGAGATGCGCGTGAAAGAGGCGCACATGGGCCTCTTGATCCGCATCCGCAACCTGCTGTCGCCCGAGCAGCGCGAGAAGCTGCGCAAGATCCGCGACTGAAACCGATGAAGCTCGCGTCTCTGACGCTCGCGCTTTGCGCGCTCGCCTGCGGCAGCTCGGGAAGCGGCGGCGGCGCACATCCGGTGGCCTGGGAGGTGCAACTCGACGCGCAGGCGCAGGGCGAGGCGCTCTCGCCTGCATTGCTCGGTTATTACGACCTCTCGGGCGAGATGCTCGGCTACGCCCAAGCGCCCGGCCTGAAGCCCGCGCTCGCTGCCGCAGGCTTTGCAGGCGCAGATTGGCGAATCGGCCTCGGGCGCTGGGAGACTGCGACTTGGATCCTGCCGGCGCTCAGCACGGGCGCGCCGTGCGCTCACGCGCCCTTTCAGGCGGCTCCCGCCGGCGCGAGCGATCTCGACCTAATCGCTGCGCGCGACTGGTTCGCCGACACCGGCGCGCCCGTCTCGCTCGCCGACACGCAAGACGACACGCGCTATCGGCTGGCCTACGTGCGCGCTGCCGCCGACGTCGCGCTCGCTTTCGGCGCGCGCCCGTTTCTGTCGGTGGACTCCATGCCTCGCGCGCTGTCGGTGAATCGCTCGCCGCAGCGCAGCGACTGCCAGTCGACGTTCCGCAACGCCGTCTCGAACGCGCGGCCAGAGAACGCCGGCGTGTTCGCGGCGGCGGTGGCCGGCATGCTGCGGCGGCTCGTCGTCGGCACTCCCGGCGAGCCCGGCCGGCCCATCACCCACGTCGAGTTCTGGAACGAGCCCGAGCTCCCGTTCTTTTGGGATCCGAGCTTCGAAGATCGCCCGGGCCCACTCGACCGCTTCTTCGAGATGACGATTACGACGCTGGTCGAACTGGATGCGATGCGAAACGCCGCCAGCGATCCCGAGCTGCGTGCACTTCGCTTCGGGCTCGCGAGCTTCGCCGATCCGGCCAACGCCGTTCGGGTGATCTCCGCCTTCGACGCAGCGCCAGAGCCCCCGCCCGCCGACTTCTTCTCTTTTCACGCCTACGCGGACGATCCGCTGCGCGTCGTCTCGGCGATCGAAAGCGTGGCGGCTGCCAGGCGCGCGTCGCGGAATTACGCGGGCGCCGAACTCGCGCTCGCGGAGTGGGGGCCGGATCTCGCGCGCAATGGCGACGCCGCCTACGCGGCAAGCATCGAGCCCGCGCTGCACGCCGCGACCGTAATAGCCCTCGGCAGCGCAGCCGGCCTCGATCGCGCCCACCACGCGCTGCTCTGGGATTTCTTCCCGCCGATCACCCTCGGGCCGGTCAGCCACTCCGGCCAAGCGAAGCCGCTGCTGCGCGCCTACGAGCTGCTCGCGCGCCTAATCGTTGCTGGCGCGGTCCGGCTGCCTCCGACCAGTCACTCCGATGGGCGGCTCTCGCCGGATGGCTCGCTGCTCGTGTCGCGCCTGCCGGCGGGCGAGCTGCGCGCGCTGTACGTGAACCGCGGCAACACATCGCAGCTTGCGCGCGTCCGGGTGGGCAGCCAGCCGCGCACGCCGCGGGCCATCCTCGTCTTCAGCGATCCTTCCGCCGCGCCGCGTGCGGTCACCGCATCGCCGATCTTCGAGGTGCCGGCGCGCTCGCTGGTGTTCGTGGAACTCTGAGGCGCGCCGCACGTGCGAAGAGCCGGAGCACGGCCCTTTCCCCTTGAGCCGTCCGCAGCGCAAAGCCATCCTCCTCCCTTTCGCGAAGGAGGCGATGCCATGGCCCGCGTACTGCGAGACGGAGCGTTCACCGGCGAAACCCACCTTGTTACTGGCGCGGCCCAGGGCATCGGCTTCGCCATCGCGAGCATGCTCGCGGAGCACGGCGCGCAGGTGGTGCTGGTCGATCTCGACGAGGGGCGCCTCGCAGAAGCGCAAGCGCAGATCGCGCGAGTCGCGGCGGTGAAGCCGCTCACCGCACGCGCGAACGTGGCCGAGGAGGCCGACGTGCAGCGCGCGGTCGGGCACGCGCTCGAAGCCACCGGCGTGATCAACGGCGTCGTCAACACCGCCGGCATCACCCGCGACGCGCGCATCCCTAAGAAGTCCTTCGACGAGTTCAAGCTGGTGATGGCCGTGCACGTGCACGGCACCTTCCTGTTCACGCGCGAGGTCGCGGCGCAGCATTGGCATGTGCTGTTCAAGAACGCGGGCAACCAGCCGCTCGCGGACGGCGTGAACCGCTTCATCGTGAACTTCTCGTCGGTCTCGGGCCGCAACGGCAACGTCGGCCAGATCGATTACACCGCCGCCAAGGGCGCGATCGAGTCGATGACGCGCACGACCGCGCGCGAGTTCTCGGGCTACCGCGCGCGCGTGAACGCGATTGCGCCGGGGCCCGTGAACACGCCCATGCTCGCGGCTGTCGGCGAGCAAGGCATCGCCGGGATGGCGCGCGCCACGCTGGTGGGCCGCGTCGCGGAGCCCGCAGACATGGCCGCGGTGGTGTGCTTCCTCGCCGACCCGAAGATGAGCGGATACATCAGCGGGCAGGTGATTCCGGCGAACGGCGGGATGTACCTCGCCTAATCGATGGACATGCGCTCAGTGCGCTAGATCCAGCGCGAGGTCGAGGCGGTCGAAGCGCCTCCCCAGCCACCAAACCATCGCGGCGAACATGACCGACAACTCGGCCGCCCCAGCCAGGCCGGCGCAAGTGATCGAGACCGCGAGGCTGCCAGTGAGCGCTTGCGCGACGAAGTAGGCGAGCGCGGCAGCTAGGCCCGCGGGCAGGATCGCGCCGATGAACACGAGCAACGAGACGAACATGAAGACCAGCTGCTGGCCCATTTGCTCGAGGCCCGGCGTCGCCGAGGCGCCCGCGCGGAACCACGCCGGCAGCGCCAGCAACACGCCGAGCTGCGCGCCGAACAGCAGCCCCGCGAACGGCGGCACGAGCGCCATGGCCGCGATCCAGCCCGCCAGCGCGAGCGTCGGCTCGGGATCCCCGAGCACTCTGCCCGCCCCGAGCGCAGCCAGCGAAAGCAACGTCAGCTCCAGCGCGCTGAGGATCGCGCTCGGCCCGAGCAACTCGCCTAACACCACCTGCCAGCCATTCAGCGGATAGGTCTTCACCACGTCGATCCGCTCGAACAGTTGCGCCAGACTTCCCCGCGCGAGCACCGGCCCGAGAAGCAACAACTGCGCCGCGATGATGGCTGCGACGAAGCTCACGATGCCCAGCGACGGCGCCCACTCCGCTGAGCCCCGCAGCCACGCCGCGACGCCGATCGGAATTGCGGCGGCGGTCAGCAGCGAGCGCGGGAAGGCCCACGCGCCGGCGGCGATCAGGCGCTGCCAGAGGAAGGCGATCTCCGGCCGGCCCTGTGGCGCGAGCGCGAATGGCTCGCTTTGCGCTTTGCGGGGCCGCAAGAACGCGCCGCGTTGCCCACCGCGCATCGCTCGCACGGCGATCGCGCGTTTCTCGGCTTGCGCGGCGGACGCCTCCTCGAAGCCGACGATCGCGCGCATGGCCCACACGTAATGTGCCGCGAGCAGCGCCAGCGCAGGCAGCCAGGCTCGGAACAACTCGCTGCCGCTCGCCGCGTGCATCGGCGCCACGGCCAGGCGGAACGGCGCGAGCACCCAGCCGAGCGGCGGCGTCGCGAGCAGCGTGCTGAGGAGAGCCACGAAATCAGCGAGCAGGCCGCTCGGCCCCGCGAAGCCAGCGCGCGCCGAGAGCCAAGTCGCCAGCGTGAGCCCCAACAACAACACGCCGATGGCGATGCGGCGGCGGAAGGGGTCGAGACCGAGAGCGGCCAAGCGTTCGCGCGTGAAGGCGCCCGCGACGCCGTGCAGCTGGAGAAATGACAGCACGATCCAGATCCCGCCGAAGCGTGGAATGCGCGCCGTCCCCTCACCGCTGCTGAGAGCTGTGAGAACGAGCGCAGAAAACAGAATCCCGAGCTGCAGCTGCAGCAACTTGAAGTGCACGAGCGTGCGGCGCGAGAGCGGCGCCGGGAAGAGCCACGCGGCCTCGGCTTCGCTGAAGTTGAGCGTCGCCTTGCGCCCTCCGAGAATCCAGCCGCCGACCGTGAGGACGAAAAGCAGAAACGCTGCGAAATCGACGCTCCATGTCCCGCCGAGTCCGAGGGCCGCCGCGGCGGCGCCGGGGTCACGCAACCTGCGCAGGAGGAGGAACCACACGTACGCCGCGATCAGCAGCGCGCCGATCGCGTAGCGAGGTTGGCGGAGCCGCAGCAGCAGGGCGCGCAGTGAGTTCGCCCGGCTCTGAAGCGCGAGATACAGCAGCGCATTCTTCATGCGCGTCCCGGCGGCGTGCCGGCTTCCTCCGTCAGCTTGAAGAACACGTCTTCAAGGCTCGCATCGGGGTGTTCTGCGAAGCGCCGCCGTACCTCGTCGAGCGCACCGTCGGCCACCTTGCGGCCGGCCTTCACGATCAGCACGTGGCTGCACACCTCCTCTAACAATCCGAGCAAGTGCGAGCTGAGCACGAGAGCCGCGCCCTCGGCGGCGAGGCGCCGCAGCGTCTGTTTCATCGCGCGGATCCCGGACGGGTCGAGGCCCGTGAGCGGCTCGTCCAACAAGATCACGCGCGGCCGATGCAGCAAGCCGCACGCGATCGCGAGTTTTTGCTTCATGCCGCGCGAGAGTTCGCCTGGGAGCGCGCCGGCTTTGTCGGCGAGGCCGAACTCTTCGAGCAGCGCTGGCCCGCGGGTCGCGGCGTCGGCGACGCGGTAGAGCCGCCCGACGAAGCTCAGGTGTTGGGCCGCGGTGAGATGATCGAACAGCCGCGGCTCGTCGGGAATGAACGCGAGCTCTTGTTTGGCGGCAATCGGCTCGCGCTCGAGATCTCTGCCCGCGATCCGGATCGCGCCCTGTGCGGGCGGAATGATCCCGGCGAGGCAGCGCAGCGTCGTGGTCTTGCCAGCGCCGTTCGGGCCGAGCAGGCCGAGCACCTCGCCAGGGCGCACCGTGAAGGAGAGCTCGTTCACGGCCGTGAGTTCTCCGTAGCGCTTCGTGAGACCCGTGACTTCGATCATGCCGGCGATCTCACTCCGCATCGCGCCGCCGCGCAACGCGTCAGCCCCCGCTTCGTCGCGTCGGTCTCGAGGTTCACGTCGCCCCCTACTCGGCTCGCGCGAGAAGGCGGCGCCAGACTCGGAACCGCTCGGGCAGAACCTGCCACAAACAACTGCGGGACCGCCGCTCCTCATGGGAATCAGCGAGTGCCTCGGCGCGACGGCGGCAGACGTCCGTCGCGAAGTCTCTCCTTAAAGGGTGGCGATGCGCGTAGAGTCTCATGGCTCGCGTGTCGGCCCCCGGGTCGCAAGTGCGGCTCGACGCCACGCGCGCGCTGCGCCCATCGAAAGGGGATCCCGATGCTTCGCCAGCGTTTGTTATTGGCGTTCGCTCTCGCTTCCGCGTTCCTGGCCTCGAGCGCGACCCTGGCGAACGCTGCCGCCGTGTGGTCAGTGGTGACGGTGCGCGTCGAGGGTGACGAGAGCGCGTGGCTCGATCTCGTGAAGCAGGCGTCTCTGATTCGAACGCAGCTCGGTGTCCCGACCGTGAGCGTGGTGCAAGCGACGTTCGCTGGCGAGTCGACGGGCCTCTTCTACGTGTCCACCGAGTACCCGAGCCTCGCAGCGCTGGGCGAGGCGTCCGACAAGCTCACGGGCGACGCGCACTTCCAGGCCGTCCTCAAGCAGCTGCAAGGATTAGGGACGCTCGAGGCCTCGAGCTTGTACGTGGACCGCACGCCCGCGGGCGCCCTGCCGACCCCAATCACTCCGGGCGGCTACTCGACCGGCCTGATCGTGCGCGCGGGCGGCGATCCGGCTGCGTACCTCGGGCTGCTGCCGCGGCTCACGGAGAACTTCGCGCGCCTCGGCGTTTCGGTGCCGCGCATCTGGCAGGCCACCTCCGCCGGCACGGGCACCGGTGCGATCCTGATCACCACCGCGCACTCGAGCCTCGCCGCGATGGAGGAAGGGCAAAACAAGATCGACGCCGACGCGGAAGCGCAGGCGCTCTTCCGCGAGTTCGAGGCGACCGGCCGCCACGTCGTCGCGCGAATCATCGTGCGAGATCGCACGCCGCGCTGAGCATCGCCGCGGCGCGGGCGGCCGGCGCTTTCCGCATTCGCGCAATCTCCACGTGATAGGCTGCCGCGAATCGTGGAGGCCGACGCCATGCAGATGAACGACCTGATCCTCGTCTCCGTCGATGACCACGTCTGCGAGCCGGCGGACCTGTTCGAGCGGCACGTCCCTGAGAAGTGGCGCGCGCGCGCGCCGCGGCTGTTGCAGAAAGAGAACGGCGCCGATGTCTGGTACTTCGAGGGCCAGCAGGTGCCGAACGTCGGGCTGAACGCCGTCGCCGGCCGCCCGCCCGACGAGTACGGCATGGAGCCGACGGCGCTCTCGCAGCTGCGCCCCGGTTGTTACGACCGCAAAGCGCGCATCGACGACATGAACGTGAACGGCGTGCTCGGTTCGCTGTGCTTCGCGTCGATGACGGGCTTTTGCGGCGAGCTGTTCGGGCGCATCGAAGACAAGGAGCTCGGCCGCGTGCTGGCGCAGTCGTACAACGACTGGCACGTCGACGACTGGTGCGGCGGCGCGCCGGGCCGCTTCATCCCGCTCGCGCTGCCGATGCTCTGGGATCCGCAAGCCACCGCAGACGAGATCCGCCGGCTCGCGCGCAAGGGCTGCCACGCCATGACGTTCCCCGACGTGCCGCCGGGCCTCGGCTATCCCAGCCTGCACAGTGATTATTGGAAGCCGATCTGGGAGGCGGCCGACGAGTGCGGGACCGTGCTGTGCATGCACATCGGTAGCGGCACCGGCATGAACCTGCAGGACATGAGCGCGCCGGTGGAGATCATGATCACCGGCACGCCGATCACGCTCTACAACGGCGTCAATGAACTCGTCTACTCGAAGTTCCTGCCCAAGTACAAGAACCTGAAGTTCGCGCTCAGCGAAGGCGGCATCGGCTGGATCCCGTACTTCTTGGAGCGGGCCGATTACGTGCACCGCCATCACCACCAGTGGACGCTCAACAGCTTCGACGGCCGGCTGCCGAGCGACGTGTTCCGCGATCACATCGTGACCTGCTTCATCGACGACGCCGTCGGTGTGCGAAACCGCGACCTAATCGGTCTCGATTCGATCACCTGGGAGTGCGACTACCCGCACTCCGACAGCACCTGGCCGAACTCGCCCGAGGTGCTCTGGCAGAGCATCGCGGGCGTCGCCGGCGCGGACATCGACGCGATCACGCACAGGAACGCGATGAAGCACTTCTCCTACGACCCGTTCAAGCACGTGCCGCGCGCGGAGGCGACAGTGGGCGCGCTGCGCGCGCAGGCGACCCATGTCGACACCACGCCGAAGCGTGGGCTCGGCGGCAAGACGCCGAGCGATTTCGCGGCCGGCTACTGCACGATCGGCGACATCATGAAGCAGATGGCCGGCGCCTACGCGGTCGCCTTCCGCGGCGGCCAGGGCGTCGATGAAGAGGCCGCGAAGAAGGCGATGCTCGAGCGCTTCGCGAAGGCGCAGGCGGGGAAGCGTTAGGGATTTCAGCGTGCGCAGAGCGATGACCGTAAAAGGGGCGCGCCAGTTTTGATCGCTTTGGGCTGCGCGGGTGTAGTAATGTCGGCGCGTGTTGGTAATCAGGGAGAGATGATGAAAAACCATGGCGATTGGGTCTTGGCCGGCGCATCTCTAATCACACTCACGCTGGCAGCCTGCAGCATGAGCCCGCTTCCCGCGGAGCCCGCCGGAAGTGCCGCCGCTCCGCCGGAAGCTTCAGGTGAGCTCCTCGTCAAGCCGAGCGCCCTGTCCTACGGAGCGGTCACGTCGCAGGTGCAGAAGGGCGAGACCACGCAGGTCGATCTACTCGAGTTGTTCGGCGGCCCGAATATTTCGACGACTGACGCGGCAGGCCTAGAGACCTGGGTTTACGAGCGCAGCGTCACACAGACCGATGTCGACACAAAGAGCAGCGCCCTGCAGGGCGCAGTGGATCTCGGCGTGTTCTTCAATTCGGCCAATCTCTCGGCTGGCGTTGCCGGCAACCGGGCGAAGTCGAGTTCGAGCATGGCCACGTCGTTCCGGTCGCTGACGGTCATCGTCAAGTTCGACAGCAACAAGACCGTGGTCGACTACTCCGCACGCGCCAGCTCCTTCTAGATCGGAACAGGCCCACCTATGAGACTCACAGGAATCCTGGTTTCCATCGCCCTGCTCACCGGCTGCGGCGGCGGACCGATGGGTATGGGCGGTGGTGGCGACTTCGCGAAGCAGATGGAAGAGATGCAGCGACAGTCGATGGCCGGCCAAGAGAGCATGTTCGCCAAGCAAAAACTGATGCAGGACCTGATGAACAGTCCTGACATCCAGGCCTGGCACAATCAGCGCGACCAGATGGCGCTGGCAGTTGGTGACCGGCAGTTCGACAAATCCTTCGACGTGGTGTTCGACGCGATGACCGTCGCGCTGGCTTCGCTTGGCTGCCGAGTGCAGAACATGGAACGCGTTTCGGGCTACATCACCGCGTCGATACCCGAATTGCCGCCCGAACAGCTGCAGAGTCTCCAGCACGAGGCCACACGCCAGTATGCGTTGGCGAAGGGATACCCGCCTAATATCCTCGACAGTAAGGGCCCGATGGACGACATGTTCGACGTCGAAGGGGCTACCAACATGATGTCGCGGGGAATGTCCGGCTTGACACTGTCGATGGTCAAGCAGTCACCCGAGCAGACCAAGGTCAAGCTTCGCTTCGACAACGTGTACTACCCGGGTCTGGTCAGCGAGTACTACAAAGTGGTTTGGGCCTCTGTCGACAAGCAGATGTTTCTCGACAAGGCCCTCGACTGAGCACCCATGCAACGACCTCCGCCGCGGACCGCCCACCGGCGTCACTGCAGCCGCAGAGCTTCGAGACCGATCTGGGCGAACCGATGCACCTCGATTCCTGGCTTCCCGCGTACGAGTTCTCCGAGCACCACGAGAAGCGTGTGCGCGCCTCCGCCGAGGCCGTGCAGCGCGCGCTGCACGAGATCGATGTCGCGCGCATTCCGCTTGTGCGCGCCCTGATGACTCTGCGTGCGCTGCCGGGTCTCGTGTTCGCGCCGCGCGCGACTCTCGCGCGCTTGCGCCGACCGCGCGGCGAGACGCGACGCCTCGGCATCATGGCGCTCGAAGGCTTCGCCCTGCTCGCAGATGAACCGCGCGAGATCGTGTTCGGTCTCACAGGGCGTTTCTGGAAAGCGACCGGCGAGATCCTCGCGAGCGACGCCGCAACCTTTCGCGACGCCCCGCCGCCCGGCACCGCGCGCGTCGTGACGAACTTCCTGCTCACGCCCGAGGCCGACGGCGCGACGCTCCTCTCCACCGACACACGCATTCACTGCGCCGACGAGGCCTCGCGCCGTGCGTTCGCGTGGTACTGGCGCGCGATTCGGCTCGGCAGCGGCGCGATTCGGCACGCGATGCTGGGCGCGCTGAAGCGCGCCGCGGAGTCGGGCGCGCGCGAAGGGT
Source organism: Deltaproteobacteria bacterium (assembly GCA_031401135.1). GTDB lineage: Bacteria > Myxococcota_A > UBA9160 > UBA9160 > UBA6930 > VGRF01. The sequence goes on along the minus strand of JANNRF010000278.1, from coordinate 172 downwards.
GAGGCACGGAGTTCCCGCTCTGCGCCTCGCCCTCAGCGCACCACGAACTCCACCCTATCGAGCTCCGCTCCGGCTGCGTCCGTGAGCACGAGCGCGTGCTTGCCGCGCGCGGGGCGCCAGAGATGTGGCGCGTCGGCGGCGCCGAGCGGCGCGCCATCGAGTGTTAGGCGCA
>JANNRF010000277.1:0-2892 GCA_031401135.1 Deltaproteobacteria bacterium | reverse complement strand
CCCGCGCCCTCCGGGTTTTGCCCGGTGCGTGGGGCGGACGGGGGGGTCTTTACAAATTGGGGGGGGGTATGGGCGCGCGCGGTTGAGCCGCGCTCCGATCCACTCTTTTTGTTGGGTGATTCGTGGCTTTGGCTTTATGGCAGCTGCGTTTGGCCGCGACTAACTTGCGGAACTCTTAGGGGAAATTGGGTTTTGCATGAGTGACGAGAAGAAACCCGGGCTTGGCGAGTCGACTCGGTCCGTTCATGGCGGCGAGCGGGCTCACAAGGAGAGCGCAGCGCTGACGACGCCGATTCATCAGACGTCGACGTTTTGGTTCCGAGACTCGGCGGAGGTGCGCGAGTACGCGGAGGGGCGGCTCGAGCGCGATGAGTACGGGCGGTACTCGAACCCGAGCTGGCGGGCGGTGGAGCGGAAGGTTTGCGAGCTCGAGGGTGCGGAGGCGGCGGTGTTGTTCGCCTCGGGCATGGCGGCGGCGACGACGACGTTCCTCGCGCTGTTGCCGCGGCGCGGGCACATCGTGGTGACGAGCGATTGCTACCGGCGCACGCGGCAGTTCATCCGGCAGTACCTCTCGAAGCTCGAGGTCGAGGCGACCGTGATCGAGGCGGCGAACACGATCGCGCTGAAGGATGCGCTGCGGGACGACACGGTGTTTTTCTTCACCGAGTCGCCCACGAACCCGTACCTGCGCGTGATCGATTTGCCCGAGGCGGCGCGCATTGCCCACGAGCGCGGCGTCAAGGTGATCGTCGATTCGACGTTCGCTTCGCCGGTGAATCATGCGCCGCTCGCGGATGGCGCGGACATCGTGCTGCACAGCGCCACGAAGTACCTTGGCGGCCATAATGATTTGATCGCGGGCGTGGCGGCCGGCTCGGCGGCGGAGATCAAGCCGATCCGCGACGCGGTGGGCGTGCTCGGCGGCATCCTCGATCCGGGCGCGAGCCATCTGTTGTTACGAGGCATGAAGACGCTCGCGCTGCGCGTTCTGCGCCACAACGAGAACGGCATGGCGGTGGCTCGCTTCCTCGAGGCGCACCCCAAAGTGCGGCGCGTCTGGTACCCGGGCCTCGCCTCGCACCCGGACTACGCGGTGGCGACGCGCCTGATGAAGGGCTTCGCGGGCGTGGTCACGTTCGAGATCGCGGGCGATCTCGACGCCGCGATCCGCTTCACCGACGCCTGCCGCATCCCGTACATCGCGCCGAGCCTGGGCGGCGTCGAGTCGCTCGTCGAAATGCCGGTGCTGATGTCGTACTGGGATCAGCCGCAGGAAGAGCGCCTGCGCTGGGGTATTACGGACTCGCTGGTGCGGCTCGCTTGCGGCATCGAGGACAGCGACGACCTGATCGCGGATCTGGCGCAAGCGCTCGCGAAGGTGTGACCCACGGGCGCCAGCAGATTCACCGTCATTCTGCTGGCGACCTGTACACGCGCGACTCGCGCCTAAAGCATCTCCCCCAGCGCGGGGTGCTTGCCGTGTTCGAGCGCGAGCAGGCGTTTCTTCAGTGCAACGCCGCCGCCGAAGCCTCCCAGCTTGCCGCCGGCTGCGATCACGCGATGGCACGGCACTACGAGCGGCAACGGGTTCGCACCGTTCGCGGCGCCGACAGCGCGCGGCGCGTCGGGTTCGCCGATCGCGCGCGCGATCTCGCCGTAGCTGCGCGTCTCGCCGTACGGGATTTCGAGCAGCGCGGCGTACACGCGAATCTGGAAACCCGTCGCGCGCAAGTCGAGCGGGAGGCGGAACTCTTCGCGCTTGCCCGCGAGGTACTCCTGAATTTGCGTAATAGCTGCGCGGTTCGGGGCGTAACCCGTGGTGATGCGCGCTTCGGGTGCGAAGCGGCGCACCCAGCCGGCGATGCCGCGCCCACTCGCGCGCGGGAGTTCGATGAAGCACACACCGCGGTCGGTCGATGCGCAGGCCATCGCGCCGAAGGGCGTCTCGAACTCGGCGGTGTGGACGACTTCGCTCACGCGCGCAAACTAACACGGCAGAGGAGGATGATCTGGCTCGTTTGCTCGTGACTGGCGGCGCCGGCTACATCGGCAGCCACACCCTGCGCGCACTTCTGCGCGCGGGCCACCAGGCCGTCGTCGTCGACGACCTGCGCGCGGGCCGCGCGGATTTCGCGCAGGGAGCGCCGCTGGTGGTCGCCGACATCGGCGATCGCGCGGCGATGGCGCGCCTCTTCCGCGAACACGGCCCGATCGACGGCGTGCTGCACTTCGCGGCGTCGCTCTCGGTCGCCGAGTCGGTCGCGAAGCCGCTGCTCTACTACCGCAACAACGTGGCGGGCTCGGCGAACCTGATTGCCGAGAGCCTCGCCGCTGGCGTGCGCGCGTTCGTGCTCTCCTCAACCGCCGCAACGTACGGGCACCCGGAGAAGCAGCCGATCGCGGAGACGACGCCGCAGGCGCCGATCAACCCCTACGGCGCGAGCAAGCTGATGGTCGAGCGCATGCTCGCCGACGTGGAGCACGCTCACGGCATGCGCTGGAGCGCGCTGCGCTACTTCAACGCCAGCGGCGCCGATCCAGCGGGCGGCCTCGGCGAATGCCACGAGCCGGAGATCCACCTAATCCCCGTGGCGCTCGAAGCCGCCGCGGGCCTGCGGCCGAAGCTCTCGCTCTACGGCAGCGACTACCCGACGCCCGACGGCAGCTGTGTGCGCGATTACATCCACGTCACGGATCTCGGCGATGCGCATGTGCGCGCGATCGAGGCGCTGTTATCAGGCGGCCCGGGCGGCGGCTACAACCTCGGCTCGGGCATCGGCCGCAGCAACCGCGAAGTGATTACGGGCGTCGCGCGCGTGATCGGGCGCGCGGTGCCGCACGAAGAAGCGCCGCGCCGGCCAGGCGACCCGCCCACGCTCGTCGCCGACA
>JANNRF010000276.1:0-2278 GCA_031401135.1 Deltaproteobacteria bacterium | reverse complement strand
CGCAGCGCAAGAGCTACGTCGCGGAGCAGCTCGCGGGGCGGCGCGGCCCGGTGATCGCCTCCACCGATTATGTGCGCGGCGTCGCTGACCAGATTCGGCCCTACGTGCCGGCGCCGTATCGGGTGCTCGGCACCGACGGCTTCGGCCGCTCCGACTTGCGCGAGCGGCTGCGCCGCTTCTTCGAGGTCGATCGCGGCTTCATCGCGACCGCGGCGCTGAAGGCGCTCTGCGACCAGGGACGCCTCCCGCCTGCCACCGTGCGGCTCGCGATCGAGAAGTACGGCGTCGACCCTGAGAAGCCCAACCCGGCGAACAGTTAGGCAAGCGAAGCGCGCAGCGAGGCGTAGCCGAGCGAAGTAGCAAAACAATGGGAGGCAGGGGAACGTGGCGGACAAAGTCGAGTTTCTGCTGCCCGACATCGGCGACTTCGACGCGGTCGACGTCGTCGAAGTACTCGCGAGCGTCGGCGAGCATGTCAGTGAGGGCCAATCGCTGATCGTGCTTGAAAGCGACAAGGCGACGATGGAGGTGCCGTCGCCGGCGACGGGCGTGATCGAGGAAATCCGCGTGCGCGTCGGAGACAAAGCGAGCGCGGGCCAGGTGATCGCGGTGATTCGCCTCGATGCCGCGAGCGCGAAGGCGCCTGCGCCCGCGGCGCCCAACAAGCCGAGCGCGCCTGCACCAAGACCTGCGCCGGCCCCGCTCGCGCGCAGCAGCGAGCCCGAAGACGAAGAGGTGCTGATCGGCACGCCCAACGCGCTCACCTCCGCGCGAGGTGCTGCGGCGAGCGATGAGATGCGCGCCGCGCGCGCCCACGCGAGCCCCTCGGTGCGCCAGCTCGCGCGCGAACTCGGCGTCGATCTCACGCTCGTGCCGGGAACCGGTCGAAAGCGCCGCGTACAGCGCCAAGACGTGCAGGCGTTCGTGAAGGCCTCGCTTTCCGGCCGCGGCGCCAGCGGCGTAGCGATCGCGGGCATCTCGGTCGCTGCGCCGCTCGAGATCGACTTCTCGAAGTGGGGTCCGACGGAGTTCTCGCCGCTTCACCGCGTGCGCCGCATCAGCGCCGCCAACCTGCACCGCAGCTGGGTCACCGTCCCGCACGTCACGCAGCACGACAACGCCGACATCACGGAACTCGACGAGTTCCGCAAATCGATGAAGGGCGAAGCCGAGAAGCGCGGCGTGAAGCTCACCTTCCTGCCGTTCGTGGTAAAGGCCGTAACAGCTGCGCTGAAAGAGTTCCCGCACTTCAACTCGTCCCTCGACCGCACCGGCGAGGCGCTCGTGCTGAAGCGCTACTTCCACGTGGGCGTGGCAGTCGACACGGAGAACGGCCTGGTCGTGCCCGTGATCAAGAACGCCGATTCGAAGGGCCTTTTCGACCTCGCGCGCGCGCTCGAAGACCTCTCGGCGCGCGCCCGCACGCGCAAGCTCACGCCCGGCGATCTGCAAGGCGGCACCTTCAGCATCTCGAGCCTCGGCGGCATCGGCGGCAGCTTCTTCACGCCGATCGTGAACCACCCCGAGGTGGCGATCCTGGGCGTTTCGAAGATGGAGTGGAAGCCCGTCTTTCGAGGGGGCGCGTTCGTGCCTCGCTTGCTACTGCCGCTCTCGCTCTCCTACGACCATCGCGTAATCGACGGCGCCGATGCCGCGCGTTTCACGACACGCCTCGCGCAGCTCCTCGCGGACCTGCGGCTGCTGCTGGTCTGAGCATGGCTACCCAACAACTGGTGGTGCGCGTCCCGGAGATCGGCGATTTCCACGACGTCGACGTGGTGGAAGTGCTCGTCGCAGTCGGCGATCGCGTTGAGCGCGAGCAGTCGCTGGTCGTGATCGAGAGCGATAAGGCAAGCATGGAGGTGCCGGCGCCCGCGGCTGGCGTGGTCGTCGCGCTTGCGGTGCGCGTGAACGGCAAGGTCAGCGAAGGCGACGCCATCCTGACGCTGGAAGTCGAGGCGGCGGTTGCGATCGCGGAACCTGAGAAGCCCGCGCGCGCTGCCGCGCCCGCTCTCGTGGTCGCGCCCAGCTCTGCCGCGCGCGCACAAGTCTTGGTTCTTGGCGGTGGCCCCGGCGGCTACACCGCGGCGTTTCGCGCGGCCGATCTCGGCCTCTCCGTAACACTCGTCGAGCGTGACGCGACGCTCGGCGGTGTCTGCACCAACGTCGGCTGCATCCCGTCGAAGGCGCTGCTGCACGTCGCCGACGTGATCGAGCAGGCGCGCGCGATGCGCGAGCACGGCGTCGATTTCGGCGAGCCGCGCCTCGACCTCGAACG
>JANNRF010000275.1:0-1667 GCA_031401135.1 Deltaproteobacteria bacterium | reverse complement strand
CACGGTCACGACGATGGACACCAAAGGCCGCCCGTTCTCGCGCGTGCTTCACCCCGTCTGGGAAGGCGCGACCGGCTGGATCGCGACCGGCCGCCAGACGCTGAAGACGAAGCATCTCGCCGGCAACGCGAACGCGGCGCTCAGTTATTGGGATCCGCAGCACGACACCGTCGTGGTGCAGGCCAAGGCGGAGTGGCAGGACGACGCGCCCACCAAGCAGCGCGTCTGGGACCTGATCAAGAACGCGCCTGCGCCGGTTGGCTACGACCCGGCCATGTTCTGGAAGGGCGGCGTGACGGATCCGACCTATGGCGTGCTGAAGCTCACGCCGTATCGCGTGGACCTACTCGCCGCGCAGGACATGATGGCAGGCAAGGGCCCGACCGTGTGGAGAGCCTGAGCGAACCATGACGCTTCGAGTCGTCGGCGCCGGACTCGGACGTACTGGCACGCTGTCGCTGAAGCTCGCGCTGGAGAAGCTGTTAGGGGCGCCCTGCTACCACATGGCCGAGGTGTTCGCGCACCCGGAGCACATCCCGGCGTGGACGACCGCCGCACGCGGAGGCGCCGTCGATTGGGAACAGTTGATGAGCGGGTACGCGGCGGCGGTGGATTGGCCCGCGTGCTCCTATTGGCCTGAGCTCGCCGCGAGCTTTCCCGACTCGATCATCCTGCTCTCGACCCGCAGCGCCTCGAGCTGGTGGCAGAGCGCGACCGCGACGATCTTCCCGGCTTCGCTGGGCGTTCCGCACGGCGATCCGTGGCGCGACATGCTCGATGCAATGTTCGCGAGCCGCTTCACCACGCAGCTGAACGACGAGGCCGCGTGTATCGCCGCCTTCGAACGGCACAACGCGCGCGTGCGCGCCGAGGCGCCGCGCGCGCGCGTCTCGTCGAGTGGACAGCGAGCGACGGCTGGCCGCCGCTCTGTCGCGCGCTCGGTGTGCCCATTCCGAACGAGCCGTTTCCAAGGGCAAACACGCGCGAGGAATTTCTCGCGGCGCACTAACCGCGGCACACGCCCCGCACCCGGGCCATCGCCAGCTGTGCGAACGTCGCTAAAGCCCAGCGAGGGGGTGGACTGAGTGGGGAAGCTTGTGACCGACCAAGCGATTTCCGTGACCGGGTCGAGTTCGCTCCAGAAGTGGAATGCCGAGCTTGCCTATCAGTCGATCGTCGAAGCCACGGCGGATCGCGCCGGCCTCGACTTCCTGCGGCAGCTGGTCAAGGGCCTCGCGCAATCGCTCAATGTGAAGCACGCGTTCGTCGCGGAGTTCGCGGGCGCGGAGGATCGCGTCCGGACGCTCGCCTTCTGGAGTGGTGGCGATTGGCGCGCAAACGTCGAGTACGGATTGTCGGGGACGCCATGCGAACGCGTCATCGGCGGCGAGTTCTGCAGGTTTCGGGACGACGTGCAGAAACAGTTCCCGACCGATGTCGACCTCGTCGCGCTCGGCGTGCGCAGCTACCTCGGCGTTCCGCTGCGCGGCGCGCAGGGCCAGACGCTCGGGCATCTCGCCGCGCTCGACAGCGAGCCGATGCCAGAATCGCCGCGCGACGTCGCGCTGTTCGAGGTGTTCGCGAACCGCGCGCGCGTCGAGATGGAGCGGCTGCATGCGGAGGCGATGCTGCAGCACGCGCTGCGCGATCTCGAGGTGCGGCTCGGC
>JANNRF010000274.1:0-6584 GCA_031401135.1 Deltaproteobacteria bacterium | reverse complement strand
ACGACGACTGCGCCGATGCGCGCCGCAGCGAGCCAGGCCAGCACCCAGTCGGGGCCATTCGGCAGCAGCACGCCAACGCGCGTGCCCTTGCCGACGCCGCTCGCGAGTAGGCCCTTCGCGATGCGCTGCGAACGCGCGTCGGCTTCGCGATACGTGAGCGCGCGGCCTGCGTGCACGAGCAGCGGCTGCTCGCCGAAACGCGCCGCGAGTTTGCGAGCGAAGGCGCCGGCCGTGGCCGCAGGCGGCGAGTTGTTTGGGGAACTGAGCAACGCCGCCTCCGCGAGAAAAGCATTCTCACTCAAGGGCGCTTGATCCGCCGGGAACGCTCGCGATAGGGTGAACCTGCTGAACCGAGAAGGAGAAGCTGGTGGCCACTCCCGACACCTTTGACACGACGGATGTCGACCGCTGGATCGGCGTACCCCTCGGCGGCGGCGAACTCAAAGACCCGATCGCCCCGAACGACATTCGGCGCTGGGCGCAGGGCATGCAGAACCCCAATCCTTTGTACTTCGACGAGCGTTATGCCACCGCGAGCCGTTTCGGCCGCTTGGTGGCGCCGCTCTCGTTCGCGGTCTGCACCGATGATTCCCACGGCGCGGCGCCCGCGATCCAGGGCACGATCCCGGGCACGCACATGCTGTTCGGCGGCGACGAGTGGTGGTTCTTCGGGCCGCGCATCTACCCCGGCGACACCTTCCGCCAGGACCGCATGCTGTTCGACTACAAAGTTACGCAGACCAAGTTCGCAGGCCCGACGATGTTCTCGCGCGGCGACACCAGTTATGTGAACGGCCGCGGCGAGATCGTCTGCAAGCAGCGCTCGACTTCGATCCGCTACCGCGCCGAGCAGGCCCGCGAGCGCGCGCAGTTCATGAGCGACCGCGAGCGCAGCTGGAGCGACGTCGAGCTCAAGGAGATCGAGAAACAGAAGTTCGAGTACTACGCCTCGTTCCTCGATCTCGGCCACGGCAAGCGCCTGTTCGTGAAGAAGGGCGACAAGCTGCCGAAGCGCCCGATCGGCCCGCACACCCTAATGAGCTTCACCAGCGAGTGGCGCGCGTTCCTGATGAGCGTGTGGAGTTCGTTCGGCGAAACCGGCGGGCCCACTTCGCTGTGGCGCGCAGGCTGGCTGCCCGAGATGAGCCGCGATCTCGAAGGCGCCAAGCTCGATCCCGCGTACGCGGACGGCCTCTACCACGGCCCGTCGCGCGGCCATGTGCAGGAGCGCTACGCGCAGGTGATCGGCATGCCGCGCGGCTACGGCTACGGCGCCTCGATGGGCGCGTGGATCCTCGATTACCTCGCGAACTGGGCGGGCGAACACGGCGACGTGCTGCACAGCAAGATGTCATTCCGATCGCCGGCGTTCACCGGGGACGTGACGTTCCTGAACGGCGAAGTCTCGGAGATCGCCGAAGACCGGCGCACGGGCCGCGCGATCGCGAGCGTGCGCGTGGTGATGACGAACCAGCGCGACGAAGTGATGGCGAGCGGCGACGCGGAAATCCAGCTGCCGGCGCCCGAATGAGCGGCGCGCTCGCGGGCAAGGTTGCGCTTGTTACGGGCGGCGCGCGCGGGATCGGGCGCGGCATCGCGCTGGCGCTGGCCGAGGCGGGCGCAGACGTCGCGATCGCGGACGCGCACCCCGCACCGTTTCGCGGCGAGCGGTACTACCGGATGCGCGAACGCGTCTCGGGGGCGGAGGAGGAGACGCCCACCACCGAGGCTGTGCGCGCGCTCGGGCGGCGCTCGCTCGCGGTGGAGGTGGACGTCGCGGACGCGGAGGCGGTGGTGCGCGCCGCAGAGCAAGTCGCGCGCGAACTCGGCGCGATCGACGTGCTGGTCAACAACGCCGGCATCGTCAATAACATCGCGCGCATCGCGGAGATGCAGCCCGACGCCTGGGAGCGCGAGCTGCGCGTGAACCTGAGCGGCGCGTTCCACTGCGTGCGGGCGATCGCGCCCGCAATGGCGGCGCGGGGCTGGGGGCGCGTGATCAACATCGCGTCGGTGGCGGCGCGGCTGCCGAGCATGGGCCAGCCCGCATACTCGGCGAGCAAGGCGGGCCTGGTCGCGTTCACGCAATCGGTGGCCCAAGAGTTCGGACCGGGCGGCGTCACCGCAAACGCCATAATGCCCGGGCTGATCGCGACGCCGCTGGTGCTCTCGATGCCGGAGGTCATGCGCGCGCGCTCGGTGGCGCGCACGCCTGTGAAGCGCCTCGGCACGCCCGCGGACATCGGCGCGCTCGCAGTGTTCCTGGCATCGCCCGCGGCCGGATTCATCACCGCGACCGCGATTGCGTGCGATGGCGGACTGTTGGGGGCGCCAGCAGGCGGACTCGATGCCTGAGGGAGGCGCGAGCGGCGATCTCTCGCTCGCACTTCAGCCTGATGCTTCGCGCCTGACGCTGCCGCGCTTCCTCGACGATGTCGCCGCGCGCCACGGCCCGCGCGTCGCGCTGCGCTTCGAGGGGCGCGATCTCACGTACGCGCAGCTGCGCGAGGAGGCGCGCGCCGTTGCGCGTGGCCTACTCGCTGCGGGCGCCCGGCGCGGCGAGCACGTCGGGGTGTTATTCGCGAACCGCCCCGAGTGGGCGATCGCGGTCTTCGGCGCCGCGCTCGCGGGCGCGGTCGTGGTGCCGGTGAGCACGTTCGCGACGCCCGAGGAGCGCGCGTACATCCTCGAACACAGCGACGCCGCAGTGCTGCTGCATCAGCGCACGCTGCTCGGGCGCGATTTCGCCGCGGAGCTGCGCGAGGCGCCGCCCCCGCCGCGGCTGCGCCTCGTCGCTTGTTGGGGTGACGAGCGCTTTCCTCAGGCGCGGCGCGATTCCGCAGCTGCGCCCGCGCAGGGCGCACAACTCGCCGCGATCGCCGCCGCGGTCGCGCCTGCCGATCCCGGGCTGCTCATCTACACCTCGGGCACCACCGCGCGCCCGAAGGGCGTGCTCCACGCCCAGCGCGCGGCGGTCATCCAGTGCTGGCGCTTCGCCGAGCTGATGGACCTGACGCCCGCAGATCGGGTGTTCACCGCGCAGCCGTTCTTTTGGACAGCGGGCATCGCGATGTCGCTCGGCGCGACGCTCGCCGCGGGCGCAACCTTGTTACTGCAGGAAACCTTCGAGCCCGGCGCGGCGCTGGCTCTGATCGAGCGCGAGCGCGCGACGACCATGCACGCTTGGCCGCACCAGGAGAAGTCGATGGCCGAGCACCCCGATGCGCCGCACCGTGACCTAAGAAGCGTGCGCAAGGTCGAGTTCACGAGTCCCCTAGCAAAGCTCATCCCGCTCGCGCGCGACGAGTGGGGCAGCTACGGCTCCTACGGCACGAGCGAAACCTTCACGCTCTTCAGCGCATTTCCGGCGCGCGCTCCCGCAGCGCTGCGCCACGCCTCCCACGGCCCGCCGCTCCCGGGCAACGAGCTGCGCATCGTGGATCCGCAGAGCGGCGCTCCGCTCGCAACCGGCGAGCACGGCGAGATTGCAGTGCGCGGCTCGACCCTAATGCTCGGTTACTGGAAGCAGCCGCGCGAAGCGTGCTTCGACGCCGACGGCTTCTACCACACCGGCGACGCCGGCTGGCTCGACGGCGAGGGCCGCCTGCATTGGCGCGGGCGCCTAGCAGGCCTGATCAAGACGGGCGGCGCGAATGTCTCACCGCTCGAGATCGAGAAAGCGATGGCTGCGTACCCGGGCGTGAAATCCGCGCACGCAGTTGGCGTGCCGCATCCCACGCTGGGCGAAGCGGTCGTGCTGTGCGTGGTGCTCAGCGCGAACTCGCGGGCGAGCGGCATTGAGCTCAACGCGGTGCGCGAGTTTCTGCGCTCGCGCCTCGCCGCGTACAAGCTGCCGCGCGCGCTGCTCGTGTTCGACGCGAGCGACGTTGCGTTCACGGGCTCGCAGAAGGTCGCGCTGGCGCCGCTGCGCGAGCGCGCGCTCGCGCGCCTCGCGGAGGAGGGCGCGCAGATCGCCGGGCATCGCTACCGCGAGGCAGGCTGACTTCTCACTGGACTCTCAGGGCCTCGCTGGTCACCATCGCCCCACGGATGCCCGACGACACCTCCACCGCCCGGCTCCTCACGCTCGTTTTCACGGACCTCCAGGACTCGACGGCGCTGAACGAGACGCGCGGCGACGCGCAGGCCGGCGCGCTGGTCGCGCGGCATCGGCAACACATCGAGCGGCTGGCCGCCGAGTGGCAGGGCCGCATCGTCGACTTCGCGGGCGACGGCTGCTTTCTCACCTTCGAGGCCTCGAGCGCGGCGGTGCAGTTCTCGTTGCAGCTTCAGGAAGCGCACTTCGAGGAGCCCGCGCTGCCGCGCGTGCGCGTCGGCGTGCACATGGGCGAGGTCACAGAGCTGTTACGGAACGACGGGGCGCGCCGCGTGGAGGGCCTCGCGGTGAATCTGGCCGCGCGCGTGAATGCGCTGGCGCGGCCCGGGCAGGTGCTGCTCTCGGCTTCAGTCGCGGCCTCGGCGCGGCAACGGGTCGGCCCGGAGTTGTGGGGCCGGGCGCTGCGCTGGCAGGCGCACGGGGCTCATCAGGTGAAGGGCGCGAGCGAGCCGATCGAGGTGGTCGAGGTGGGGCTGGTCGGCACGGCGCCGTTCGCGCCGCCGCTGACCAGCGAGAAGGCGCGAGCCGCGGGGCCGCGGATTCCGCGGCGCTGGCTCGCAGCCGCGGCCTTCGCCGCGCTGCTGATCGCGGCTGGCGCTTGGTTTTGGCTCGGTGAGCCTGGGAAACCGGCTGCCGCTTCCGCGGCGCTGCCGCCGATCCGCTCGCTCGCGGTGCTGCCGCTCGACAATCTCTCGGGCGACCCTGAGCAGACGTACTTCGCCGACGGCATGACCGAGACGCTGATCGCCGAGCTCGCGAAGTTGCCGGGCGTGCGCGTGGTCTCGCGCACCTCGGTGATGCGGTACAGAAACACGCAGAAGGCGCTCCGAGAGATTGCGCGCGAGCTGAACGTCGAGGGCGTGATCGAGGGTTCGGTGATGCGCGCGGGCGATCAGGTGCGCATCACCGCGCAGCTGATCGACGCGCGAAGCGACGAGCACATCTGGGCCGAGCAGTACGACCGCGAACTCGCGCGCGTGCTCGAGATCCAGAGCGAGGTGGCGCGCGCGGTGGCGGGCCGCGTGAAGCTGGCGCTCACGCCCCAACAAGTCGCGAGCCTTGCGCCGCAGGCTCCGCTGGATCCGCGCGCGCAGGACGCCTACTTCCGCGGGCTCGCCCAGCGCGGCCTCGGGACGCTCCAAGGCGCCGAGCGCTCGATCGCCCTGTTCGAGGACGCGATCCGGATCGCGCCGGACTACGCGCCCGCGCACGCCGCGCTGAGCACGTCGCACTCCTTTCTCGGCTCCTGGTTTGGCCCCGCGCACGCTGCTGGCGAGATCCCGAAGGCGCGAGCGGCTGCGCGCCGAGCGCTCGAGCTCGACGAGAGCCTCGGCGACGCGCATGCAGCGCTCGGGCGAGTGCTCTTCTTCTTCGACTGGGATTGGGCGGCCGCCGAACGCGAGTATCGGCGCGCCCTCGAACTCCCGAGCAGCGAGGGCCCGATGAACGGCATGAGCCTGGCTCATCTGCTGTCTGCGACTGGTCGCACGAAGGAAGCGCTCCAGCTCGCCGACCAAGTGTTGGCGTGGGCGCCGCTCGACTCGTTCGTCAGGACGCAGCGGGCAATCCTGCTGACGAACGCCGGCCAGCTCGAGCGAGCGCTCCAAGAGTTCGAGCGGGTTTTGGAGACCGACCCCAACAACTTGAATGCCCTCCAGTCCCGGGCCGGCGCCTTGGACCTACTCGGCCGATACGAGGACGCGATACGCGCTCGGCGAGCGTCCGCAACGGTCAAACCCGAGAGGGCGAAGATGTATTCGGACGCAGAGCGTGCCTGGCGCGATGGAGGCGAGCAGGCGTACTGGCGCTTTTGGCAGCAGGTCGACGAGCGCGAGCAGAACTTCGTGTGGGCCGCGAAGGGATGCGCCCTCCTCGGTGATGCGGATGCCGCATTCGCGCTGCTGGAGCGCGCTTACCGAGAACGCGATCCAGAGCTGCGCTTCTTGGTAAGCGAGCCCGGGCTCCGGCCCCTGCATTCGGATCCGCGCTTTGCCGAGTTCGCGCGGCGCATGAAGCTGCCGCTGCCCGAGCCCTGACACGCCGCTCACCCGGGCGCGTGCTTTCTCACCGGATACACCGCGCTCACGCCGCCATCCACGCGCAGGCACGCGCCCGTAACAAACGCGCTGGCGTCGCTCGCGAGGAACAGCGCCGCGCCCTTGATGTCGTCAGCGCCACCGGGGCGGCCGAGCGGCACTTGTGCGTTGTGGCGCGCGAGCGCGGCGGGGTCGTTGCGGATGTGGCTCAGCATGTCGGTGTCGAACGGCCCCGGCGCGATCGCGTTCACGCGAATGCCGTGCGGCGCGAGCTTCAGCGCGAGGTCGCGTGTCAGGGCTTCGAGTGCGCCCTTGCTCGCGTTGTAGGCGACGATCGGTTGCTCGGCCTCGCTGGCACCGAAGAATGCGGACAGCGAGCTCACGTTCACGATGCTGCCGCCGCCGTGCCCGCGCATGTGGCGCGCGACCTG
>JANNRF010000273.1:0-14178 GCA_031401135.1 Deltaproteobacteria bacterium | reverse complement strand
CAAAAACAAAATTCCCCCTATTTTTTCCTATTTTTTGCCGCGCCAAACCCCTGCTCCCAAAACCCAAACCCCACAAAACCCCAAAAAAAAAGTGGGTTGGGGCGCGCCCCACACCGGCGCGCACCGATCCACCACCCAATTTTGTACAGACGCCGCCGTCCGCACCTCGCACCTTGCAAACCGAGAAGGGCTCGGGGGCGGCGGGGGCTGCGGCGCCGAGGTAAAAGCGGACGCGGGCCCCAACGCAATACAGCGGGACACCCCGAAGCAACGAGGCGCACCAGCGCAGCGCCAAGCCAAAGGGCCCGCGGAGCCACGAGGCGCCGCAGCCCCCGCCGCCCCCGAGCCCGAAGCCACGAAGTGAGCAAAAGGCCTCGCAGAAGAAGCTCAGTCCGAAGAAGCAGCCCCCGAGCAGTCATCCCCACTCACATACCCAAGCTGCTTCAACTGCTCGCACTCCTCGGCCGAGATCGTCGCCTTCCTCGCCTCGCCGATCTTCCCAGCCTTCGCCGCCAGCTCGAGCGCACTCGCCTGCCGCGCCAACTCCTGCGCAGTCCCCGGCTCTCGCTCGACGAGGTTCTCCGTCTCGCCCGGGTCCGACTCCACCCGGAATAATTCCCGCGCCGCGAGCCCGCGCGGGTTCCCCTCGTTCGCCTCGATCCACTTCCACGTCTTCGTGCGCACTGCGCGCAGCACGTTGCCCTCGTGGTTCTCCTCCGCGAACACCAGCTGATCGCCGGGCGCGCGCGTCGCAGGCAGAGTCGTTAGGTCGATGCCCTGCATGCGGGCCGGAATCGGCGCGCCCGCCTGCGCCAGCAGCGTGGGCGCCACATCGATTAGGCGCGCCGGCTCGCCGCGCGCATCTGGCGGCGCAGCGGGCGCACTCTTCGGCCACTTCACCAGCAGCGGCACGTGGATCTGCTCGTCGTAGAGCGTGAGCCCGTGCCAGAAGCCGCCGTGCTCGTGGAACTCTTCGCCGTGGTCGGCGACCAGCGCGATCACGCTCTCGTCGTAGAGCCCGAGTCTTTCGAGCTCGGCAATCAACTTGCCAAAGTTCGCGTCGAGGTACGCGATCTCGCCGACGTAAAGCTCGTGCATACGCTCCGCCATCTCCGCCGGCGGCTCCTGCGAAGCCGCGCGCGCGATGCCGACGCCGTTGTACGGATGCTCGAAGTACGGGTCGTGCGGATCCATGAAGTGGAGGAACAGGAAGAAGCGCGAGGCAGCGTGGCGCGGGAGCCAGTCGAACGCGTGGCGATTCACGATCTCGCTGTCCTGATAGAAATCGCCGAAGCGCAGGCCCGGCACGAACATGAAGTAGACGCGCCGGAAGATCTGATACAGCACGAGCTTCGACGAAGATTCGACCGCGCCGAACAAGTAATCAGGCCCGAGGTAGTGGTACTCGTCGAAGCCCTGCGCGAAGCCGAATGCCTCGGTGAGGTTCGTGTTCGAGACGAACGCGCCCGTCGAGTAGCCGTGGCCTTGGAAAGCCTCGGCGACCGTCTCGATCTCGCTCGGCAGCGCGGCCGGTTTCGCCATCGCCTGATGACTACTCGGCACGAGCGAGGTGAGCAGCGAGGCCGTAGCGGGCTTCGTCCACGAAGCGTGGGAGTAGCCGTCGAAGATCGTGCCACCGTCGGTCGCGATCCGGCACAGGTTCGGCGTCGCGACGAACTTCCCGCCGTAACAAGAGAGGTGGTCTGCGCGCAGCGTGTCGACCATCACGAGGATCACGTTCGGGCGTTTCGCCAGCGCAGCCGGCGCGGCGGGCGGCGCGCTGGACGCGGACGAGCGCGCGAGTTGGCCCGCGGCGAGGTAGCCGCCGCCGGCAACGAGAATGAGCAGCGCGATCGCGAGCGGCGGGCTGAAGAGTTTTCCCGCGGCGCCGCGGAACGCGCGCGGCCCGACGAAGAAGAGCAGCAGCGCGAGCAGCCCGAAGCCGCCGAGCAGCGCGGCGAGCACCGGCAGCGGCGGCATCTGCTCGAGGTACACGTCGCGGCGCAGGCGGAAGACCGCAATTGCCAGGCCCACCGGCACGAGCGTCGCGAGCGTCGCGAGCGAGGGCGTCCAGCCGCGCGATTCCGCTTCGTCCATCGGGAATGCTGCGAGCACCACGCCGCCGAAAGCGCACAGCGCGCCGAAGAACGCGGCGTAGGCGAGCGGCCCGTACCAGAGCACCTGCGCTTCGGTGCCGAAGCCTTGCTGCGCGATCGCGATGGCTTCGCCCGCGGCGAGCAGCAGGCCGGTGATTATGCCCGCGCCGAGGCCGTAAGCCGCGCCGATCTGCGCGCGCGCAGCGAATGGCGGCGCGGGAGCCGCAGCAGCGCTCGCTGCCGCGTGCTTCGCGCGGTCCTCCGGGGTTTCGAGCGAAGCGGAGGTGCGCGCAGCCTCGGCGTAATCCACCTGCACGCCGTTCACGAGACACCAGGCCGGTGTGTACGACGCGGGCCGAATCCACCAGAAGATGCCGCCGAACAGCGTCAGCCCTTCAGCCGCCCAGAAGCCGAGCGCCGCCGAAGCCACCGCCGCGCCCGCGCCGATCATGTGCTGCAGCACGAGCAGCTGCGCGAGCTCGCGGATGCCTTCGCCCGCGATTGTTATGGGCGAGAGCACCGTCGCGAGGATCTGCACGGTCGAGCCGAGCACCACCGGCCAGAACTCCGCGCCGACGGCGCCGATCGCGAGCGCGGTGAAGTAGTACATCGCGGCCGTGGTGAAGTGCACGACGAACGAGAGCGCGAGCGCCTGTAACAAGATCAGCTTGTGGTTCTTGTAGGCCGCCGCGGCGTTCGAGACGCGCCCGACGATGCTGTTCAGTCGCGCCTTGCCGGGCAGCGGCAGCCGCTCGATGCCCCACTGCACGACGCCCGGGAACCAGAGCACCGCCAGCAGCACGCTGACGATCGCGAGCGAAACGCCCGCGCCCGCGAGAGCCGTCGTCTGCGCGGCGGCGCGCGTCGGAAAGATCTCGGTGTGGTCGTAGAGCAGGTTCATGCCGAACGGCAGCGCCACCAGGAACGACAGGAAGATGCCGATCGGCCCGATGATCTTCTCGAGGAACTTCGCCGCGCTGGCTTCGACCGTGCGGCCGCTGAAGCGCGCCGCGTCGTAGAGCGTGTAACCGTCGAGGCCCAGCGTGCTCGGCAGGAACGTGCCGAGGAAGCGGCCGATCAGGAACGAGCCGAAGACATGGCGGAACGGCAACTCGATGCGCTGCCCGCGCAGCATCAGGATCCAGCGCTGCATCGAGGCGAGAATGCCGACGAACTTGATGCCCGCGGCGGCGAAGCAGAACAGCGCGAAGGTGCGCGGGTCGATCTGCTCGAGAGCGCGGAGAATTAGGGTCCCGGTCGCGACCGGCGTGCCGTCCGTGTCTTTGACTTCGTGCCCGAACAGCAACCAGAAGATTCGAACCGTCAGCCACGCCTTGAGCACGTTCTGCACGCGGCCGCGCCACGGGTCGCCCAACAAGCGCCCGGCAAGAAACCAGCCGACGCCGACCGCAAGCAGTTCCGCGAGCATGAGCACGAGGCGCATCAGATCTCCCAAGCAGGCGCCGCCAAGGGCGAAACGTCAACCGTGTGTGTCGGCCTGCGGGCGGGAGAAGTAACGAAGTTTCAGACGCGCCCGGGGCACCGCCAAGACCGCGGAGATCGAGGCGGTGCCCCGGGCCAGGCGATCAGCCCGCGATGCGGTGAAGCGCGCAGATCTTGTTGCCCGCCGGATCGCGGAGATAGGCGAGGTAGAGCGAGCCCATGGCGCCGGTGCGCACGCCCGGCGGGTCTTCGCAGGAGGCGCCGCCATTGGCCACGCCCGCGGCATGCCAGGCGTTGGCCTTCGCGGGCGAGTCGACGGCAAACCCGATCGTCGCGCCATTCGCGGCGCTCGCCGGCGCGCCGTTGATCGGCTTCGAGATCGCGAAGATGCCGGTAGGGGTCATGTAGAAAACCCGGCCCTTGTCATCCGGGTTCCCCGGCTTCACGCCGAGCGCGCCCAGAACCGCGTCGTAGAACTTCTTCGAGGCTGCGACGTCGTTGGCGCCCACCATGATGTGACTGAACATGCTCTCTTCTCCTTGCGAGGGTTGATTAGAAACACGGCGAAGGAGCGGATGCTATCGCCGTCGCGCGCGATGCCGAAACCTCGGCGATCTCTGCGGGCTCGCGATGCACGGCGCGTACGGACGTCGACATCAACGCACCAAGCAGAGCTCCACCAGCTACTTCACCGTCGCCTTCAGAATCGCCTTTTCCGGCGTTGCGTAGCCGAGTTGTCGCGCAGCTCAAGCGACCGGGAACGGACGGCGAGTTGCCTGCGACGCGCTTGATCGAGACCGCGTGAACCCCATTCACGCGGTCATTAGTTCGATCCCCCTCAGCTCCGCCAGGTAGATCGCGGGGTTGCGTCGATCCGCCCAACCCCGCCTCACGCCGCGGGCACGATCTCCAGGCTCCACATGTTGAGGGTGCCGACGTCGATCGCGGCAACATCGGCGACGCGTAGCATCCAGTTGCCCAACATCGGCTGACCGACGAGCGCGGAGAGCGGGGAGAGCGGCGCGGTCGAATCGTAGGTCACGACGAGGTTGTCCTGGCTGCCTCCCAGCTGGCCATGCAGGAGGACGCGCCGCCCCGCTGGCGAGAGCAGCTCGATCCGCAGGTCGCCGACGTAGGTGTGGGTGATGTCGATGCTCACCTTGAGCTTGCCGACGCTGCCCGATCGCGCGATCGCGATGGAGCTGACGACTCCCGTCGGAGCGTTGTCCGGGATCTGAAGATTCGGCGCCGCCTCACCGCGAGCGCTCTGGGCGCCGCCTTCGACGACGAACTCGAGGCCCCAGCGATTGAGCTTGCCGACATCCTGCCGCGCGACATCTCGTACCTCGAGCTGCCAGTCGCCTTGCGCGCCCTGCCCGACGAATGCAGTGAGTCCCGCGAGCGACGCGGAGTCGTAACGCGTCGACAGATTGTCAGTCCCGGCGCCCGCACGATTGTGAAGCCTCACTCTCGCTCCGCCCGGTCCGCTGAGCTCGACGATTAGGTCGCCGATGTAGGAGTGGCTGATATCGAGGCTGACCTCGAGACGCTTGATCACGCCGGCCTCGGCGACGTGGATCTTGCTCCGGATGCCCGCCGAAGTGTTGTCGGGGATCACGACGGCGGCGGTGTTCTCGACGCGGATCGAAGGCGCCGGCGCCACGGCTCCCACGCGGAACGTCACGCGGCTCTCGGGCACGCCGACGTCCGAGACCACGAAGCCGGAGTCGGAGCCATCCCACAGCCGCGAGGAAGGCGTCGTCGCGTTCGAGACGACGACGCCGGCCACGCCGCCGAAGAGGTCCGTGCCATCGCCCTGATTCACGTTGTGCTCGAGATCGGTGTGCCCGTCTGCCTGAAGCAGCGCGCATTGGTAGTGACGCTGGCCGGTGCCTTGCTGGAACTCGTTCGAGCCGAGCGTGTCGCAGTGATAGATCGCCAGCCCGCTCGACGGCAGGTGCTGGTCGAGCCCCAGCTTCGAGCGGTTCTCCACCAGGAAGTACTCGTTCGGCGCACTCGTTTTGAACTTCAAAACGCTCTTGTAGTCGCCGTGCACGGCGTCCAACGTCGCGCCGCCATCGAGCGTGATCTCGTGGTCGCACCAGCCCGCGAGGTCGCGCAAATAGGCGCACACGGGCGACGGGGTCCGGCCGGAATTGAGGTGATTGCCCGACCCCATGAGGCAGTAGCTGCCGATGCCCGCGCTCTTGACGCCGTCGCCCTCGCGATTCACCGCGCCGTAGTCGTACATGTCCGGGAACCGGCAGAGCAAGTGGCCGTTCTCGTGGCAGAAGGTGCCGATCGTCAGATCGGAGGCGGTCCGGCCCGCGCTCGTGAGCAGGTAGAGGTTCGTCGAGATGGCGCCGTAGCGCAGGTCGATGGAGGAGTTGTGCGGCCAGATGTCGCCGAGGTATTGGGTCTGCCCGGCGTAGAGGATGTTCAGCGCGTCGAGGATTCCCTCGCCACGAGAGTCGTAACGGCGCAGATCCGTCCCGGCTGCGACGGCCAAGTCCAACGCTTCCTTCACGAGAAGATTGGTGATGTAGTAGCTGCGATTCTGGCTCAGCTGATACGGACCGACTACGTCGTTGCTGTAGTCGAGCTTCCCAGACGAGACGATCCGGAAGTATTCGCGGGCCGAGCAGAAGTTCCCGTTGCGTGTGTAATTATTGCCATTCAGCATCTCGTCCACGTCGGCACGAGTGACGGTCGTCTGGACGTCTTGGAACTCCACTAGGACCGTCAGGCCCCGCACCGCGCCGCTGCTCAGGCGCCGGCCTTCCAAGAGCCCCTGGCTGGGCCCGAACGTGAGCGCAGCAGCGTTGGCCAAGCGCGAGGCCGCCGGCCGAGCGCGCAAGCGTCGCGCGTCGAAGCGCCGATTGCGCACGCTGAGCGTCTCCCGCAAGTGCCGCGCGACGCCGGCGGGAGGCTGGGCGCTCACGGGTGTGCCGCTGGAGACGAGCACGCCATTGACCAGCAACGCGAAGCAGAAAGCGCCGCGATCGCTATCGCTCACGGCGGTGAAGCCGTCGAGCGTTTCATAGATCGCATAGAACTCGTCGCCCGTGACTCGGAGCTGGACCTCTGGCCCGTGCGCCTGTCCGAACGTGAGCACTTCACCGAATACTGCGCTCATTGGGATCTCTCCTCTCTTGGGCTCGCGCCACGGCGGGCGGGCAGTTGTTACGGATCCCGGCCGCCGAAGCGCGAGCCGGGAACTCGGGCGGATCGTATGCCCGCCGGGCGGGAGCCTGGTATGAAGCACTTCACACGCCAACGAGAAGCCGCCAGAGGGCTCCCGCAGCGGACGGGCGACTCGACCGCGTCGCGTGCCGCCCGCGTGGACGGGGGTAGGAAGAACAAGCCGGGTTTCCACGGATCCGAGACCGGCGTTCGGCGTTATGACAACTTCGCCGCCCGCGATCGACCTCGAGCCTGCGGACGGACACAAGTCACGAGACTCGGCGGTCGTTCTGAGCGGTGCCCAAGCACCGCGTGCTCGTCGAGCCCCTCCGCCCCCCCCCAGAGTTTTCAGCTCCCCGGCACCGCCACCAATTCCGCGCGGCGGCGTTGATACTCCGCCTCGGAGATCGTGCCCGCGCGGCGCGCAGCATCGAGGTCCCCGAGCGCGCGCAGCCGCTCCGGGTCCGCGGGCAGAACGCCTTCGCCCACAGGCTGCTTCAGCGCATCCGGTTGCGCCGTCTCCATCAGGATCGTGCGGCGGCGCGCGGGGTCGCTCTCGCGCACGGGTTCGCGGAAGAAATCCGCGCGCCAATCGACCGCGAAGCCGCGCGTGCCGAGCGCTTCGACGTGCGGGCCGGGCACGCTCTTGATCGCGTGAGTTCCGCGGCCCGCGATCGGCTCGGGTAGCGCGCCATCCTCGCCTGCGGGCAGCTCGCGATCCGCGTCCGCGAAGTGCAGCTGCAAGCGGCTCTGCGCGTCGACGAACGCTACGAAGCTGGTTGCGAAGGTGCGCGAGAACACGCCGAGCCTGCGCTCGCTGCGCTTGGCGCGCACCACCACTTCCTGCGTCGCGTCGGCGCGCGCGAGCGCGTCGGCGAGCGCGTCGCCCAACAAGTGCGCGAGCGCTCCCGGAATTGCGGGGCGCCGCGCGCTGGTGTCGCCCGCGCTCTCGCGCACTTCGACGCGCGCGAGCACGTTCGCGGCGCGCAGCGCGGAGATCGCGACGGGGTGCGCGAAGCCGCGCGCAACCGGCGCGCCATCTCGCACTTCGCTGCGCAGCGAAACCATTAGGTCTGGCGCGTCACGCAGCGGAACGCGCGCGTAGCGGGCGCCGCAGCCGAGCACGAGGATCGCGAAAATTGTTATGGAAGCGCCGCAAGCGAAGCGCGCAGCGAGGCGCAGCTTCGCTGCGTCAACAAGGAAGATTCGTCCTCGCGCGCTTCGCGCGGGGACGAAGTCACACAACCGCATTCACGATCCGATACGCGGCGAAGCTCGCGCCGTACGCGACCGCGAGCAGGTAGCAGAACGCGAACGCGGGCCAGCGCCAAGAGTTCGTCTCGCGTGCGAGCGTCGCGAGCGTCGACATGCACTGCAGCGCGAACACGAAGAACACCAGCAGCGCGGCCACTGTGCCCGGCGTGTAGATCTTCGCGCCGGTCTCGGGATCGCGATCGTTCGCGAGCGCCTCGCGCAGCGACGCGTCCTCTTCGGTGCCGGAGGCGGCGTAGATCTGCGCGAGCGTCGAGACGATCACCTCGCGCGCGGCGAGGCTCGCGAGCAGGCCGACGCCGATCTTCCAGTCGAAGCCGAGCGGCTCGATCGCGGGCTCGATCATGTGGCCGATGCGGCCGGCCGCGCTGTGTTCGAGCGCGTAGGCCGCGGCGCGTTCCTCACTGAGCCCGAGCGCAGCCGGCGCTTCGACGCGTGGGAACGTGAGCAGCATCCAGAGCACGATCGCGACGCCGAGGATGATCGTTCCCGCGCGGCGCAAGAAGCGGCTCGCGGCGCCCCAGACTTGCGAGAGCACGAGCTTCGCGGTCGGCATGCGGTACGGCGGCAATTCGAGGTAGAACGGCATCGCGTCGGGCTTCACCAGTGTGCGGGCGAGGATCGCCGCCGCGATGAAGGCGCCGAGCGCACCCAACAAGTAGAGCCCGAGCAGCACGAGGCCCTGCAGCCCGATCGGGCCAAGCACTTTGCGCGCCGGCACGAAGGCGCCGATCAGCAGCGCGTAGACCGGCAGCCGCGCGGAGCAGGTCATCAGCGGCGCGACCAGCATCGTCACGAGGCGCTGCGTGGCGGAAGGGATCGTGCGCGTCGCCATGATGCCCGGCACCGCGCACGCGTAGGACGAGAGCAGCGCGACGAACGCGCGGCCCTCGAGCCCGATGCGCCCCATCAGCCGATCGACCACGAACGCGGCGCGCGCCATGTAGCCGACGTCTTCGAGGAAGTAGAGCAGCGTGAACAGCAGCAGGATCTGCGGCAGGAAGACGACCACGGAGCCGACGCCGGCGATCACGCCGTCTGCGACGAAGTCGGCGAAAATGCCGGCCGGGAGGACTGCGCGCGCGGTGCTCGCGCCGGCCGAGATGAGCGCGTCGATCGCGTCCATCGCGGGCGTCGCCCAGGCGAAGATCAGCTGGAAGAAGAACACCATCACGAGCGCGAACAAGAGCGAACCGAGCACGGGGTGAAGCACGACGCGGTCGATCGCCTCGGTGACGGCGCTGCGCCCGGCGCGCGTGACGAGCGCGGCCGCGAGCACGGATTCGACCCACGCGCGGCGGTCTTCGCGCGCCTGCGGCGGCGGGATCGGGGGGCGGCTCCAGGCCTCCGGGTTCGGCAGTAGGCGACGCAGTTCGCCGAGTCCAAGCCCGCGATGCCCAACAACTCCTACGACCGGCACGCCCAGCGCGCTCGAGAGCCGCGCGAGGTTCAGCTCGCCGCCGCGCGCGCGCAGCTCGTCGATCATCGTCACTACGACGCAGGCGGGCAGGCCGAGCGCCAGCGCCTGCGCCACCAGCGAGAGCGAGCGCTCGATCGTGCAGGCGTCCACGGTGATGACGAGGCCATCGGGCGGCGCGACGCCTTCAACTTCGCCGCGCAGCACGCGCGAGACGACGGCCTCGTCGGGGCTGAGCGGGGTCAAGCTGTAGGTGCCCGGTAGGTCGATCACGCGCAGGCGGTGGCCGTCGATCTTTGCGTCGCCCTCGCGGCGCTCGACCGTCACGCCGGGGTAGTTGCCGACCCGCGCGCGCAGGCCGGTGAGCGCGTTGAACAACGTGGTCTTGCCCGAGTTCGGGCTGCCGACCAGGCCGAGCCGGACGACGCGTTCGCCGCCGAGCGCGGACGCCGCGCTAGCCACGCTGCACCCGAACCGCGCGCGCCTCGGTACCGCGCAGGCACAGCTGGCTCCCGCGGAGCTCGTAAACGCGCGGATCGCCGAGCGGCGCGCGCCGGCGCACGGTCACGAGCGTGCCGGGCACGAAGCCGAGGTCTTCGAGCCGCGCCGCCAGCGCGGCCGCGCCGTCTACCTCAACCACCGACGCGGATTCACCCAGGCTGAGCTGGTCGAGGGTGAGCGGGGAGGGCTTCTGTAGGTAGGGCAACGACCGGCCTCTGAAAACGATTTTCAATTTCGCTCAGATGGCTCTGTTCGGCCAGGGGAAGTGGGCCCCTTAGTCGCGTTCGCTCTTCAGTTGGCGCGACATCAGCAACTTCCCCGCCTGCGCCGGCGCGAGCTTGCCCTCGAGCACGGCGCGCAGCCCCGTCGCGATGGGCATCTCCATCCCGAGCTTCGTCGCGAGCCCGCACGCGGCATACGTGGTGCGCACGCCCTCGGCCACTTCGCTCATGCTCGCGACGATCTCGCCGAGGCTGCGGCCGCGCGCGAGTTCGAGGCCGACCGTGCGGTTGCGCGAGAGGTCGCCGGTGCAGGTGAGGATCAGGTCGCCCATGCCGGACAGGCCGAGGAACGTGAGCGGATCGGCGCCGAGCGCGATCCCGAGCCGCGCGATTTCGTGCAGGCCGCGCGTCATCAGCGCAGCGCGGGCCGAGAGGCCGGTGCCGAGGCCGTCGCTCATGCCCACTGCGATCGCGACGACGTTCTTCAGCGCGCCGCCTACTTCGACGCCCACGATGTCGGGGTGCGTGTAGCAGCGGAACGTTGGCGAGGAGAGCGCGGCTTGCACGAACGCGGCGTGCGGGATCTCGGCGCACGCGAGCGTCACCGCGGTGGGCTTGCCCGCGGCGACTTCGCGCGCGAACGACGGGCCCGAGAGCGCGACGACGCGCCGCCGCAGCTGTGCGGGCAGCACTTCCTCGAGCACGCGGTGCATCAGCAGCGAAGTCTCGACCTCGATGCCCTTCACCGTCGAGACGACGATCGCTTCGCTGTCCATCAGCGCGCCCGCTGCGCGCATCACCTCGCGCACGCCGTGGCTCGGGATCGCGCAGATCACCAGCGCGCGGCCCGCGAGCGCTTCGCCGAGATCCGCCGTGACGCGCACGCTCGCCGGCAGTGAGAACTCGCTCAGATACTTCGGGTTGCGACGTTCGCGCTGCATCGCTTCGGCCATCGCAGCGTCGCGCGCCCAGAGCGTCACGTCGTGCGAGCGCGCAGCGAGTAGCGCGAGACAAGTTCCGAAGCTGCCCGCACCGAGCACTGCAACGCGTGTCGACATGTCGCGCACTTTATCAACGCGCAGCGCGGACAGATCGCGTGAAAACCCGTTGAATCGAAGAACCCTCGCGCTACTGTGGGCGCGCTTTTTTCAGCCGCGACGCGCAGTTAACGCGAGTTTCACGTACGCCGAGCGGTCGGCCCGAAGCCAGGTTCGAGAGTCAGTCCGAAGGAGTGCGTTTTGCTCGCGGAGTTCGCTGGCGTTCTCTTGATTCTCGCGCTGGCGATCATCGTTGCGGGCGCGATGGTTTCGGCGCCCAAGCTGCTCGGCCCGAAGCGCGATTTCCCGGAGAAGCTCGACCCGTTCGAGTGCGGCGAGAAGCAGATCGTCTCCCCGAAGCAGCGCTTCTCGGTGAAGTTCTACCTCGTCGCGATGCTGTTCGTGCTGTTCGATCTCGAAGCCGTGTTCTTCTATCCGTGGGGCGCGCTGTTCCGCGATCTCGGCGTCTACGGCTTCGTCGCGATGAGCGTGTTCACCGTGCCGCTCGTGCTCGGGCTCGCTTACGAGTGGCGCAAAGGGGCGCTCGAGTGGTGAGCCCTGCAACGGCACCCTCGGCGCTCTCCGCTGAATCCCGTGCCCGCATCGAGCGCGAGATGGCGAAGTTCCCTCAGAAGCGTGGCGCGCTGCTGCCAGCGCTCCACATCGCCCACGAAGAGCACGGCTGGGTTTCGCCCGCGCTCGCGAAGACGCTGGCGGCAATGTTCGAGATCCAGCCCATCGAAGTGATGGAAGTCGTCTCGTTCTACAACATGTTCTACGACCGCCCGCAGGGCCGGCACCACGTCTACGTGTGTACGAACTTGCCGTGCTCGCTGCGCGGTGGGCGCGGGATGTTACGGGCGCTGGAGTCGCACCTCGGCGTGCGCGCGGGCGAGACGACGCCCGACGGGCGCGTGACGCTCGGCCACGAGGAGTGCCTCGGCGCCTGTGCCTACGCGCCGATGCTGCGCGTCGGCGAGACGTATCACGAGAACCTGGACGCCGAGCAGGCTGTGCGCCTGATCGACGGGCTCGAGTAACGCGATGGGTCTCAAAGCGCCGTACATCACCAATTATTTGACGCAGCACTTCGCCGACGACGGCTACGGCAACGTCGACGGCTACGTGGCGCGCGGGGGCTACGAGGCGGCTCGGCAAGCGATCACGCGCATGACGCCGGAGGAAGTCTCGACGCTGGTGAAGGACGCGGGACTGCAGGGCCGCGGCGGCGCGGGCTTCAGCGCGGGCCTCAAGTGGACGTTCATGCCGAAAGGCAACGAGAAGCCGAAGTACTTGGTGTGTAACGCCGACGAATCGGAGCCCGGCTCGTTCAAGGACCGCTTGTTAATGGAACGCGGCCCGCACCAGATGCTCGAAGGCATCCTGATCGCGGCCTGGGCGACCGGCGCGGAGAAGACCTTCATCTACATCCGCGGCGAGTACGCCTTCGCCGCGCAGCAACTTCAGCGCTCGATCGATGAGGCCTACTCGCGCGGCTACCTCGGCAACCGCATCATGGGCACGCAGCTCGCACACGATGTCGTGCTGGTGCGCGGCGCGGGCGCCTACATCTGCGGCGAAGAAACCGGGCTGCTCGAATCGCTCGAAGGCAAGAAAGGCCAGCCGCGCAAGAAGCCGCCGTTCCCGGCGATGTACGGCGCGTTCGGCATGCCGACGACCGTGAACAACGTCGAGACCTTCAGCCACGTGCCGCATATCATCAAGAACGGCAAGGATTGGTTCCGTGGCTTCGGTACCGAGAAGAGTCCCGGCACCACGATCTTCGGCGTCTCGGGCCACGTTGTTAGGCCCGGGCTCTACGAGCTGCCGCTCGGCACCAAGCTCGACGAAATCATCTTCGAGCACGCGGGCGGCGTGCAGGGCGGCAAGAAAGTCAAAGGCGTGATCCCCGGCGGCATGTCGATGCCGATCCTGCCCGCCGGCCAACTCGATGTGCCGATGGCGAACGAGTTCCTGCGCGAGCGCAAATCGATGCTCGGCACTGGCGGCATCATGGTGATGGACGAGGACACCTGCATGGTGCGCGTCGCCTGCGTGATCTCATACTTCTTCCGAGATGAATCCTGCGGCCAGTGCACGCAGTGCCGCGAGGGCACGGGCTGGATGAACAAGATCGTGAACCGCATTGAGCGCGGCGCAGGCTCGAAGGAAGATCTCGACGTGCTGCTCGATGTCGCAGGCAAAATGGAGGGCGCCACGATCTGCGCGTTCTCCGACGCCGCGGCCTGGCCGATCCAAGGCTTGTTACGGCATTTCCGCGAAGACTTCGAAGCGCACGTGCGCGAACAGAAGTGTCCTTTCCCCGCGAGCTTCGAGCTTTAACCGATGGCGAACATCCTCATCGACGGCGTGCAGTACGAGGTCCGAGACGGGCGCACCATCTTGCAGGCGCTCGACGATCTCGGCCTGCTGATGAACGGCGTCGACGTGCCGCATTATTGCTGGCACCCGAAGCTCTCGATCGACGGCTCGTGCCGGCTCTGCCAGGTCGAGGTGAAAGGCCAGCCGAAGCTGCAGATCGCGTGCAACACGACGGTCCTGAACGGCATGGAGATCACCACCGCCAACGAGCGCGTGAAGCAGGCGCGCGAAGGCGTGATGGAGCTGCTGCTCGTCAACCACCCGCTCGATTGCCCGATCTGCGATCAGGCGGGCGAGTGCAAGCTGCAGGATTACGCGTTCGAGTACGGCGCGACGCACGCGCGCACCAAGGAGCCGCGGCGCGCGCTGAAGAAGCGCGTCGACCTCGGGCCGACCATCACGTTCGACCAGGAGCGCTGCATCCTGTGCCGCCGCTGCGTGCGTTTCACGCGCGAGATCTCGAAGACCGGCGAGCTCACCGTCAACGGCCGCGGCGACCGCTCGGTGATCGAGACGTTCCCGGGCTTCCCGCTCGAGAATGATTATTCGATGAACGTCGCCGACATCTGCCCGGTCGGCGCGCTCACCACGAAGGACTTCCGCTTCAAGATCCGCGTCTGGTTCCT
>JANNRF010000272.1:0-1536 GCA_031401135.1 Deltaproteobacteria bacterium | reverse complement strand
CTGCGCCCGCGCCCGGCGCCGTGCTCTTGCACGTGCCGCTCGCCGCGAACGCGGCGCTCGCCTTCGCGCACGCCGCCGCCGCGCGCCACCCGCGCGCGCACTGGCTCTTGCTCGTCGATCCGGGCCTCGACCCGCACTGGGTGATGGCCGCGTTCGCGGGCCTGCGCAGCACGCTGCTGATTGCTCCCGCGCAGCCGGCCGCGCTCCAGCAATCCCTCCGCCGCGCGCTCGCGGGCGGAGCGCCCGGCATTGGCGCGCGCCGCCAGCGCGACGCGCTGGTCGCTCGCTTCGCGCGCACGCTCGGCGATCTCGCGATCCCCGAGCCCGTGCTCGACGCGTCTGGTCATCTCGCGATCACGGGCGAGCGCGGCACCGGCAAGCTCCTGCTCGCGCGCACGCTGCACGCGCTCTGGGATGGCGACGAGGGCGAGCGCGCCGCGTTCGTGCTGCTCGCGGGCGACGCGAACGTGAGCGCCGCGCAGCTCGAAGCGCAGCTTGCGGAAGCGGCCGAACGCGCGGAGCGGCTGGCGGTGTGTGTGGAGCACCCGGCGCAGTTCACGAGCGCGGTGCAGCGCGAGCTCGCGAGCTGGGTCGAGCTCGGCCCGCCCGGCGCGCCGCTCGATCCGACGCGCTTGTTATGGATCTTCCTGCGCAGCGAAGCCTTCGGCACGAGCGCGCCGCTCGAGGAAACGCTGGCCGAGATTTGCGAAGTGCCGGCCCTGCGCATTCCGCCGCTTCGCGAGCGCGCCGGCGCCGCTCTCGCGCTGGCCGAGCAGTGGCTGCGCGAGTGGTACGCCGCCAAAGGGCAGGGCCCGCGCGCGCTCGCGAGCGAGGCGCAGGACGCGATCGCGCGCGACCCGTGGCCGGGCAACGCGCGCGAACTCGAGGCCGCGCTGCGGCGCGCGGTGATGAGCGAAGGTGAGGCGCCGATTGCGGCGGAGGCATTAGGCCTTTCGGGCGTGGGCGACGAAACGCGCGGCGGGCTCAGCGGCGACTCGCTCGCAAGCGAGAGCGATGCGTTCGCGGAAGAGGGCGAAGCGTTCGCGCGAGAGCGCGACGCGGAGTTCGAAGCGCTCGAAGAAGCGAGCGCGCGCTCTGCGCCCGGCGAAGCGCGCGAGTTCGCGACCGTGAGCGAGGAGCTGGAGGAAACGCGCGGTTCCGAGGCGAGCGAGCAGCGGCGTGCGCAGCTCGCGGCGCGCGCGCGGACCGCGAGCCAGTACCCGGCGCGCCCGGCGCAAGCCTCCGCGCCGGCGCGAGTGCCTGCGCCAGCGCGAGCGACCCCAGCCAGCGCCGAGATCCGCGCAGCGATCCCCGCTCCCGCGCAAAGCCGCCCCGCGGGCGTCCCTATCTCTAGAGAGCCTTCGCGAGCCGAGGCACCCGCGGGAACCCCCGCCATTGCTCACGAATCCGCCGCGCCGCTGGCGGCTCCGGCCCCCGCGCTGCCCGCGCCCGCAAGGTCGGGTTTGCGCGCCTTCGCGGAGGCCACTGCCCGCGATCTCGCGCCCGCGCTCCAAGCCCTGCGCAAGAGCGGCGACG
>JANNRF010000271.1:0-5916 GCA_031401135.1 Deltaproteobacteria bacterium | reverse complement strand
AGTGCGCTTCTTCATCACCGGCGAGTGGAATCGCAATCGCCTGCTGCAAACGATCATCGCGCTGTACGCGCTCTACGTGGCCGCGCTCTGGTTGACGAACGCGCTGCTTTACTTCGACAAGATGAGCCTGATGCCCGATTCGGTGGTCGCCTACTACCTCGGCAGCGAGGAGCTGTTTCGCCCGCCACGTTCTTATCAGGGCATGCTCGAGATCGCGCACTTCCACCTGTTCGCGATGGGCATGCTGCTGCTCGTGCTGACGCATCTCATGCTGTTCGTGCCGGTTTCGGATCGCACGAAGGCGCTGATGGTCGCGGTGCCGTTTCTGAGCGCGGCGCTCGGCGAAGGCGCTGGCTGGCTCGTGCGCTTCGTCGACCCCGCGTTCGCGTGGCTGAAGATCCTTGGCTTCGTCGCGCTGCAAGCGAGCCTCGCAGCACTGATCGGACTGGCATTATGGGCAGTGTTTCGGGGTTCATCGCGCAATTACACTGGCGACGCGCAGCTCGAGTAGCGCTCGCGGCGGGCGCGCTCTGTGCTGCGCTCGCCTGCGCGACGCCGAGCGCACTCGTGCACGTGACCGAGGGGCGCCCCGCAATGGGCACGATCCTCGAGATCACGCTCGTGGCGAACGATCCCGCGCGCGCGCACGCGTTGATCGAACGCTGCTTCGCCGAGACCGCGCGCCTCGAGATGATCTTCACGACGTGGCGCGAGGACGGGGAGCTTGCGCGGCTGAACGCGAAGGCGGGACAAGGGCCGCAGAAAGCGTCGCCGGAGCTGATCTGGATTCTCAAAGACGCGCAGGGGTTTGCGCGCGAGACCGGTGGCGTGTTCGACGTGACGGTCGGGCCGCTCATTGCGTTGTGGCGCGAGGCGGAGAGGCGCGGCGCGGCACCGAACGACGCCGAGATCGCGGTGGCTCGAGCGACCGTCGGCGCGGAGCACATTCGGATCGACGCCGAACAAGGCACGACCGCACTCGATGCCGGGATGTCGGTGGATCTCGGTGGGCTCGCGAAGGGTTGGGCGCTCGATCGGCTCGGGGAACTCCTGCAAGCGGACGGCGTAGATCGCGCGCTGTTGAACTTCGGTGGGAGCAGCCTGCTCGCGCTGGGTGCGCCCATCGATGACGTCTACTGGCGCGTCGCGGTCGATGGCGGCCCCGTCCTCCTCCTGCGCAACGAGAGCGCCTCGGTCTCCTCGAGCCTCAGCCAGTTCTTCGAAATCGCGGGGCGTCGCTACGGCCACATCGTCGATCCGCGAACCGGACTTCCGATCCAATACCAACAACTCGCGGTCGTCGTCGCCGCCGCGGGCTCGCTCGCGGAAGCGTGGAGCAAGGCACTCGTCATTCTGCCGAGCGCCGAAGGAGTTGCTCTCGCCGAACATCGAGACGCGCTCGAGGCTGGCGTCTATATCGAGGGGGTAGAGCCTGTTCAAACCTCCGGTCTAAATGACGATCGTGGGCACGAGTTCTGAGGATGAGAGCACTGCTGGTTCTGCCCGCCCCGGTCGCGCGTCTCGTCTTTCGCGCCGCCGCGCGCGCGATCGCGCTCTACAACCTCGCGTTCCACCCGAGCGTGCGCGGCGCGGGCGTGTTCGTGCGCCACGCAGATCGCATCCTGCTCGTGCGCTCGACTTATCAGAGCTGGTGGTCGCTGCCGAGCGGGCGCGTCGATCGCGGCGAGGAACCAATCGCCGCCGCCGCGCGCGAGCTTCGCGAGGAAACGGCGCTGAGCATCGCGCCCGAAGCGCTCACGCCGCTCGGCGATCTTCACCTCGAACACAACAACATTCACGACCACGTCTCGTTCTTCGAGCTGTGCTGCGAGCGCGAGCCCACGGTCGCGTGCGACGGCGTCGAGATCGCCGAGCTGCGTTGGGCGAACGAGGAAGAACTGCGCGCGTTGAAGCTGTGGCCGCCGCTCGCGGCGTGGCGCGCGAAGCGCTGACGCCCCCGCTCGCAACTCACGCCACCGGCACGAACCGGCCCTTCGCGAGCTCGCGCAGCCGCGCCACATCTTCCGCGCGCGTGCGCGAGAGGGGCACCGTGCTCGCGAGCTCTTCCCCGAGCATCGCGGTATCGAGCACGCGCTTCTCGTGCAGCGCACGCAGCAGCGAGGAGATCACCGCCTGCTCGATCTCCGCGCCGCTCATGCCGTCGCTCGCAGCGAGGAGCGCCGAGAGATCGAAACGCGCGGGATCCTGCTTCTTGCGCCGCAGGTGAATCTCGAAGATCTGCTGACGCTCGGCGGGCTGCGGCAAGTCCACGAAGAACAACTCGTCGAAGCGACCCTTGCGCATCAGCTCGGGCGGCAGCTTGAACACGTCGTTCGCGGTCGCCACCACGAACACGGGCTTCTTCTTCTCTTGAAGCCAAGTGAGCAACGTCGCGAAGATCCGTTGGCTCACGCCGCCGTCCATCTCCGAACCGAACGCCGAGAAACTTTTCTCGAGCTCGTCGATCCATAACACGCAGGGCGACATCGCCTCGGCCAGTTGAATCGCGCGGCGCAGATTTTTTTCGCTCTCGCCGATGTACTTGTCGTAGAGGCGGCCGGCATCGAGCTTCAGCAGCGGCAACGACCACGCGCGCGCGATCGCTTTCGCCGCGAGCGATTTGCCGCAGCCCTGCACGCCCGCGAGCAGGATGCCGCGGGGCGCCGGCAACCCGAGTTCCGCTGCCTCGGCGCTGAAACCCACGCGCGCCCGCGCGAGCCATTTCTGGAGGCGCGCGAAGCCGCCGACCTCGTAGGTGTTGTCCTCGGCGGGGTAGTACTCGAGCAGCCCATCCTGCCCTAACAGCTTCGCCTTGCGATCGACCAGCTGCTGGATGTCGCTGGCGTCGAGTCGCCCGTCGTCCATGATGACTGCCGCGATTGCCTGGCGGGCCTGATGGATCGTGAGCCCCGTGAGCGCGTCGAGCAGCCGCTCCAGATCCGGCTTGCCGAGATCGATGCGCGCGCCAGCTCTCTCTTTGAGGCCGCGCGCCACCGCAGTCACCACTTCGGCGAGTTCGCGCTTCGTAGGCAGCTCGATCGGGCTGTACACGACGTGGTGTCTCACGTCGGGCGGAAACTCGAGCGGCGTGCCCACGATCCACATCGACGAGCGCGAACCTGAGAACTGCTGCGCCGCCTCGCGGAAGGAACGGCACACCGCGGGGTCGGCGAGATGCTTCGCGATGTCCTTCAGCAGGAACACCGCCTCGAGCGAGAGCGTCTGCATGTGCGCGAACAACTCGGCGGGGACGGTGGTGTTGATCGTGCCGTTCGCGCCGGGCTTGCGATACAGCCCGCTCGTTAGGGTCCACACGAACACGGGAATGTTCAGCTCCGCCGCTACGGCGTCCGCCAGCTTCTCGACGCGCTCCTCCTCCGCCGTGTCGAAAGCGATCACGGGATGGAAGGACTGCACGAGCGCTTTGAGATCGTGGACGGTGGTGGGCGGCTTCACGCTGGTGTCAATCGGAGCGCGGCAGGCAGCTCTTGAGACGTGAACCAGCGTTGGCGTTGACGAATCCGCGCCGTCCGATCACGCTGGCGATCGCTCATCCCAGGGTCCCGCCGGGATCGCCGTGAAACAGAAAGCCGCTGCTTCGATCTATCAGAACTTTCTCTGCGAGTTGCTCCGCTCGAAAACCGCTTGGGGCCTCAGCTGCCACGGCGACATCTGCGCCGTCCACGGCGCGGGCATGATTTGCCTGCCGCTCTGGTCCGACGGCGAGACCGCGCGCCGGATGCAGCGGCGTTACTGGCCGAAGCTGCTCGTGACCGCGATCTCGCTCGATGAGGTGCTCGAACGCTGTCTGCCCAAGGCGCGCGCGGACGGCGTACCGATCGGCGTCGGCGTCGCGATGGACAGCGAGGCCGTCGTGATTCCCGCAGCGCAGCTCGCCGAGCACATCCGCCTCGCAGCGCGCGCGTTCGCGGAGATTCGCGAGAGCCGAGGCGCTGGCCGGCCGGACTGACTGCGAGCGCCCCTTTCTCGTCTGTTTCCTTTGCAGGTAACACTTGCCATGTCTAGAGTTCGCCGCGGCGGCTTCGTCTTCGTCTGGTGGAAGGCGACCACGAGCCCCGGCACGTCCACGTCTATCGGGATGACCGGCTCATTTTGAAGTGGAATCTCGACCGTTGGCAGTCGATCAAGAGCGAGGCGCCAGCGCGCATCCGCTGGATCCTGATGGAACTTCGACAGGAGGGCAGATTTTGAAGATTCGTCGGGTGGTTGTGAACCGGCGCAAGGCGCAGTTCGAGCTGATCACCGCGAACGGGCGCGAGTATCCGTTCCCGTTCTCGCTGCTTCGTCCAAAACTGATTGCGCCGGACCGCATCGTCGAGGCGTATCCGGATCCCGAGTTGGGAAAGGAATGCTTCACCTTCACGCGGGCGTCGGGAGAGGAAGACTCGATCCACCTCGACACCGTGCTCGAGTACAACCGCGATCCGCATTACATGAGCGAGATGGCGCTCTACGACCTCACGTGTCGAGCGCAAGATCGGATCGAGGGCTGCGGCCTCAGCCGACGCGAGATCGCGCGGCGCCTCGGGACTTCTCTGCCCCAGCTTTACCGCCTGCTCGATCAAACGAACTACACAAAATCCATCGACCAGATGATCGCGCTGCTCTACGTGCTCGGGTGTGAGGTGTCGATCGCGGTGAAGCCGAGGAAGTCCGCGGCCTGAGAGCGCCCGACGCTCGGGGCCCTCACTCCTCCAGCCGCGCCCCTAACACTCGCGCGAGCCGCGCGGGTTCGCGCCGCAACTGCAGCGTCTTCCCGCGCGTCACATAGACGAGGCCCGGCTTCGCGCCGCGCGGCTTGCTCACGTTCTTGATTGGCGCGACGTGCACGGAGGCGCGCGTCGCGGTCTTGGCTTTCGAGAAGTGCACCGCGAGCTCCGCCGCGTCGAGCACGGATTCCTGCGGCGCGTCTTCGCCACGGCCCTCGGTTCGCAGCACTACGTGGCTGCCGGGGTTGCCGTCGAGGTGGAAGAACAGGTCGTTCCCGCGCGCGAGTTTGGTGGTGAGGATGTCGTTGCCGTCGTCGTTCTTGCCGACCCACACTTCGAGGCCGTCGAGGGTTTTGTAGACCTTCGGCGCGAGGCGCGTCGGCAGGACGGTCTTGCCGAGCCGCCACTCGCGCGCCTTCTTCTCAGGCTTTGCGCCCGTAGTCGCAGGCTGCTGCGTGAAGCGTCCGAGGAGCCGCGCGAGTTCGGGCTCCGAGGCGAGCTGCTCCAGCGCCAGCGCGTCCTCGCCGGCAGCTGTTACTCGCGCTTCGAGTTCTGCGTGTGCTGTTAGGCGGTCCTCGGTCTCCGCCACTTCCTGCGCCGCCTTCAGCGCAGTGCGTTCGGCCTTCCTCGCGCGGCGGAAGTACTCGTCCTTGTTCTGTGCGGGCGTGAGCTTCGCGTCGAGTGGCACTTCTACCGGCTCGTTCGTGTCGAAATCGCGCGCGCGCAGAACCGCATCGCCGAGCTTCAGTTCCGTGAGATGCGCTGCGAGGAGTTCGCCGCTGCGCTTCAAGCTCCCTGCTCTCGCGCCCTTCTCGGCATCCTCTCCCGCCATCCGCAGCTTGCGCTCGATGGCGGCGCGCTGTTTCCGCAGCGCCTGCGCGATGCGGCGCGCGAGCGTCGCCTCGTCCGCGCGCTCCTCGCGCTCGGCATAATGCTTCTCTATCGCGGCGAGCAGCTCCTCGTCGGGAGCCGCTGCAAAGCGGTCCTCCCCCGCGCTCGGCGGCCCGCCCTCGGGCGAGCGCCACGGCCCTCCGAGCGCGAGATCGCGCCGCGTCTCGGGTAGCGGCCGCGCGCTCGCGACGACGCGATCCTCCGCATCGAGCGCGTACACGTTGCTGCGCGGCCCGAGGATCGAGAACAGCAGCGACAGCTTCTCTTCGCGCGTGTCGAAGCGCAGCCGCAGCTG
>JANNRF010000270.1:0-6644 GCA_031401135.1 Deltaproteobacteria bacterium | reverse complement strand
CTCGCGCCAAGTTCCTTGGCGAGCGCGCGGCCCTGCTCGTGGCGAAGGTCGCCGAGCACCACGCGCGCGCCCTCGGTGACGAAGCGCCGCGCAATCGCCGCGCCCGCGCCGCGCGCAGCGCCCGTAATGATCGCGATCTTGCCGTCGAGGTTGCCCATGCGCGTCTCCGGTGAGAGGCGCATGCTACGCAAGCGGCCCTTGGCCGTGCGCGGCGCGCAAATCTCAGGGAGAAGGACAGCATGGACGCAATCGAAGCGATGGAGACCACGCGCGCGATTCGGTTCCTGAAGACCGACGCGGTGCCAGAGGCGCTGATCGAGCGCGTGATCTACGCCGCGACGCGCGCCTCGAGCCCGGGCAACTCGCAGGGCTGGGATTTCGTGGTCGTGCGCGACCGCGCGACCAAAGCGCGGCTCGGGCCGGTGCTGCGCGAGCGCATGCTGCCGATGATTACGGCGGTCCCGCGGAACGCGCCGATCGAGAAGCGCATGCTCGACGGCGCGCAGCATCTGCTCGAGAGCTTCGAGGACGTGCCGGTCTGGATCTTCGTGTGCGGCCGCAAGGTCTACCCGCCGCAGGCGCCGAGCGTGCAGATGGTGCACGCGGCGCTCTATCCCGCGGCGCAGAACCTAATTGTCGCTGCGCGTTCGCTCGGGCTCGGCAGCACTTTCACCACCTTCCAGCTCGCGGCGGAGGCGGAGATGCGGTCCGTGCTTGCGCTGCCGCACGACGCTCTGATCGGCGTGTGCGTCGCGCTCGGCTGGCCCGATCGCTCGTTCGGGCCCGTTGCGCGCAAGCCCGTGAGCGAGGTGATTCACTGGGAGAAGTGGTGAGCCAGGGCTGCGATCCACGACGCGCGGCCTAAACAACTTAACTTTCTTACGGAACGTCCCCGCATGGGCCCCCTCGCTGGCACTCGCGTCGTCGATCTCACGCGTTACCTCGCGGGCCCTTTCTGCACGCAGCTACTCGCCGATTACGGCGCTGACGTGGTGCGCGTCGAATCGCCGCGCGGGCGGGAGTTCCGCGCGCCGGGCGCAACCCGCGACGCGTACTTCTTCCTGAGCGCGAACCGGGGCAAGCGCGCGCTCGCGCTGGATATCGCGAAGCCGGAGGGCCGGGCGGTGCTGGCGCGCCTAATTGATGGCGCGGACGTGCTGGTCGAGAACTACCGGCCGGGCGTGCTCGCGGCGCTCGGCTTCCCGCCCGCGGAGCTGCTCGCGCAGCACCCGCGGCTCGTCGTCTGCAGCATCTCGGGCTTCGGCGCGACGGGGCCGTACGCGCAGCGCCCCGGCTTCGATCAGATCGCCCAGGGCATGAGCGGCTTGATGAGCATCACGGGTACGCGCGAGAGCGGGCCGACACGCAGCGGTGTCGCGATCTCGGACTTGTTGGCGGGCATGTTCGCTGCGCAAGGCATCCAGCTAGCGTTGCTCGCGCGCGAGCGCTCCGGCCGTGGCCAACTCGTCGAAACGTCGCTGCTCGAAGCCACAATGAGCGTGCTCACCTGGGCTGCGGGCCAATACTTCGAGAGCGGCGTCAGCCCGGGCCTAGCGGGGCAGCATCACCCGCTCGCATCGCCCTACGGACGATTCCGCGCGCGCGACGGTTTTCTCAACATCGCCGCGGGCAACGAGGCGATGTGGCGAAAGCTCGCGTGCGCACTCGAGCGCGCGCACTGGCTCGCGGACGCGCGCTTCACCGCGGCGCCCGAGCGCGTGCGCAATCGCGAAGCCCTAACAGCCGAGATCGAGGCCGCGCTCGCGGCGCACGATGTCGCGCAGTGGGTGGAGTCGCTGAATGCCGCGGGCGTACCGGCAGGCCCGGTGCTCGGGCTCGCCGAAGTATTCGCGGATCCGCAGGTGCGCGCGCGCGAAATGCTCGTCTCGCTGCCGCACCCAGAACTCGGCACGTTCCACACCACCGGGTTGCCCGTGAAGCTTTCCGCCACGCCCGGCGCGATCGAGCGGCGCCCGCCGCTGCACGGCGAGCACGGCGCTGAAGTGCTGCGCGAAGCGGGCTACTCGCCCGATGAAATCGAAGCGCTCGCCGCGCGCGGCGTAGTGAAGCTGCCGCCGTGATCGGGATAGACTGCGCGTCCCTCCTGAAGGCAGCACGCATGGCCGGACCCCTCGCAGGCATCAAGATCGTCGACTGCTCGCAGATCGTTTCGGGTCCGTTCGCCGTAATGATTCTCGCCGACCAGGGCGCCGAGGTGGTGAAGGTCGAGCCTCACGGCTACGGCGACCTGATGCGCATCGGCCCGTACTACCGCGGCGGGCTGCAGTCGTTCTTCCTGAACGTGAACCGCAATAAGCGCTGCATCGTGCTCGATCTCACCAAGCCCGAAGGCCACGCGATCCTGCTGAAAATGGTCGCGGACGCGGATGTGTTCGTGCAGAACTGGCGACCCGGCGCAGCCGAGCGGCTCGGCCTCGGCTGGGACGATCTGCGCAAAGTGAACCCGCGCCTCATCTACTGCTCGGTGAGCGGCTACGGCCCCACCGGCCCCTACAGCGACCGGCGCGTCTACGACCCGATCATCCAAGGTATTACGGGCCACGTCGCGATCCAGAAGAACCCCGAGGTCCCGATTCCGGATCTGGTGCGCAACATCGTGGCCGACAAGGCCACCTCGTGGACCGCGGCGCAAGCTATTACGGCGGCGCTGTTCGCACGGGAGCGCGGTGCGCCCGGCCAGCACATCATCGTGCCGATGATCGACGCCTCGCTCTTCTTCTTCTGGCCCGACGGCATGATGAAGCACACGTTCGTGGGCGAAGCGGAGCGGCAGGGCCCGGTGCTGTACGAGGTCTACCGGATCTACGAGACCGCGGACGGGCACCTGATTTACTTCACGGCCTCGGTCTCCGAGTACCACGGCCTGTACCGCGCGCTCGGGCACCCGGAGTGGTGCACGGACCCGCGCTTCAACGGGGCCGGGCTGACGCAGCCCGAGAACCGCGAGCTACTCGGCGGATCGATTCTCGAAGAGATCCGCAAGTGGCCGACGCGCGAGCTGATCGCGCGCATGGCGGCGGAGCAGGTGCCGGTCGGCCCGGTGAACTCGATCGAGGAAATGCTGGTCGACCCGCAGATCGTGCATAACGATTCGTGGTTCGAGATGGATCACCCGAGCGCGGGCAAGATTCGCGCGGCGCGGCCCGTGGCGCGCTTCTCCGAGACGCCGCAGGAAGTGCGCCGCATGCCGCCGCTGCACGGTGAGCACACCGCCGAAGTGCTGCGCGAGCTGGGTTTCGACGACGCCGGCCTCGAGAAGCTGCGGGCGGACGGCGTGATTCCGTGAGAGCGCGAGCTCTCGAACTCTTTGAAGAGGTGAAGTGACGTGAGCAGGCTCAAGTCTCCGATCTGCGAGTTGTTGGGGATCGAAGTGCCGATCGTGCTGGCTGGCATGGGCGGCGCTTCGGGCCCGGAGCTCGCGGCCGCGGTCTCGAACGCCGGCGGGCTCGGCGTGTTAGGTGCGGCGGCGTGCGGCCCCGACGAACTCCGCGAGTGGATCGCGCGCACGCGCAAGCTCACCGACAAGCCGTTCGGAGTGGACACCCTGCTGCCGGCCTCTGTGCGCAAGGGCACCTTCAACAAACCCACCGCGAAAGGGAAGTCGCCCCAGGAGCTGTTGCCCGAGTATCAGGAGTTCGCGCGCGAGTTCATGGAGCGCGAGGGGCTCGTGCGCGTCGAGCGGCCACTGATGCGCGGCGGTTTCACCAACGACCTGTTCGAAGCGCAGATGCGCGTCGTGATCGAAGAGAAAGTGCACGTCTACGCCTCGGGCCTCGGCGACCCCGGCCCGTGGATGGAGGCGCTGCACGCCAACGGCACCGTCGTGATGGCGGTGGTCGGCGCGGTGCGCCACGCGCGCAAAGTGGCGGCCAGCGGCATCGACGTAATCGTCGCCCAGGGCCACGACGCCGGCGGCCATAACAGCCCTGTCGGCACGATGGCGCTGATCCCGCAGGTGGTGGACGCCGCGGGCGAGATCCCGGTGTTAGGGGCTGGCGGCATCGTCGACGGCCGCGGTGTGGCCGCGGCCATGATGCTCGGCGCGCAAGGCGTGTGGATCGGCAGCGCGTTCCTCGCAACCCACGAGGCGAACATCGAAGAGTTCCAGAAGAAGGCGATCGTCGAATCCACCGAGGAGGGCACCACGATCACGCGCA
Source organism: Deltaproteobacteria bacterium (assembly GCA_031401135.1). Classification (GTDB taxonomy): domain Bacteria; phylum Myxococcota_A; class UBA9160; order UBA9160; family UBA6930; genus VGRF01. Next base: position 2,466 of record JANNRF010000270.1, on the reverse strand, counting down.
GCGTGACGGGCAAGCCCGCTCGCTACATCAAATCGAAGTGGACGCAGGCGTTCGTCGATGCCGGCCTCGAGCCGCTGCCGATGCCTTATCAGGGCGCGGTGAGCGGGCCCGTGCAGATGGCGGCACTGCGCCAAGGCCGCGGCGACATCGCGCCGGGCTTCGCGGGGCAGGGCATCGGCATGATCACCTCGATCCGGCCCGCGCGCGAAGTGCTGCGCGATCTCGTCGAGGGCGCCGAGCGCGCGCTCGAAGCTGCGAGCCGGTTCGTTCGGTAGCAGTTCGTTCGGTAACGACTCGGTCGGCGCTGGCGCTGTCGCGCGCGGAGGGGGCGAAGACTGCTGCCCAAGCTCGGTGTTTCGCTCGGGGCCCTGAACCCGTCGGCGCATCTCGACGTCACGCTCGAGGCCGAGCGGCTCGGCTTCGAGTCGGTCTGGATGCCGGAGCACCTGGTGTTCACCACCGTCATGTCGGGCTCGCCGTTCGCAGGCGCCGAGCATCCGCCGGTTCCGCCTAACACGCCTGTTTACGACGCGTTCGCGTGGCTCTGCTTTCTCGCCGGAAAAACCTCGCGCATCCGGCTCGGCACAAACGTCTACTTGTTGGGGATTCGGCACCCGTTCGTGGCGGCGCGCGCGATCGCGACGCTCGATCTCGTGTCGGGAGGCCGAGCCGAGGTCGGAATTGGCGCTGGCTGGCTGCGCGAAGAGTGGGTCGCTGCCGGGCTCGACCCGCGCACGCGCGGGCGGCGTCTCGATGAAGCGTTCGGCGTCTGCAAGCGACTGTGGAGCGAGGCAGAGATCGAGCATCACGGCGAGTTCTACTCGTTCCCGCCGGTGGTGTTCGAGCCGAAGCCTGTGCAGAAGCCGTGGCCTCGCATCCACGTCGGCGGCGAGAGCGAGGCCGCGTTGACGCGCGCGGCGCGCGACGCGGACGGCTGGATCGGCATGACCCACACGCTCGAATCGCTGCGTGCGCCGCTCGCGAAGATCGCGGAAGTGCGGGGCCGCTATGAGCGCGAGAGCGAGCCGTTCGAGGTGACCGTGATGGGCGAGATCGCCTCGCGCGAGGATCTCGCGCGCTTCGGCGAAGCGGGCGTTACGCGCGTCGTCGTCGCGCCGTGGAAGCGCACGCGCGATGCGATCGACGGGCTTCGGCGGCTGGCGGAGCTCGTGTATTAGGGCCGAGCGCGCAGCCGCGCTCAATACGCTGATCGAGACGCCGCGGCTTCGCCTCGAGCCGCTTCACGCTTCGCACGCGGCCCACTTGTTCGGGCCGCTGCAGAATCTCGCGATCTACGCGTGGATCAACGAGCGCCCGCCCGAGAGCGTCGAGGCGCTCGCAGCCAGCTGGGATGCGATCGCGAAGCGGTTGCGCGAGAAGTACGACGACGCGCGTGTCGGTTGGGTGGTGCGCCGCAGCGAAGACGGCGCTTACGCGGGCAAGCTCGAGGTGGACATCAACGCCGCCCACATCGCGACGAACGTGGGCTGGATCTTCTTCCCGCCGTACTGGGGCAAGGGCTACGCGAGTGAAGCGGTGAGGGCGCTCGCGGAGCACCTGACACGAGAGGGTGTCATTGAGCAGCGGGTCTACGTGACGCTCGGCAATGGTGCCTCCGCGCGCGTGGCCGAGAAGGCGGGCTTCTCGTTCACCCGCGTGATTCCTGAAAACGACAGGTTTCGCGGGGTCATATACGACGACCTGGAGTTCGTGCGCGGGCGCGAGCGCTGAGGCGTTAGGCGCCGCCGAGATCGAGCGGCCAACACGCGACATCGAGCTCGCGCTCGAGCCGCGCGGCGAGTTCTGCGCGTTCGCCTTCGCCGCGCGCCACGAGTTGCGCGCAGCCGTCGCCGCCCGAGCCCACGCCTTTGCCGCCGTACGCGAGCGCGCGCGCCGCGGGATGCGCGAGGAGTGCGTGCAGCTTCGGCGCGGCGAGCTCGGGACAGGCGGGCGCGATCTGCGCGTCGAACAGCGCCAGCGCTTCGCTCATTAGGGCGCCGAGTTCTGGGGCCGCGCCGGCAAGGACGGCGCGCCGGGCTCGCGCGAGCACTGCGAGGTTCTTCGCGCCGAGGGCGTCGCGCACGCCGTCCGCGATCGCGCCCGCGGTGGCGGGAAAACACGCGTTCAGGTCGGCGAGGATGCGGCGCGTGTCCTTGCGCGCGCGCAAATCCACCACGAGCAGCGGAATCGCGGCGCGCGGCGCCAGCGGTTCCACGTCGAGCGCGTCCGCGTCGAACCGCAACAAGCTCGGTTGCCGCCCGAACGCGCAGATCTGGTCCATGCGCCCGCACTCCGAGCCTGCGCGCCGCTCGCCCGCGTAGGCGACTTCCATTTCAGCGCGCGCATCGAGGCCGAGCCCGTAGGCGCGCGAATAGGCGCGCGCGACGATCACGCAGACGGCTGCAGACGAGGAAAGCCCGCGGCCGACGGGCAGGCTGCTGCGGATGCGGAGTGTTAGGCCGCGCA
>JANNRF010000269.1:0-7427 GCA_031401135.1 Deltaproteobacteria bacterium | reverse complement strand
CTCGCGGAGCAGGAACGCGGGCAGCTCGCAGGCGCCCGTCTCGGCGAGTTGCTTGCGGCAACTCGCGACGAGCGCGCGGCCCGCCGGCGAATCGAGCTTTGCCACGGGGTAACGCGCCTGATCGATCCAACTCCCCGGGTTCTCTCGCTGCGCCATGCCCAAGCCTCACCCAGTCGCGCCGCGCCGGGCAAGGGCCGCCTGGCCGCAAGGTGGCTCTGCGATCGCCCGTCCCGGCTGTCGAAGCGCCTCCGAGTCGGTCGCGCGAGACCGCAAGCGAAGCGCGCAGCGAGGCGGAGCCGTCGGAGCCGAGCGGAGTCAACAAGGAAGACTTCGTCCTCGCGCGCTTCGCGCGGGGACGAAGCGCGCAGCGAGGCGAAGTCTTCGGAGCCGAGCGAAGTAAACAGGGGAAGATCGAAGGCGATTCGGCTATGGCACAAAGAAGAGCGTATTCTCGTTCGCCTTGACTGAGGGAGAAACCGTATGCCCCTAGCCTTCGAACCGATTGCGGGAGCAATCGGCGCGGAAGTCGGCGGCATCGATCTCGCGCAGCCGGTCGATCCCGTCACCGCGAAGGAACTCAACGAAGGCTGGCTGAAGCACCACGTGCTGTTCTTCCGCGATCAGGACATCGACGTGGTGCAGCACAAAGCCTTCGCGCGCAGCTTCGGCGAGTTGCACATCCATCCCGTCTTGCAGCACCGCAAGGACGAGGGGCACCCCGAGATCATCGTGCTCGAGAGCACTCCGCAGCGGCCGTTCCTCGCCGACGCGTGGCATAGCGATGTGACGTTCGAGAAGGCGCCGCCGAAGGGTTCGATCCTGCGCGCGGTCGCGGTGCCCGCGGCGGGCGGCGACACGATGTGGGCGAACATGTACCTCGCTTACGAGGGGCTCTCGGACAAGCTGCAGCGCTTCATCGATGGGCTCGAGGCGTTTCACGATCCGTCGTACCACCAGATCGCGGCGGACAAGCAGGGCGTGGCGATTCAGTCCTCGACGCATCCGGTGGTGCGGCGACACCCTGAGACCGGGCGCAAGGCGTTGTTCGTGAACTCGGTGTTCACGCGCCACATCGTCGGCCTGAAGCCCGCCGAGAGTGCGACGCTGCTAGCGCTGCTCTGCAAACAAGTCGAGAACCCGGACATTCAGTGCCGCTTCCGCTGGCGCAAGAACTCGCTCGCGATGTGGGACAACCGCTGCACGCAGCACCGCGTTGTCGCCGATGCGCGCAGCGAGTACCGCCGCATGGAGCGCGTGACGCTGATCGGCGACGTGCCGGTGCCGTAGGGCAAGCGAAGCGCGCAGCGAGGCGGAGTCTTCGGAGCCGAGCGCAGTCGAACAGTGGCCTCGGTGTGCGCCGAGGCGGGAAGCAACGCGCGGTGACTGATTCCCTGCACTACGAGTTCATCCAAGCCGGCGCGCTGCGCTTCGAAGTCGCGACCGCGGGCGACCCAGCGAGCCCGAAGCTCGCGTTGTTACTGCACGGCTTCCCCGAGTGCGCGTTCTCGTGGCGCCACCAGATCGAGTTCCTTGCGGCGCGCGGCTACCGCGTGTGGGCCCCGAATCAGCGCGGCTACGGAAACAGCCCGCAGCCGCGCGGCGTCCGCGCCTACTCCATCGACGAGCTGACGAACGACGTCGCAAATCTCATCGACGCGGCCGGTGCGAGCGAAGTGTTATTGGCCGGCCACGATTGGGGCGCGATCGTGGCCTGGGAGTTTGCGATCCGGAGACTGCGCCCGCTCGCGCGGCTCGCGATCTTCAACGTCCCGCACCCTGCGATCTTCCGCGCGGCGCTGCGCACCAACAAAGTGCAGCGCAAGCGCTCGCGCTACGTCGCGTTCTTCCAGCTGCCGTGGCTGCCCGAGTACATGCTCACGCGCCGCGGCGGAGCCATGATCGACGAAGTGTTCCGCGGCATGGCCGTCGACAAGAGCCGTTTCCCCGACGACGTGCTGGCCGTCTACCGCGCGAACGCGCTGCGCCCGGGCGGAGCCACCGCGATGCTCAACTGGTACCGCGCCGCGGGCCGCAGCTTCGGCGATGCGAATGTGCCCACGCCCACGATCGAAACGCCGACGCTCATGGTCTGGGGCGAGCAAGACAGCGCGCTCGGCAAGGAGCTCACGTTCGGCACGGAGCGGCACGTGAAGGACCTAACACTTCGCTACTTGCCCGACGTTTCGCACTGGGTGCAGCAGGAAGCGCCCGAGCGCGTGAACGAGAGCTGGGGCGCCTGGCTGGATGGCGGCGACGTGCCGGGGAATCGAAGCTGAGCCACCGAGGAGCGGTTCAGCGAACTGTTTGACGCTCTAGCAAGCGGCCCGAGCGCGCAGCGCTTAGGCCGTGCGCAGTGAGCCAAAGGCGAACGGAGTGGAAACGAACTTGGTCTCGCGCACAGACGAGCAGCTCGAAGCGCTGCGCACGGGCGACCCCACGGAGCGGCTCGCGCTGGTTTCGCTGTTCGCGCTGCGCGAAGCCGCCGCGTGGCCAGCGTTCCTCGCTGCCCACGACGCCGCCACGCGCGCGAGCGCTGGCGCGCGCAGCTACCTCGGGCGCATCGACGCGGTGCTGTGCGGCTGCGAGACGCGCTTCGACTGGCTCGCGATCGACGAGTTCCCATCGCGCGAGCTCGCGGCCGAATCGTTGCGGCTCGAAAATCCGCACGCGAAGGACGCACTCGCCGAAGCGGTCACGCTCGTGGTGCGCCCGCGCAGGCTCCCCGCGCTCGCGCTCGCCGGCATGCGGCTCGCTTCGCGCGTGCTCGCGCGCGGGAAGGGCACGCCGAAGCGCGCGCTCAGCGAAGTGCCCGAAGGCGATCCGGCGATCGAGCCGTCGCATCGCGGGCTCGAGCAGTTCATCGAAGCGGCGCCCGGGCGGCCGCTCTTCATGCTGAACCTGAACCGCCACCGCGAGCGCGCGGCGTACGCGAACCCCGGTGACGCGGGCGGCGACCCGAACGTGAGCGGGGCCGCCGCTTATCGCCGCTATGGCGCGAACACGATCCCGTTCGTGCTGCGCCGGGGCCGCGGGCCGGTCTTCACCGGCACGCCGATTGGCCTCGCCGTCGGCGACCCGAATCACCCGCTCGCCGCGGCTTGGGACGAGTTGCTGCTCGTCCACTACCGCGAGCGCGCCGGCATGCACGACATGCTGACGGCCACGGCGTACCAAGCGGGAATGCCGCATCGGCAGGCGGGCCTCGAGCGCGCCGCGCTGATCGCGACTTCCCCGGGCTGAACCTCGGGAGCGCGGGGCACCGCTAGCTAGGCCGCCGCGCTCCGCTTAGCCGCCCAGTCCGCGGCCTTGTGGATCACGACGGACTTGGGATCCCGCCGCAGCGTGGGTGCCGGATCGGCCAGCAGCAGCTGCGCTTCGGCTCGGTCCGCGTCCGTGAAATCGCGCGTAAGCGTGCTGAACTCCACGAGAATCCCGTTCGGGTCGGTGGTGTAGACGGAGATGCACCAATCGTGGTCGATCTCCATCACGTCGTGGCCGCCGGCGAGCCAACGCTCTTTGCGGCGGGCGAGGTCGTCGAGGTCGTCGGCGGAGAACGCCAGGTGATTGACGCCCACCGGCAGCCCCTGGCCGCGCGAGATGTCGGCGCTCCACTCGCCGAGCGACGGGTCGTGCAGGTCCCAGAAGGCGATCATCTGATCGCGGGTCGAGCCGGTCGTGTAGAAGAGGTGCTTCGCCCAGCCTTTCCCCATCTTGGCTACTTCGACCTTCACCAGCTCGAAGCCCATCGCCTCGGTGTAGAAGCGGTGGTTGGCCTCGAGGTCCTTGGTGGCGAAGGCGAGATGGTGGACGCCCATGTGGATCTCCTCGCGCGAGTTTTGGGCAGCCTACTCCAGCCGAGTCCGACCCAACGAGATTTGGCGTAACCGCCCGAATGCGAGCAGCCACTCACGGGTACGGCGTAAAAAGTCGCTTGTTTCGTGATCCCGGTCACTTTAGGATGGCCGGGCTCTGGAGGGTTCCATGCGCATCCTGCGCACGCTGATGCTGGGTTCTTTGCTGCTCGCCGCGCCGGCTCTCGCCGCCGGGCCGGTTCCGCCGGTCGCAAAGGCGACCACGCCGAGCGGCGCTGCCGCGATCCCCGAGCCCGCCGCGCTCGCGTTGTTCGTACTCGGCGCAGGCGTCGTGGGCGTCGCGATTCGCCGCCGCAAGGACTGAGCTCGCGTAGGTATTAGGTCGGTAGCGCGCGAGATTCTTGCGCGCGCCTCTTGACCCGCGCACCGCGGCTGATCGAACTTGCGCGCCTCATGAAAGCGCCCGCACCCGCAGCCACACCCCGCGCCCCCGAGTTCACGGACGGTCAGCGGAACTATTCCGTCGGGCTGCTGATCGTCGTCTACACCTTCGCGTTCATCGACCGCAATATCGTGAACGTGCTGTTGCAGCCGATCTCGGTCGAGTTCGGCCTCAGCGACACGCAGCTCGGCTTCTTCGGCGGCACCGCGTTCGGGATCTTCTACGCGACGCTGGGCCTGCCGATCGCGCGCATCGCGGATCGCGTGCCGCGCAAGCGCATCATCGCGATCGCGCTGGCGTTCTGGAGCGCGATGACGGCGCTGCAAGCCGCGGCGGTGGGCTTCTGGACGCTCGCGATCGCGCGCGTCTTCGTGGGCGTGGGCGAAGCCGGCTGCAGCCCGCCCGCACACTCGATGATCTCGGACATGCACTCGCCCGAACGCCGCGCCCGCGCGCTCGCGATCTACGCTTTCGGCATCCCGATCGGCGGCTCGCTGGGCATCTTCATCGGCAGCTGGATGCGCGAGTTGTTTGGCTGGCGCGAAGCGTTCCTGGTCGTCGGCCTCCCGGGGATCGTGCTCTCGCTGATCGTGATGGCGACGCTGCGCGAGCCGACGCGCGGTTATTGGGAAGGCGGAGTCGCGGCGCGGAAGCCGGGGCCGCAGGAATCTCTTGGCGACGTGTTCCGCTTCCTCAGCAAGCTGCCGTCGTTCTGGCATCTCGCTTTCGCCGGCTCGCTGCACGCGTTCTACGGCTACGGCGCCGCCAGCTTCAGCCCTGTGTTCTTCGAGCGCAGCCACCAGATGGCGCCGACTGATTATGGGAATATCGCCGCCATCATCGGCCTTACCTCCGGCGTGTTCGGCACCTTCCTCGGTGGCTACCTCGGCGACCGCTTCGGCGCGCGCGACGTGCGCTCCTACTCGTGGGTGCCGGGCATCGGCAGCGTCGTGAGCATCCCGTTCGTGTTCGCGGTCTACCTCGCGCCGAACGCGGAGATCGCGCTCGGGATCTCGTTCATCTCGTCGATCGCCGGCGGCCTCTACCTCGGGCCCACGTTCGCGATCACGCAGGCGATCGTGCCGCCGCGCATGCGCGCGCAGGCCGCGGCGGTGCTGCTGCTCGTGCTCAACCTGATCGGCCTCGGCCTCGGCCCGCAGTTCGTCGGGATCTTCTCCGACCTGCTGAAGCCGCACGTCGGGATCGAGTCGGTCCGCTACGCGCTGCTGTTCACGATCGTGACCGGCGCGGCGTGGTCTTCGATCCATTATTGGTTCGCCTCGAAGACACTCGGGCGCGATCTCGAGGCGCAGAGAGCGATCGCGTGAGAGCGCACGTGCACTCACGGTCCCCGTTAGCCGAATCGGACCAATCGACTCACGTCGGCTTGAAGTGCACCACCGTGCCGCCTTCGACATCTTCGTACGCCGCCTCGACGCGCATTCCCACGTGCACCTTCTCGACGTCGCACTCGACGAGGCGCGCGGTGCAGCGCGGGCCTTCGTCGAGATCGACGATCGCGACGACGTAGGGCGCGAACTTCGCGAGCGCGGGCACGTGGCCGGCGCGGTCGATCGTGAAGGAGTGCAGCGCGCCGCGGCCGCTCGCGGTCTGCCACGTCCAGTCTGTGCCTAAGCACTCCGGGCAGTGGCTACGCGGGTAGAAGAAAAAGCCGTCGCGCGGGCAGCGCTGCATCGCGAAGCGCCGCTCGCGCGCGGCGTCGAAGTGCGGACGCGTGGTCGGGTTCGCAAGCGGGAGCGGGCGGCCAGAGGCGTCGTGACGAGTTCCCATCTCCTACGACCTCCGCTCGCCTGCGGCTCGCTGCGCGCGCCCTGCGCCGCTACCGCGGCGCTCGGTCGCTTGCTGCAACGACAGGTTCTCGAGTTCGGCGCTGCACGTAGGTTCACTCGGATACACGTTCAGGCCCCCTGCAGAATCACGGCGACCTGCTCGGCCATCATGCCGCCGGTGCCGTTGGCGTAGGCGAGGTCGCACTTCTTCAGCTGGCGCGCGCCCGCGCGGCCTTGCAGTTGTCGCACCGCTTCGGTGAGGTGCCCGAGGCCGCCCGCGAGGCCGGGCTGGCCGCAGCCGAGCTGGCCGCCGTGCGTGTTGAGCGGGAAATCGCCGTCCCAGCGTAATGAGTGCTCCGTGACGAAGCGCTCGCCTTCGCCTTTGCCGCAGAAGCCCGCGTTCTCGAGCGTCACGAGCACGGTGATCGTGAAGCAATCGTAGGGCTGCACCACGTCGATGTGTTTGCGCTCGACGCCGGCCATGCGGAACGCGCGCTCGGCGGCGACGCGGATCGGGTTATCGAGCAGATCTGGCGCGTAGGTGATGCTCTTGTGCGTGAGGTGCTCGCCGAAGCCCGCGACGAACACGGGGCGATGCCGCGCGCGCCGCGCGCGTTCGGCGGTTGTTACAAGCAGCGCGCCGCCGCCGAAGCACGGCATCACGATCTCGAGCAGCTTCAGCGGATCGGCGACGCGGCGCGACTGCATCACGTCGTCCAGCGTGATCGGCTTGCCGTAGAAGATCGCGTCGGGGTTGAACTGCGCGTTGTAACGCTCGTCGACCGCGATCTTCGCGAGCGTCTCCTCGCGCAGGCCGTAACGCGCCATGTAGCGCTGCGCGACCATCGCGTAGCTCGGAGTCGCGGCGACGAGCCCTTCCGGAATCTCGAACGCGCCTTGCGGCGAGCCCCAGGCATCGCCTCCCAAATAGATCGGAAAGGGCATCTTCCCGCGCTTCGCTCCGTCCGGCCGCGGGGGCACGACGCTCGGGCACAACACAAGCACCGTCTCGCACGCGCCCACTTCGATCGCAGCGGCCGCGCGCCATAACATCCCGGCCGGCGTGGCGCCGCCGAGGTCCACCACCTCGGCGAAGTTCGCGCGAATGCCGAGATACTCCGCCGCGGCACTCGGCGCGAACATCGGCGATTCGTAGATGGCGCCCATGCACAGGCCGTCCACTTCGCGCTTGTCGATGCCCGCGTCCGCGAGCGCGAGCGCAGCGAGTTCTGCGCAGGCCTCCAAAGAGAACATCGGCCGGGACCAGACGCGCTCGGGTTTCCACTCGGCGAGGCCTACGACCGCTGCGTGTTGCTTTGCCATTTGATTTACTCCGTTCGGAATTCGCGTTCTGCGGGCGCGCCTCGTGGAATCTTTCTGGTT
>JANNRF010000268.1:0-12867 GCA_031401135.1 Deltaproteobacteria bacterium | reverse complement strand
CTTCTCGAACCACGCGATCACGTTCTTGTTCTCCGGCGCGACGGCTTGCCCCACCGTGGCGCCGAAATCGACGAACGCATAGAGCGCGACGTCGGCCAGCGTAAACCGGCCGGGCACGATCGTGTCGCGGCCGGCTAGCTGCGCGTCGAGCCACTTGAGCCCGTCCTGCGCGATCGCCTTCAGGCCCGGCGCTGCTTCGGGCACGGTGACCATGCGCGTCTTGAAAAGCGGCAGGCCCTCCGCGAAGCGGAAACCGTCCGTCATGGGCTGGATGATCTTCCACTCGACGCGGCGCACCCACATGCGCGTCTCCGCGCGGTCCGTCGGATTCGTGCCGATCAGCGCGGGCGCCGGCTTTGCCTCTTCGATCAACTCGCAGATCGCGATCGTCTCGGAGATCACCTTGCCGTCGTCGGTCTCGACCGCGGGCATGCCACCGGCCGGGTTCTTCGCGAGGAACGGCATCTGTCGGTTCTCGCCCTTCATGATGTCGATCTTCACGCTCTCTTTGAAGGTGAAGCTCTTCTCGGCGGCAAACATGCGCACGAGCTTCGGGTTGGGGCCGATCGAGTCATAGATTTTCATGGTTGAATCCTTCGTTGGTTGAAGTTGTTGGGTGGTCTGCGCTGTGGCGCGCGCTGGCGGCGCGGCGCGCGGCTTAGAAGTGCACGCCCTTGGTGGTGCCGCCATCGACGACCAGGTTGTCGCCGGTGGTGAACGCCGAGCGCGAGCTCGCGAGAAACACGACCGCGTCGGCCACTTCCTGCGCCGTGCCCATGCGGCCGGTGGGAATGGAGGCGAGCGTCGCGTCGTACATGGGCTTCATGTGTGTCTTGACGAAGTCCCATGAGCCGCCCTCGATCATGATCGGGCCCGGCGAGACGGTGTTCACGCGGATGCCCTTGGGCGCGAGCGCCTGAGCGAGGCCGCTGCCGTGGCGGATCAACGCGGCCTTGATGGCGTTGTACGAGGTGGGCCCCATGAACGTCTCCACCGCGGCCGTGGTGCTGATGAAAATCACCGAGCCTTTGGACTGCTCGAGATGCGGGAGCGCGGCATCGACGCTGCGCACTGCGCCGAGCAGATCGACCTCGAAGTTCGCGCGCCAGGCCTTCTCGTCCATGCCGTTGCCGCCGCTCGGGTTGTGCACGAACACGTCGATGCCGCCCATCGCGGCCGCGGCCTCGGCGATGAACGCCTTCAGCGCGTCGCCGTTACCCACATCGACAGCCCTCGCGAACACCTTGCCGCCGCGCTGCTCGAGCGCCTTCTTCGCGGCCTCGACCGACTCCGGATTGCGCGAGCAGATCGCGACTTCCGCTCCTTCGGCGATCAGCGTCTCCGCGATCGCGCGGCCGATGCCTTTGGTTGCGCCGGTGACGATTGCTTTCTTGCCCTTGAGTCCGAGGTCCATCTTGTTGTCCTTCGCTCGCCTGCGGCTCGCTGCGCGCTGCGAAGACGCAGCTTGCGGCGCGGCGTTGTTGGTGGGTCGGCAGCGTATCACGGGTGATACGATCGCTGGCCGACGGAGGCACACAGAAATGGCGGCGAGTGCGAACGCAGCAGGCGATTGGAGTGGGCGCGTTGCGATCGTGACGGGCGCGGGTTCGGGCATCGGGCTCGCGGCAGCGAAGAGAATTCTCGCGCAGGGCGGGCGCGTGGTGGCGGTCGATCTCGCGGAGAAGGGCCTCGCATTGCTCGCTGGCGTCGACGGAGTGCGCACGCTCGCGGGCGACGTAACGAGTGAGGCGACGAACGCGGCGGCAGTGGCGGCAGCGCAAGAACTCGGCGGCGTGAACGCGCTGATCCTGAACGCGGGCCTGCCCGCGAACGGCCCGATCGACCAGCTCGATATGGCGACCTTCGACCGCGTGATCGCGGTGAATCTGCGCGCCGTGGTGCTCGGCGTGCGCGCGGCATTGCCCGCGCTGCGCCAGGCGAGCGATCCCGCGATCGCGGTGACGGCCTCGGTCTCGGGCCTCGGCGGCGACCCAGGCCTCTGGGCCTACAACGCAGCAAAGGGTGGCGTCGTGAACTTCGTGCGCTCGGCCGCGCTCGAGCTCGGGCGCCAAGGCATCCGCGTGAACGCGGTCTGCCCCGGGCCGACGCACACCGGCATGACGATGAACATCCAGCACGCGCCAGCGGTGCACGAAGAGCTGCGCCGCCACGTCCCGCTCGGGCGCTGGGGCGAGCCCGAAGAGATCGCCGCGGTGCTGACGTTCCTCTGCTCGCCCGCCGCGTCGTTCGTGAATGGCGCGATCGTGCCGGTGGACGGCGGCGTGTTCGCGGGCACCGCGCAGTTCACGCCGTGGGGTGCGGGGCTGTAGTGCGCCTGCTCCAGCCCCGGCAGCAGCGACGCCATGCCCGCGACTTCGGCGAGCGTCGCGCTCGGTGTCAGGCGCGCGAGCAGCGGGACGCGGCCGGCGTACGCGCGGCCGGACAGCACGCGCTCGCCGCGCAGCAGCACCGTGCCGTCGCGTGCGTCGAACAGTTCGAGGTATGCGTCCGGGTCGGGCTCGCGCCGAAGGCGCGGAAGCGCACGAGGAATTTCTCGGCGTCCGTCAGTGTGCGGGGCTCAGCGCGGCGTGAGGCGGAAGAGCGTCGGCGCGCCGCGGATGATGCCGGAGAGCGTGTCGCCGAAGCCGTACTTCTCGCGGAACCCGGCGGTCACGCGCTCGATCTCGGCGTCGTCGGTGAGCTTCGTCGCGGTGAGCGCGAGCTCGGTTTCGCCGACGCGCAGCTTCACGTTGCCGTCGCGCAGCGAGTCCGCGACCCACTGGCCGCTGCCGCCGCGCACGTAGCCCTGCCCGTTCGAGACGCATAGCCAGATCGTGGTGTCGTGCGCGGCGCCGCCTTCGTCTGTCGTCACGATCACGACCGTGTCGGCGTCTTTGTGCGCGTTCCAGTCGACGTCGGCCGAGGCGCTGATGGCGCCGACGGCCAATAACAATGCGAGTGCGAGCGAGAGGAAGCGAGTCATTCAGGATCTCCGCGGGCGCGCGAAGCGATCAGGCGCGCTCACTGTGGCCGAGCTCGCGGCCGGGCGCCACGCGGTCGCGGATGCGGCGTTTCAGCTCGGCGAGTTCGGGATAGCCGCCGTCGCGCGCGCGGCAGGCGATCAGCTCGTCGCCAACGCGAACTTGGAAGACGCCGCCATCTCCGGGCACGAGTGCGATTTCGCCGAGCTCATCAGGGAAGGTGGTGAGCAGCTCCTGCGCGATCCAGCTGGCGCGCGCGAGGAAGCGGCACTTGGTGCAGTACGCGATCGAGACGCGCGGCTTGGCCGCCGCGGCGCTCGCGCTCACGCCGGGACGCCGCGCGCGCAGGCGCTCACTTCTTTGCCTTCGCGATCACGCGATCCGCATAGCCGCGCAGCGCGTCGAGCTTCTGCTGGAGCGGCATCGTGTCCGGCTCGTAGGCGTTGCGGAAGCCGACGATCACGTCCGTAACACCTTGGTCGGCGAGCCGCGAGATGCCGTCGAGGCTGTAGGCGCCGAGCGAGATCGCGTGCACCTCGAACGGCTTCGTGTCGGTGCCGTACTCGCGGCGCAGCGCATGGATGCGCGCGATCGCGCCGTCTAGATCCGCAGCCTCGCCGCCGCCGCCGTGCATCCAGCCGTCGCCGAGCCGCGCGGCGCGGCGATACGCGACGTCGGTGTGCCCGCCGATCAGGAACGGAATCGGCTTGGTCGGCGCCGGGCACAGCTTGATCGGCTCGAGGTCGTAGACCTCGCCGTGATACTCGAAGTACTCGCCAGTCATTAGGCCGCGGATGATCTCGATCGTCTCGTCGAGGCGTTTGCCGCGCCCCTCCCAGGGCACGTTCATCACGCGGAAATCATCGGGCCAGGGCGAGAGGCCGACGCCGAACGCGAAGCGGTTGTCCGAGAGCACCGCCACGGAGCTGGCCTGCTTCGCCGCGAGCACCGGGTGCCGCAGCGGCAGCTTCACCACAAAGGTGGTGAAGCGCAGTTTCTGGGTGATCGCACTGAGCGCGCCCAGCAACACGAACGGCTCGATGAACGGCATGCCCTCGAGAAACTCGCGCCCGCCCTTCGCCGTGTACGGGTACTTCGAGTCTGAGTGCTTCGGATACATCAGGCTCTCGGGCACCGTGAACGAGTCGAAGCCGTGCCGCTCCGCCTCGAAGGCCAGCGTGAGCAACTGCTTGGGCTCGCACATCGATTCAGCAAACGTGAAGCGCATCGGGCATCTCCGGCGTTGAGGAAGTAACCAGAACGGGGACGTTCATACTCGTTGGTTACTTGCGGGGACAGTCTTGGCGGCAACTGATGAGTGTCCCCACAGGTTACCAGCAGGTATGAACGTCCCCGGCTTGGTTACTTCGCGGCGGGGAAGGTGGTCTCGCGAAGGAGTTCGCAGGTTTGCAGCGAGTATTCGGCGTAGAACTCGCTGCGTCCGCGGCGCTGGGCTTCGAGGTGTTCTGGGTGGGCGCGCCAGGCGTTCACCGCGGCGAGCGAGTCGAACTCGACGATCGAGACGCGCTCGCCGTCTTCCGCGGCGAAGGTCTTGATCGAGCGAAAGCCGGGCTGCGCGTGCGCGAGCGCGTCCATGCGCGCGGCGGTGGCGAGGTACGCCGCCGCGTCCCCCGCGCGCAGGCGATTGCGGAATACGACCACGACCATGTTGCCTCCTTGTTACGGGCTCCGGGCCGGCGCGGCTTGTCAGGCGCGCGCCGCGCGAATCGCGGCGGCAAGCGCGGGCACGCTGGGCAGCCGCGCGCAATCCAGCGGCGGCCAGTCGTCGTGCGGGTCGAGCAGCAGCGCATGCACGCCGGCGGCGCGCGCGCCCACCACGTCGGCTGCGTAGAGATCGCCCACGTGCAAGGTGGTGCTCGCCTTCGCGCCCGCGCGTTCAAGTGCGTGCGCGAAGATGCGCGGGTCGGGCTTCTCGAAGCCGACGATGTGCGAATCGACGACGACATCCAGCAGCTCGCGCAGCCCCGCGCGCGTGAGCCCGCGCTCGACGGTGCCGTCCGCGTTGCTCACCACCACGAGCTGCAAGCCCGCCGCGCGCAGTTCGCGCAGCGCCTCCGCGACGCCCGGCAGCGGCACGTTCCATAATTCGTCGGAAGCGCCGGGCCGGTAGATGCGCGCACTGGCCTGCTCGGCAATGCGCGCGCGCTTCTCGCTCGCGAACGCGCGCGCAGCGGCGAGGTGATCGAGCAGGTTCTTCAGGAACGAGAAGTGCGTGTCCTCGGCTTGCTGCGAGGCGCCGCGCGCGAGCCAGGCCGAAAGTGCGGGCCGCGCCGCGGCTTCGGCACGCGCAATCTGCGCGGGCGTGGCGTCTACACCGTGCCGCCCGAGTTCATCCGCGACGATCGCGAAATCGATCGAGATGAGCGTGTTACCGGCGTCGAGGAAGAGCGTCTCGAGCGCGGCGAGCGGAAGCCGTTCAGGCATTAGGGACGCCGCGCCGGGAGCACTTCGACTTTGCCGCGCCGGCCGACGAAGCCCGAGGCAAACCAGCTGGTGATCGAGACGATCAACCAGCCGCCGAGCGCGGACCAGAAGCTCGCGATCTCGAAGCCGTCGAGCAGCGCCGCGACGAGGCCGAGCATGGCGGCGTTGATCACGAGCAGGAACAGGCCGAGCGTCACGAGCGTGAACGGGAAGGTGAGCAAGACCGCGATCGGGCGCACGATCGCGTTCACGATGCCGAGCAGCAGCGCCGCCCCGAGCAGCGTGCTCGTCGAATCGAACGCGATGCCGATGAGCAGCTGGTCCGCGAGCCAGAGGCCGAGCGCCGAGATCGCCCAACGTATTAGGAAGCCGATCATCGAGAGCCCCTCCTCGAGCGCGAGCGCCGACAATAGGGGATTCGCGATGCGCACTGTGGCGCGGAGGCCCTTGCGATCGCACCCGCGGCAGCGCAACGCTCCGCGCTCCAGTCAGGAGGCGCCGAGATGACGCGATCGCGAATCGCCCTAATCGCTGCGGGCACGCTGCTCGCGCTGCAGCTCGTGCCGCTGCCGCGCACGAACCCGCCCGCCGAGGGTGCGCTCTCCGCGCCGCCCGAGGTGCAGGCGATCCTCGATCGCTCGTGCGCGGACTGTCACTCGCACGCGACGAAGTGGCCGTGGTACGCGCACGTCGCGCCCGTCTCGTGGCTGGTCGTGTACGACGTGCACGAGGCCCGCGAGCACATGAACTTGTCGACCTGGCAGAAGTACTCGCCGAAGCGGCAGCGCAACAAGACCCACGAGATCTGGGAAGAAGTCGAGGAGGGCGAGATGCCGCTCGCGCCCTACTTGTGGCTGCACCCCGAGGCGAAACTCTCGGACGCGGAGCGCGAAACGCTGCGGCGCTGGAGCGAAGCGCTACCGCATTAGCTTCGCTCGCCTGCGGCTCGCTGCGCGCGGCGAAGCGCCGCTTGCCGCGGCATTGACTTCGCTCGTCCGCGCCCCGCTGCGCGCGGCGTCAGCTCAGCGTGCGCAGCGCCTCAATCACCTCGGCGTCGCTCGGGAAGCGCCCAGTCTTTTTCTTCGAGAACACCAGCGCGCCGTCCGCACTGACCTCGAACACGCCTGCGTCACCGCGCAGCAGCGCCGGCTTCAGGTCCATCTCCCGCTCGATCGCAGCCGCCAACCTGGTGGCCTCGGGCAGATAGTTTCAACGCACGCAGTATTCGATCTCAACCCTCACGCTCGCCTCGCTTCGCGCGCTCACTAGCGGCGGTCGCCGCGCACGTCCTCGTGATTGTCGCCGCGCTCGCCGCCGCGGTTGTCGCGCCCCTGGTCGTCATCGTCGCTCGAACGCTCCTGCTCCTTGCGCTCCTCTTTGTGCGCGCGCTCCGCCTCGCGGCGCTGCGCCTGCTCGGCCTGCTGCGCGGCTTGTCGCTCACCGCGCTCGCGCTGCACATGCGCTCCGCGTGCCGCTTCGCGCTGCGCCGCCTGCTCGCGCGCCCCTGCTTCGCGCTGCTGCTCACCGCGGCGCGCCTCATCCATCGCACGCCGGTGGTCGACCGGGTCGCTCTGTCGCGAACGCTCGCGCAACTCCTCGTTCAGCTCGCGCTGCCGATCGCCGCCGCGCGCGCCCTGCTCCGTGGGCCGCCCGTAGCGGTCGCCGCGCTCCCGCTCTTCGCCGCGCTCCCGCTGCTCCCCGGGTTGCCGCTGATCGCCATCGCTGTTGCCGCCACCGTGCCCGCCGTGCCCGCCGCGCGAGCCGCCGTCGTGATCGCCCGGCTGGTCATTGTGATCGCCGCGGCCGTCGTGATCGCCGTGCCCGCCGTGTCCGCCGCGCCCATCGCGATCGCCCCGGTGATCGCGATCGCCGTCGCGGTCCCAGTCATGGTGCGGGCGGCGCCCGTGGCCGTAGTAGTTGTTATGGACGTGCTGGATCGGGCGCGGCCAGTGGCGCGATTCGCAGCGCTCCCAGCGATTATTCCAGCGCCGCGCGCGGTTCCAGTGGCCCTGGTTCCAGCGGTAGAAGTACCCGTCGTTGTAGTAGTAATCGTTGTAGCCGAGCACCGAGTACAGGCCGAGCCCCGAGTCGAAGATCAGCGTCACGCCGCCGGGGTAGCCGTAGCGATAGCCGTGGCGCGGGCGGGCCGGCGGGTAGCTGTCGTAGCCGCGGTCGTCGTCGTGATAACCGCCGCCGGAAGAGCCCGGGTCATTGATCACGCACGCCGAGAGCGTGCCCGATGCGCCCACCAAGAGCGCGCCCAGTACGAGTTTCCGAACCGTGCTGTGAACCTGCATTGTCGATGTCTCCTGACTCGCCTTCTGACGGCCGATTGCGCCGAGCCTATTCAGTGGGATTCAAATGCGCCCGCTCTCGGGTGGTTTCGCGCGCGAGTTGCCGGCGGCTGAGCCCCGACCAGGCGGCGTAAACGAACAGGGCGCCGAAGCCGAGGCTCATCGCGCTCACCGTGGCCGCGCCGACGAAGCTGCCCAGCGAGTCGAGCGTTCCGCTCAGCGGGTAAAAGCGCGACGCGTAGAGCAGCGCGCAGGGCGCAACGACACCAAACGCGAAGTACGGCGCCCAACGCCGCGGCGCTGCCGCGCGCAGCCAACTCGGCGGCAGCTCGCCGCGCGGCGTCGTGCGCAGCCAGCCGCGAATCCAAAGTGCGAGCAAGCCGGCGCCTACGAGCGTGCTGCCGTGCTGCAGCACGTTGTACCCGCGCACCGGAAACCCCAATACCTGGACGAGCACGACGTTCAGCGCGCGCACCAGCATCACGCCGGGCTGATG
This sequence comes from Deltaproteobacteria bacterium, assembly GCA_031401135.1. Lineage (GTDB taxonomy): Bacteria > Myxococcota_A > UBA9160 > UBA9160 > UBA6930 > VGRF01. The sequence goes on along the minus strand of JANNRF010000268.1, from coordinate 4,651 downwards.
CTCGTGGGTGAAGGAATCCCAGACGACGTGGGTGGCCGCGCCGAGCGCGAGCGAAGCGATCACCGCGAGCAGCGGCGCGCGCTCGCGGAGCTGCGGAACGCGCGCGGCGAACGCGGCGGGCAGGAGATCGATCCACGCGGCGCGCAGCCAGCACTGGAAGACGAAGTACGCGGCGAGGCCCGTGGGCACGCTGAACCACGCGATGCTCGCGAAGCTGTGCGTCTGCCAGCGGATCTCGGAGAAGCCGACGAAGTACGGGAAATCCGGGGCCATGCTGCCGATCGCAAGCGCGGATAGCACCGACCACGGCAGCAGGCGCCGCAGCGGAACCACGGCAGCTGGATGCGAGAGCGTGAACGGCATGGCTTGGTTTTGGCGCCCCTGGGTTTGCGTTCTCGGCAATTTGGCGCACGCGGTTGACCGCACACCCGCGCCCGAGAACCCTGTCTTATAGATGGCCGCGCCGCGCACGCTCGCCGACGTCGATTGGGAACGCTGGACCGGCGTCGTGTGCACCCTCGTGTTCGCGGTGCGCGGTGGCGAGGTGCTGCTGATCCGCAAGAAGCGCGGCCTCGGCGCGGGCAAGATCAACGCGCCGGGCGGGCGCCTCGAAGCGGGCGAGATGCCGCTCGCGTGCGCGATCCGCGAAACGCGCGAGGAGGTGTGCGCCGTGCCGCGCGGGCTCACGTGGTGCGGGCGAAATCGCTTTCAGTTCGCGGACGGCTACGCCACGGACGTGCATGTCTTCAGCGCGCGCGAGCTCGAAGGCACGCCCGTTGCAACGCCGGAGGCAGACCCGTTCTGGGTGCCGATCGCCGAGATCCCGTACGCCGAGATGTGGGAAGACGACGTGCTCTGGCTGCCGCACCTGTTCGCGGGCCGGAAGTTCGGAGGGAGATTCCTGCTCGACGGCGACAAGCTGTTGGATTGGGCGCTCGAGTTGTTGTGATTTCGTTCGCGTGCGCTCGCTGCGCGCCGCTCGCTAAGGAAGATTTCCGAACGCGATCCAGTGGCGGTCCGAGACGGTTTCGAGCGCGAAGTGCGCGAGCCCCGCGGCGATGAGCTGCGCGCGCACTTCGTCCGGCGTGTAGGCAGCGCACAGCGAGAGGAAGAAATCTCGCTGCAGCACTTCGGGCTCGCTGCTCGCCTCGCGCGCAACCAGCGCGTGCGCGTGGGCCTCGTTCGCGGGGCGCAGCAAGTCGCCCACGAACAGCGGCGCGCCACTCGCGCCGTAACACTTCGCGCTCGCCCAGAGCGCAGCGGGATCTCGCAGGTGATGCAGCAGCGAGTTCGAGTAAACGAGCGCGTAACCGCGCGCGGGCGGCGCGTCGTTCGGGAGATACGCGCGGGCGAAGCGCACGCGGCTCGCGAGGCCGCGGCGCTCGGCATCGGCGCGCGCCAGGCACAGCATCGCGTCCGAGCCATCGACGCCGTCGATCGCGAGAGCCGGCAGCGCGCGCGCCACGCGGAACGTGATGTCACCTGGCCCGCAGCCGAGATCGAGCGCTGCGCCGCGCAGCAGAGGCGCGCGCGTGCGCTCGCATAACAACGCGACGAAGCGCTCGTGCGGCGCGCTGAAATCTGCGCGCGCGTATGCGAGCGCCTGCGCCGTGTCGTCCATCAGTTCAGGCTCGGGGATGCGGTTCATCGGAGTCGATTGTTACGGCGTCGGCCCGCCCGAGGCGAAGAACACCAGCAGCGTCACCTCTTCCTCGATCTCGAAGAACGAGTGCTCCGAAGTGGCGCGCACGTAGAGCAGCGAGCCGGGTCCGATGCGGCGCTCTTCGCCGCCGATGCGCACGCGGCCTTTGCCGCGCACCACGAGGTACACCTCGTCCTCGTCGTGGGGCGCCTGCAAATCCTTGGCGCCCTCGGGCAGCGTGTAGACGCCGCACGAGAGCGCGGGCACGCGCAGAAACTCGCGATAGGGCCGGCCGCTCGCGCGCTGGCTCTCGATCTCGCGTTCGAGGTCGAAGGCTCTCCAATCCTGGTCCGTCACGGGCGCCTCCTGATAAGCCCGCGCAGCTTATCGCGCCGCGATTGCATATCTCGGATTCGGGGACGTTCTTGCGTAACGCGTCGCCGCGCCTTTGCCCGCGGGAGTTACGCAAGTACGTCCCCTACGCAATTTCCTAGCGCGGTGCGCGCAGCGCGATGCCGTGCTTCGCGATTAGGCGGTACACGGCGGCGCGGCTGCAGCCGAGGCGCCGCGCGGCGCGCGCGAGGTTGCCGCCCGTATCGGCGAGCGCGGCGAGCAGCGCGTCGCGTTCGCGCGCGACGGCTCGCTCACGCAGCGCGGCCACGTTGGGGCGCATGTCCTCGATCGCGGCGCTGGCGATCGCCGCCGTCACGCGTTCGCCCGCTCGCTCGCCCGTGGCGATGCGCTCGAGCGCGCGCCGCAAATCGGCAGCGCTCGCGATCCACGGCGCCCGCGCGAGCGCCTCGAGCGCGCCCCGCGCGAACGCGAACGGCGGCGCCCCTAACACGCGAGCGACTTCGCTCGCGAGATCCACCGCGAGCGCGCCGAAATCATCGCGCCGCTCTCGCAGCGCCGGCACGTGCAGCGCGAAGCGCCGGAGCTCCAAGAACAACTCGCCATCCGCGTTCTCCATGGGATACGCGCCGCGGGCGCTAGCGATTAGGCGAACGCCCGCGTTCGCGCGCACGAGCCATTCGCGCCACTCCGCCTGCACCGCGAGCGGCGCAGCATCGAGCTCCGGCGCGAACAGCGTCGCGTCGCCCGTGAGCGAGCCGAGGCGCGGCGGCAGCCCGCGCAGCACGAGGAACGGCGCGCGCGCGTCGCCCTGCGCGTGCAGCCAGCGCGCCGCACGCGAGCGGCCAGCGCCGAGTTCGCCCGTAATCAGTACGTGGCAGCGGAGCGCTGCCGCGCTGCACAGCTGCTCGCGCAGCCGCCGCGTCAGCGCCGCCCCGCCCACGAACGCGTCGCACGAAGCCGGCGCCGTGCCCACGCTGCGCGCCGGCTCCGCCGCCGGAATCGTCCTCACCGCGCGCGACGCCTCCGTCCGCGCTTGTCGCTCCTGCATTTCGCTCTCCTGGTTGTTGGGGAGAGCGAGCCTATGTGCGGCGAGCCCGCGCTGTCGCCCGCAGAAAGCGACAAAGCGCGAGAGAGTGCGAGCGCGGCGTACGCAGCGATCCCGCCGCGCCGCGTTCGCGCGCGCTGCTCAGGGCACGACGCCCGCCGCCGCGAGCTGCGCGAGCGCGTCCTCGAGCGCGAGCGCCTTCGCCTCGCTGCGCACCTGCGCTGGCACCCAGCGCGGATACGCCTCCGCGCGCGTCTCGTGATGCCCGCGCGCGGTGTGCTCCTCCACCACGCGCGCAAGCCGCTCTCTCGCAAAGCTCGCGTGCGCGCGCACGAGTGCCGGCCAGAGACGGCGGTGCAGGTACGTCACCTTGCCCGCGACGAGTCGGCACACGAGCACATTGGGCGACTCAGTGATCGCGTCCGCCAGCGCGTAAATCTCGTGCCCGCGCGCGTGCGCCCACCAGCTGCCGCGAATCGGCTCGCCGGCAATCCACTCCGCCAGCGAAGGCACCGCGCCGCGCGCCGAGAGCAACACCGCGCCGTGTCGCTCGACGAAGGCAAGCGCCTCGCGCGCAGTCTTTGCCGCGTGCGCCGCCTTCGCCCCGCCCGCGCGCCGCCGTTTCGCCGCCGCCATCCCCTCACTCTACGCCGCGAACGCCTCCGCCCCGCGCGCGTAGACTCGCGCATGATGCTCACACGCCCCGTGTTCCTCGGTTGGCTCGTCGCGCGCCTCGCGCAGCTGCGCTTCCCGCGCCTGTTCGCCATCACCGCCGCGCTGTTCGCCCTCGATCTCGTCGTGCCGGATTTCATTCCGTTCGCGGACGAGTTGTTGTTCGGCCTCGCCACCGCGCTGCTCGGGAGTTGGCGGCGGCGCAAAGCCGAGCCTCAATCTCACGAGGCTCGCCCCGCAACGTGAATTGCGGCAGTGGGTTGGACGATCCAACACCCATGCACCACAACCCGGGCTTTGGCCAAACCCCTCGACACGTCGCTCTCGCGTTCCTCGCGCTCAGCCTCGCTGCCTGCAACGTCCAGATCGGCGGCACCGACCGCGACGGCGACGGCCTGCTCAGCGGCGACGAACTCAGCTTCGGCACCGATCCGGACGACGTCGACACGGACGACGATCGCGTTTGGGACGGCGAAGAAATCTTCGTCTTCGACACCAACCCGCTCGACTCCGACACCGACAACGACGGCATGAACGACCGCGCCGACCCGAACCCGCTCGTTGCCGGCGCAATTCCCCCGACCGAGCACGGCCTCTTCTCGCACAACGCAGACGGCAGCGCGCGCACGCAACTGGTCGCCACGCGGCATCAAGAAAACCACGTCGTGCAGGGCCCGAGCGGCGCGACTTACTTGCTCTACCAGACCTACTTGTCGGACATCAACGGCGACGGCCAATTCGACGAGAGCGACCTAACAGCCAGCGCGATCGGCCGCATGAACCTCGACGGCTCGCGTCCGCGCCTGCTCACCGACCGCGACGCCTTCGGCTTCCGCGCGAGCAACGGAGCGATCGACGTCACGGCGCACCCGTCGCCCGACGGCAACTACGTGATCTGGGCGTCCGATCGCCACGCCGTCGGCACCTTCCAGCTGCGC
>JANNRF010000267.1:0-7498 GCA_031401135.1 Deltaproteobacteria bacterium | reverse complement strand
CCCCCCCCCCCCCCGGGGGCTCTCTGGCGGGCCTGCTTCCTGGGGGGGGGTGGCTGTGGATTTTTGGGGGGGTGCGCGGCACGGGGGCCGTTGTGGCCCCGTACCCTCGACTGTTAGTGCGTGGCGGCGCGCGCGTGGTGCTTGAGTCGCGGGAGTTGTGCGCTTTCGCGGGCTTCGAGAAGCCGCGCGTAAGGGGGGCCGAGCAGCAGCAGTGCGGGGCCGGGGCCGAGCTGGGGCGTTTCTGCGGCGAGTTCGCCGAGTGTGAGCGCGTGCTCCCGCTGCGCGGGCAGGCTCGCGTTTTCGACGATCATGACGGGCGTGGTGGCGGGTTTGCCGCGTGCGATTAGTTGCGCGGCGATCTCGCGCGCGTGCCCGCCGGCCATGTAGAGGGCGGCGGTGTCGGCGGCGAGGACGGCGGCGGCCCAATCACTCGTGGCCTGGCCTTCGCCGACGCGCGGGGTTGCGAACGTGACGCTGCGTGCGAGGCCGCGTTCGGTGAGGGAGATGCCGAGGGCGGCGCTGGCGGCGAATGCGGCGGAGATGCCGGGCACGATCTCGCCGGAGATGCCGGCGGCGTGGAGCGCGTCGAGTTCTTCCTGGGCGCGGCCGAACAAGAGCGGGTCGCCGCCTTTGAGGCGCACCACCACGGCGTGTTTTCGCGCGGCATCGATTAGGCGTTTGTTGATGAAGCGCTGCGCGGTTGCGTACCGCCCGCAGCGTTTGCCTACCGCGATTCGCTCGGCGCGCGCAGCGAGCGCCACCGTTTTCCGGGTGCACGAGCGCGTCGAAGAACACGATGTCTGCACGTTCGAGCAAGCGCGCGGCGCGAAGCGTCAGCAGATCTGGCGCGCCGGGGCCTGCGCCGACGAGGTAGACGGTGCCCGTCATGCCGCGAGCCGCGCATCGCCGGCCGCAGCGAGCGCCCGCTCTTCGTCGCTCGCGAGCAGGCTCACCACGAAGGCGGCGATCGAGGCGAAGGCAACGACCGCGCCGAGCCAGAGGAACGCTTGCTCGGGCGACACGCCTTCGATGCGAAACAAGAAACCCGCCGCGATCGCGCCTGCGTTGCCGCCGGCGCCGACGATGCCCGTCACGGAGCCGAGCGAGGCGCAGTTCACGAACGGCACGACGCCATGAGTGGCGCCGTTGGCCATCCTGACGAACAAGCCGACCGTAATCAGTGCGACGATCTTGCGGGAGCTAGCGCGACGAATCAGTCCTGAGTCGCGACCGAAACCTTCCCAACCGAACTCGAGCGCAACGAAGAGCAAGGCACGAGGAGACCCCAATGCGTCGAGTCCGGAACCGCGGCTTCACGCTCATCGAACTGATGATCGTGGTGGCAATCATTGGGATTCTCGCGGCGATCGCGATCCTGAACTTCATCGCGTTCCAGCTTCGCTCGAAGACGAGCGAGGCGAAGACCAACCTCGCGGGGATTCGCACTGCCGAGGCTGGCTATTTTTCAGAGTTCGGTGCCTACGTCGCCGCGGCGACGCTGCCAGCCGGCGCGTTGATTCCGCAGAAGAGAGTCTGGCCCGCTGTGGCTCCGGGTTTCGCCCAGATCGGTTGGGCGCCAGAGGGCGACGTCTTCTTCAGCTACACGATCATCGCCCCGACCCCGGCGGAATGGGCCGCAAGCGCAGTCGGAAATCTCGACGGCGACCTCAATCTGTCCGCCTTCGGTTACATCCACCCGGTGCCCGGCAATCCGACCACAGCCGGCGCAGTCCTGAACTGCAATGCGACGGGCGTCTACAACCCGGCGGCGCCGCTCGCGTTTGACCTGCTCAACACAGTCGGACCGTGCGAATCTTTCTCCGGCCAGAGCTGGTTCTAACGCGGTCCGTGGGGCGCGAGCGCGCGGTCGAGCAGCTCGATCGGGTGCACGACACGCGCGCGCAGGCCGCGCTGCTTTGCGCCGCTCGCGAGCTGCATCAAGCAGCCGGGGTTGCCGGTCGCGATCCAATCCGGGTCGGCGGCTGCCAGCGAATCGAGCTTGCGCGCGAGCACGGCGCGAGACATCTCGGGCTGCGTCAGGTTGTAGATGCCCGCGGCGCCGCAACAACTCGCTGGGTCGTCGTGCGGAATCAGGCGCAGGCCGGGGATTGCGCCGAGCAAGCGGCGCGGGGCATCGACCACGCGCTGGCCGTGCGCGAGGTGGCAGGGGTCGTCGTAACAAACGCTGCCTTCGACGCGGCTCGTGAATGCGAGCGAGCCGGCGGCGTCGAGCAGTTCGCACACGTCGCGCACTTTGCTCGAGAGCGCGTCGGCCTCGCCGGGCAGCGCGTGGTGCAGATCGCGCAGCGCGGCGCCGCAGCCGGCGGAGTTGGTGACGAGCGCATCGATCTCGCTGAGATCGAAGGCGGTGAGATTGTTACGGGCGAGCGCGTGGGCCGTCTTGGCATCGCCCGCGTGTGCATGCAGCGCGCCGCAGCAGCCCTGGCGCTCGGGCACGAGCACGTCGAAGCCAGCGCGCGCGAGCACGCGCACGGTGGCGGCATTCAGCGCGCCGAACAGCTCGGGCATGATGCAGCCTTCGAGCAGCGCCACACGCCCGCGCCGCGGCCCAATAGCTTGCGTGAGCGCCGGCAGGCGCTTGCGCTCGCTGCGCGACGGCACCTGCGGCAAGAGCGCGTGCATCTCGCGCAGGCGCGCGGGCAGCAGCGGCGCTACGAGCGCGTCGAGCCGCAATGCCTGCACGCCCGCGAGCAACGACATCAGCAGCGCGAGGCGCCGCTTGTTGGGGACGATCTCGCGCAGCGCGAACTGCTCGATCCACTTCGCGGGCCCGCGGCGCAAGCCCGCGTCCTCGATCGCCGCGCGCGTCTGCTCGAGCAGCGCGCCGTACTGCACGCCCGACGGGCACGCCGTCTCGCACGCGCGGCAGCCGAGGCACAAGTACGCCTCCTCCGCGACCACCTCGCCGAGCGGGATCTTCCCCTCCGCGACGCCGCGCATCAGGTAGATGCGGCCGCGCGGCGAGGAAGTCTCGCGGCCGGTCTCGAGGTAGGTCGGGCACGAGGAGAGGCACAGCCCGCAGTGCACGCAGTCGAGCGTGGCGGGGTAGAGCTCGCGTAGTTGTTGGGTCGCGGGAGTGGTCATGGGCCGTGACGGCGCGCGATCGTGATTGGCGTTTCGGGGCACTGAGGCCACTGTTCGACTCCGCTCGCCTTCGGCTCGCTGCGCGCTTCGGCGGCTGCTGCGCACCCGCGTTCCTCTCGGTGAACTCCGCTCGCCTTCGGCTCGCTGCGCGCTTCGCTTGCTGTCACGCTTCTCCGAATCCGCGTCCGGGGTTGAGGATGCCGCGCGGGTCGTAGGCGCGCTTCAACGCGCGCTGGAGTGCGAGCGTTTCGTCGCGTGCGCCGAGCACTTCCTGGCCGCTGCGTAGCGCGGCGGGCGCGGCTTCGACGCGCCACGCGCCGCCCGCTCGCTGGGCCGCGCTCGCCACCGCCCCGAGCTGCGCGGCGAACGCGCTCGCATCCGCGTTCGAACTCGCGCTCGCGTCGAAGCGCGCGTACACGAGCCCGCGCGTGGGGTAGACGAGGGTGCTCGCACCAGCGGCAGAGAGCGAGCCGCGCAGCAGCTCGCCTTCGCTGGGAAGCGCGGCCACGCGGAAGCGAACCGCGCCAGAGCCCTGCGCGGCGCGAAGCTCGGCGAGCGCGCCTGCGGGCGCGTCGCTCGCGCCGAGCTGCGCCGCGAACGCCGCGCGGTCCGCCCTAACAGCTGCCTCGTCTCCAGCGAGTTCGAGCACGAACGCTCGCGCCGAGCCTGCCGCCGCGCATGATTGCGGCGCGAGCGCGGCGTCGATCACGGCGACAGCGCGGGCGCTGAATGCGCGCGCGGCCGCGAGCGTGAGCGCCGGATCTTGCGGCGCAGGCGCAACCAGCACGTCGACACGCTCGGGGCGCGGCCGCAGACGAATCCACGCCGAAGTGATCACGCCGAGCCCGCCGTTCGAGCCCACGAACAACTTGTTGAGGTCGTAGCCGGTGACGTTCTTGACGACGCGTCCGCCGGATTTCACGAGAACGCCGCTCGCGAGCGCGATTCCGAGCCCGAGCACCACGTCGCGCGGGTGACTGAAACTCGGACCGAGCGCCGCGGAAGCGAGCGCGCCGCCGAGCGTTCCGCCCTCGCCCGGCGGATCGAACGGGAGCTGCCAGATCGAGCCTGCGAGCTGCGCCTCGATTTCAGCGAGCGTCGTGCCGGCAGAGAAACGCGCGACGCCTTCGTCGAGATCGAGCTCGGGCGCTTCACGCAGCGCGGTCGTATCGAGCCGCACGCGCGCCCGACACGGAGCGTTGGCGCTCGCGAGCCGGGTGCCGCCTCCCGTAATCAGTGCGCCGACGCCAGCGCGCGAGAGAGCGCCGAGCGCGGCCGCGCATGCCTCTGCGCTGCGCGGGCGCAGCGTCGCTTCGAGCGCGGCGCCTTCGAGTGCGAGCGGGGCATGGCGCTCGAACTGAGGCCCTAATTCCCGCGCGAGCTGCTCGAATGCATCGCTCATTGCGGCGTCATCCTCCGCGACTTCGCTCGGGCTCGCCTCCCTGCGCGCCTCGCTGCTTGGCGCTTGCTCACTCGAACTCGACGCGGTCATAACCGCGCGCCTTCGGATTCGACTCCGCGCAGAAGCGCGTTGTCGGGAAAATTTTCCCGGGGTTGCACACGCGTTCCGGATCGAAGGCGTCGCGCAGCAGAGCCATCGCTGCGAGATCGGCCTCGCTGAACACGAGCCCGATGTACTCGCGCTTCTCGAGCCCGATGCCGTGCTCGCCACTGATTACGCCACCCGCTTCCACGCAGATTCGCAGGATCTCCTCGCCGGCCTTGATCACGCGCGCGAGTTCGTCCGCATCGCGGCGGTCGAACGAGATGTTGGGGTGGAGGTTGCCGTCGCCCGCGTGGAAGACGTTCGAGAGCCGCAGCCCGTACTTGTCGCCGATCGCGCAGACTTGCTCGAGGATCTCGGGCAACTTCGCGCGCGGCACGACGGCGTCGTGCACGTACAGATCCGGCGCAAGGCGCCCCATCGCGCCGAACGCGCCCTTGCGCGCGCGCCAGAAGCGCTGGCGTTCGGCGGCGTCACGCGCGACCGCGACCTCGCGCGCACCGGCGTCGCTGCAATGCGCGCGCGCGCGCTCCACCTGCGCCGCGACCGCCGCGCTCGGGCCGTCGAGTTCCACGATCAAGATCGCGCCCGCATCGGTGGGCATGCCCGCGGCGTAGACGCTCGCTTCCACCGCGCGAATCGTGCGCTGGTCGACGATCTCGAGTGCGCTGGGCACGAGCCCGCTCTTGATGATCGCGCCGACCGCGCGGCAGGCGGAGACGACATCGGAAAAGATTCCGAGCAGCGTCTCGACGCGTTCCGGGTGCGGCACCAGCCGCAGCGTGATCTCCGTGACAATCCCGAGCGTTCCCTCGCTGCCCACGAACGCGCCCACCAGATCGAGCCCGCTCGCAAAGCCGCTGGCGTTGCCGAGCCGCACGAGTTCGCCGTCCGGCAGCACCACCTCGAGCGCGAGCACGTGGTTCGTGGTGGTGCCGTACTTCAGCGTGTGCGGGCCGCCGGAGTTCTCGGCGACGTTGCCGCCGAGCGTGCACGACTGCTGACTCGATGGGTCCGGCGCGTAGAACAAGCCGTGTTTTGCGACGGCTTTCGAGAGATCCGCGTTCACGACGCCGGGCTGCACCACCGCGATGCGGTTATCAGGGTCGACACGCAGCACGCGGTTCATGCGCGCGCACTCGATCACGACGCCGTCGTGGCAGGCGACCGCGCCGCCCGAAAGCCCCGTGCCCGCGCCGCGCGGCACGAACGGCACCCCGTGCTTGCGGCACGCGCGCACGCAGCGCTGCACCTCGCTCGTGTCGCGCGGCAGCACGACGGCGCTCGGCCGCGCCGTGTGATGCGTAAGCCCGTCCGCCTCGTAGACGAACAACTCCTCGGGCCGAGCGAGCACGCCGCCCGCGCCAAGAATCGCGCGCAGCTCCGCGAGCAAGTCGCTCAAGCGCAGCTCCGTTCAGAGGCCGTGCAGGAATGCGAACTCACAGTCGCTCCGAAGCGCGCTAGCCGCTGTGCGACTTCGCTCGGCTCCGCCTCGCTGCGCGCGGCGAAACGCCGCTTGCTTACGCAAGCCCGAGGCGCTCGAGGTCGTCCTCGTCGAGCCCCAAGTAGTGGCCGATCTCGTGCTTCACCGTGATCTGGATCTGCTCGACGAGTTCGGCGTGGGTGCGGCACACCTTCTCGAGGTTCTTCTTGAACAGGATCACGCGGTCGATGTCGCGCGCCTGCGCCGTAACAGCTGCTTCGGTGCGCGGGACGCCGATGAAGATGCCGAGAATCTGCGGCGAGACGTTCTCCTCGGAGAGCAGATCGCCTTCCGGGAAATCGTGCACCAGCACCGGCATGTGTTCGACGTACTCGCGGATCGAGCGCGGCAAGTCGGAGAGCGCCTCCGCCGTGATGCGCTCGAACGTCTCGCTATCGACCGCGACGGGCAGCGGATAATGATCGGCGTCGAGTGCGTTCGACTGCTGGAAGGCGCGGCGCGCGTCGTCCTCGCGGCCTAAGCGCTCGAGCACGAGGCCGAGGTGATAGACGGCGTGCGCGGATTCGGGATCCATGGCGACAGCGCGCTCGAGGTGCTTGCGCGCATCCTCGAAGCGCCCGAGCTCGAAGCTGAGCTGGCCCTCGAAGGCGCGATACACCGGGATCTCGCCAGACTTTTGGATGGCGCGGCGCACCAGAAACAGCGCGCCCTCGAGATCGTCGAGGTAGAACAGCGCCTTCGACTTCAAATAATAAATCTCGGCTTCGGTGCCGCGGTCGGGCTTCGGCAACTCGGCCGCGCCGGAGAGCAGGCGGTCGCAGAGCGCCATCGCCTGCTCGTGCTCGCCCATCTCTTCGATCAGCAGCTCGGCTCGATTCAGGTGGGCGGTCAGGAACTTCGGATCCGCCATCACCGCGAGTTCGAACTGGTAGAGCGCTTCTTCGACGCGGCCTTCGTCCCAGAGAATCTCGCCCCGGCCATTATGGGCTTCGGCGCCGTTCGGGTGCGCCTTCAACGCCTCATCGAGCCAGGCCAGCGCTTCATCGGTACGGCCGCCGTGGGAAGCTTCCATCGCCTGATCGAGGCAATCCCAGTAGCGATCGTTGTCCTTCATGGGGCGCCGCCTTGCCTGGGTACGTCTCGGCCCGGCACTCGCCGGACTTGCGAAACGCGGGGCACCTTAGCAGAGGGAGCGTTCCGTTTTGGGTTCACAGGGTCCGACGGAAAATCGAGCTAACTCGTCGGAATCGTGCAGGAAAATAAATTTTGGGATGCCCGTTCTGGAGCTCCGCCGAGCCTCCTCGTCGATCCGCAGAAGCGGGTGCAAGCGTTCGTTTGGCCAAACGTTCTCCTGGGCAGGGCGCGGCTCAAAACCGGCTCGCCGCGCGGCCGCCGTTGCGTCGCTCGCAGCGTGTGGACCACCCTGCGCCGCGTTTCAAGGAGGC
>JANNRF010000266.1:0-1768 GCA_031401135.1 Deltaproteobacteria bacterium | reverse complement strand
CTGCCTCGACGGCGAGATGGTCGTGGATCTGTGGGGCGGCCATGCGGACGCGGCCCGCACGCGCCCGTGGCAGCGCGACACGCTCGTGAACGTCTTCTCCACCACCAAGGCGATGGCGGCGCTCTGCCTCCACATGCTGGCCGACCGCGGCAAGCTCGATCTCGACGCGCCCGTCGCGCGCTACTGGCCCGAGTTCGCGCAGAACGGCAAAGCGGGCGTGCGAGTGCGCCACGTGATGAGCCACAGCGCGGGGCTCTCGGGCTTCGATCCACCGCTGGCGAGTGTTACGGAGCAGTACGACCGCGAGGCGATCGTGCGCCGGCTCGCGGCGCAGAAGCCCTGGTGGACGCCCGGCGACGGCTCCGGCTACCACGCGATCACGCAGGGATTCCTGCAAGGCGAGATCGTGCGCCGTGTGACGGGCAAGACGCTCGGCGCGTTCTTCCGCGAGGAAGTCGCACAGCCATTAGGTGCGGATTTCCATATCGGCCTCGCGCCGGAACACGACGCGCGCGTCGCGGAACTCGTGCCGCCGCCGGTGGGCCTCGACGCCACGCCCGGCGATCCGGCTTCGGTCGGGGTGCGCACGATGAAGAGCTGCGCACTCACCGGCTTCGAGCCGCGCGCGACCGGCTGGCGCCGCGCCGAGATTCCCGCCGCGGGCGGAGTCGGGAACGCACGCTCGGTCGCACGGGTGCACGCAGCGCTCGCCTGCGGCGGCGCCATCGACGGCGTGCGGCTGCTCTCGGAAGCCGGCCTGCGGCGCGCGCTAGAAGAGCAGACCAACGGCGTCGATCGCGTGCTCAACGCCCCGGTGCGCTTTGGCATGGGCTTTGGCCTGCCGCACCCGAGCATCCCGCTCAGCCCGAACCCGAACGTCATTTATTGGGGCGGCTGGGGCGGATCGCTGGCGATCATCGATCTCGATGCACGCGTCTCGATCGCGTACGTGATGAATCGCATGGAGGCTGGAGTGATGGGCGATTTGCGCGGCGCGATGATCGTGCTCGCCGCGTACAAGGCGCTCGCGGGTTGAGCGCAAGCGGCGCCTCGCCGCGCGCAGCGAGCCGCAGGCGAGCGGAGTCAACGCGCTAGCAGCGGGCGCGGAGCGCACGCCCAGCGGCGCCTCGCCGCGCGCAGCGCGCCGCAGGCGAGCGGAGTCGACGCGGTAGCAGCGGGCGCGAAAACGCAGGCCCGTCACAGCCCCGCGCTTGGCGCCCCCAATAATTCCAGCTTGCGCCGCACAGCGCTGCGCAAGCTCTCGTCGTCTGCGAGCACGATGGCTCTCGCAAACGCTTCGCGCGCATCCTCCGTCCTGCCGAGTTCGCGGTAGCTCATCCCTAACAGCGAATGGAAGGTCGGGTCGTTGCTCTGGTGGCGCAGCGCTTCGCGAAGCTGCCGGATGGCGGCGCCGAAATCGCCCACGAGGTAGGCCGCTTTCGCCTGTTCGTAGCGAAAGTACGGGTTCCGCAGCCGGTACTGCGTCACGCGCTCGCGGTAGGCGCGCGCGAGTTGCGCGTGCCCCTCGCGCTCGTGCAGTTCCGCGAGGTTGCTCATCGCGACGTACTCGCGCGGGTGGAGGCGCAGGGCTTCGAGGTAGCTCGCCTCGGCGAGCACGGGCGAATTCTCGCGGCGATACCACGCGCCCAGGTTCACCCACACCTGCGCGAGCGTGCGATCCAGCGCGAGCGCTCGCTGGAAGTGCGCGAGTGCGGCGGCGGGCTCGCCCGCCTGCATGCGCTCGACGCCGAGGTTGCTGTAGTAGTGC
>JANNRF010000265.1:0-11342 GCA_031401135.1 Deltaproteobacteria bacterium | reverse complement strand
TTGTAGAGGACCACCTTGAAGCGCGGCGGGCGCGCCTCTTTGTCGCGCGTGCGTTCGAGCACGCTGCCTTGCCGATCGCGGTCCTGCCCTGCCCCTGCCATGCGGCGGACAGTAGCCGCGTTAGCAAGCGAAGCGCGCAGCAAGGCGGAGTCTTCGGAGCCGAGCGAAGTCAACAAGGAAGACTTCGTCCTCGCGCGCTTCGCGCGGGGGCGAAGCGCGCAGCGAGGCGGAGTCTTCGGAGCCGAGCGAAGTCGAACAGTGGCCTCGCTGAAGCGCTTCGCCTATGCGCGCGCGTTCGGGCATCCGCGACGCGAAGGCGAGCGAAGAACGCGGGCGCCGCCATAGACTCGCGCGCCATGCCGGAGCTCGCGCTGCTCGAATCGATCCGCGAGATCCCGCGCGAAGACTGGAACGCGCTGGTCGGCGACGAATCGCCCTTCCTGGAATGGGAGTGGCTCGCCTCGCTGGAAGAAGCCGGTTGCGTGGGCGGCGCAACTGGCTGGGCGCCGCGCCCGCTGGTCGCCCGCGAACAGGGCCGGCTCGTGGCGGCGTGCCCGCTCTACGTAAAGGGCAACAGCGAGGGCGAGTTCGTTTTCGATTTCGGCTGGGCCGACGCCGCCCAGCGCGCGGGCATCTCGTATTACCCGAAGCTGCTGGTGGGCGTGCCGTTCACACCCGTGACGGGCTCGCGCTTCCTAATCGCAGAGGGCCAAAACCGCCGCGCCTGGATCCGCCGCTTCGCAGAGGCGCTGCAGGAAATCTGCAAGGGCAACGAGCTCTCGAGCGTGCACGTGAACTTCCTGCGCGACGACGAGCGCGAAGAGCTCGAGGCCGCCGGCTTCCTCGCGCGTTCGGGCTTCCAGTACCACTGGCGCAGCCGCGGCTTCGCGAGCTTCGACGACTACCTCGCGAGCCTCACCAGCAAGCGGCGCAATCAAGCGAAGCGCGAGCGCCGCGAACTCGGCGAACAGAATGTCGTGATCGATGCGCTCACCGGCGACGCGCTCGGCGACGAGCAGTTCGACGCGATGTACGAGCTCTATCTCACCACGGTCTCGAACAACCCTTGGGGCCGGCAGTACCTGAACCGAAAAATGTTCCACTTGTTACGCGAGCGCTTTCGCCACCGGCTCTGCTTCATGCGCGCGCGCGTGGGGGGCGAGCTGGTCGCCGGCACAGTGAACGTGCAGAAAGGCGACGCGCTCTACGGCCGCTATTGGGGCGCCCACCGCCAGCTGCGCCACCTGCACTTCAACGTCTGTTATTACGCCGGCATCGAGCACTGCATCGCGTCGGGGCTCACGCGCTTCGAGCCCGGCGCGGGCGGCGAGTACAAACAGCTGCGCGGCTTCGACGCCACCGCCACCTGGAGCGCGCACTTCATCGCGGACGAGCGCTTGCGCGCAGCGATCGCGCACTTCCTCGAAGCCGAGCGGCGCAAGGTCGACCACACCCTCGACTGGTACGCCGAGCACTCCGCGAACCGGCGGCAGGAACCCGTCGAGTAGCCGCGCCCCTGGGAATCCGCGTCAAGCGCCTCCGCCTGCGGTCCGATGAACGCGCTGGGCCGGCGCGTGCGGAGCGCTCGGGTTCGAGGGGCCATGGGCGCGAGCAAAGTCGGCAAAACGCTGGGCAACTTCCGGATTCTCGAGTGCCTCGGGAGCGGCGGCGCCGGCATGATCTGGAAGGCCGAGGATCTGGCGCTCGGCCGCAGCGTGGCGCTGAAGGAGCTGCGACCCGAGCTCGCGGCGGACGGCGAGATGGCCGATCGCTTCCGCGCCGAAGCGCGCACGCTGGCCCGCCTCTCGCACCCAAACGTCGCCTCGCTTTACAGCTTGATCGAGGACGACGACGGCATCTTCCTGGTGCTCGAATACGTCGAGGGCAGCACGCTCGCTGCGCTGCTCGCGACCTCGGGGCCGCTGCCGTTCGACACGGCCTTCGCGCTCTTTCATCAGGTGCTCGACGGCGTCGGCCACGCCCACGAAGCCGGCATCGTCCACCGCGATCTCAAGCCCGCGAACCTAATGGTCGACGCCCGCGGCCGCGTCAAGGTGATGGACTTTGGCATCGCGCGCATCGCCGGCGCGGCGCGCACCACGCACCACGGCAAGCTCGTCGGCACGCCCGAGTACATGTCGCCAGAACAAGTGCGCGGCGAGGACGCGACGATTCGAAGCGACATCTACTCGCTCGGCATTGTGCTCTACGAAATGCTCACGGGCCGCGCGCCGTTTCGCGCGCCGGCCAGCTTCGACCTAATGCGTGCGCAGCTCGAGGAAGCGCCCGCGGATCCGCGCACGCTGCGGCCCGACCTCGATGCGCGCGTGGCGAAGGCGCTGCTGCGCGCGCTCGAGAAGCCGCCCGCGCTGCGCTTCGGGACCACGCGCGAGCTACAGGATTTTCTGCTCGATGCGGGCGCGTCGCGCCGCGGACGCGAAGTCGTGCCGGTGTGGAGCGAGCTTCCACCCGCAGCGGCTTCAGGCCAAGCGCCAACCCTGCTCACGAGCGACCCGGTCGCCGAGCGCGCGCTCGAAGCGAAGACCGCTGGACTCGACGGCGCGATCGACGCGGCGCTCGCGGAAGCATCCGAGGCCGCGCCCAGCGCGCGTCCGCCCCGCACCGGCGCGCACACGACGCTCGTGCTCGACGCGAGCCAGGAGCCCGCGCAGCTCGAAGCGGTGCCTCTGACGCGCATGCTCGACGACGCGCCCTTTGCGACGCACGCGCGCGTGCTCGGCAGCGAGCCGCGCGGCCCCGCGCGCACGGCTGCATTGTTATTGGCCGCGGGCCTGATCGCAGCGCTCGCGCTCGCCGCCGGCATTCTTCGCACCAGCCGCATGGGAAACGAGGCGTCGCCCGAGGCCGCGCGGGCACCCACCGAGGCCCGCCGCACGCCGCCGGTCGCGGCGGTCGCCATGCCCGAGCTCGATGCGCCCGAGCGCGAGACGATGAGCGCTGCCCCAGGCGAATCCCAAGCCGAACGCGCGCCCGAAAAGAAGCGCGCACGCGTTGAGAAGCCGCGTGCCCCCGAAGTGCAACCGGTGACGCAGGAGGAATCAGGTTGGGTGATTCGGCGCTGATTCGCGCGTGGATCGCGGCGTCCTTGACCGCTGCGCTGGGCTGCGTCGCGCCGGCGCCCGGCTCCGCTCCGCCGCGCGCGCATCGCGCGCAGCTGCCCGGGGCGAAATTGCTCGCACCGGCCGCCGATGTGGCACGCGAGTACGCCTGCGCGGCGCGGACGAAGCCACTGCTCGTGCTCGAGCAGAGCTCGATCCAACCGAGCCCGCTCGCCGCGGGCGAGGAGTTCGGGCACCGCTTCGTGGTTGCGCTCTGCCCTGCGCGCCCGGGGCAAGGCGCCGCGGGCAAGCTGCGCACGCGCATCCGTTTCGGCGCCAGCGTCGTCGTCGACGACAGCGCCGACTACCGCGTCGAACCGGGTCGCTGGGCCGTCGACACGTTCATCGCGCTTCCGCCGCAAGCTGCGCCCGGCAGCTACGAACTCGAGCTCGAGTTCGCGAGCGCGGAGCTCCGCTTCGCGACGCGCGTGCCCTTCAGCGTGTGGGTCCCGGCGAGGCGCTAGGCGCGATACCGTGGGCTCCATTCAAGGAGCCGCACATGGCGCGCATCATCGGCAACCTCGCCCCCGAAGACGACCTAATGCATCCGCTCGGCCCAGAGCAGAACTTCAACGAGAGCGCCTACTACAACTTCTTCGACACCAAGCGCTCGCTGGGCGGCTGGTTCCGTATCGGCAACCGCGCCAACGAAGGCAACGCCGAGCGCACCGTGTGCCTCTACCTGCCCGACGGCCGCGTGCTGTTCAGCTTCGGCCGGCCCGCGATCCCTAACAACGACGCCTTCGACGCCGCCGGCTTGCGCTTCGAAGTGGTCGAGATGACCGACCGGCACCGGACCACGTTCGACGGCAACGTCGTCGAGCTGCGCGAGCCGCGGCAGATGGCGGACCCGAAGGTCGCCTTCAAGAACAATCCGAAGAAGCGCGTGACGTTCGATCTCGAGCACATCGCGGTCGGCCCGCTCTACGGACACAAAGCCGAGGAAAAGCCCGGCGAGGACGCCAGCCAAGGCTTCGCACGCGCGCACTTCGAGCAGCACATGCGCGTGACGGGCTCGCTCACGATCGACGGCGAAGTGCACCGCATCGAAGGCTTCGGCCTGCGCGACCACTCCTGGGGCCCGCGCTTCTGGCAGTCGATCCACAGTTATGAGTGGCTGACGATGAACTTCGGCGAGGGCCTTGGCGCGATGGTCTCGATCGTGCAGCGCGACGCCGAGGGCAAGCAGACTTCGCGCGGCGGCGTGATCGTGCGCGGCATGGAGATGGAGCGCATCGTCGATGCGCAGATCACTGCGGAGTACGAAGACAACGGGCTCTACCACAAGAGCCTGACCGCGAAGGTGAAGACCGAGAGCGGCGCCGAGCACACGATCACGGGCAAAGTGACGGGCTTCATTCCGCTGCGGAATCGGCGGGAGAATCAGGAGACGTTCATCGGGGAAGGCATGACCGAGTGGAAGCTCGGCGATCAGGTCGGGTACGGGCTGAGCGAGTTTTTGAGGCAGAAGCTCTAGATCACTGCACGCGCGCGACGGCGAGGCATCGGCTGCAGCGGGCGGCGGGGCGCCGCCGCTGAGCCTGGCAGGCCCTCCTGAATTCGAAGAGGAAAACCATGGAAGAACGCATCCGAGTCATCCGCAAAGACGGCATCGCCGACGTTCGGCTGAATCGGCCGGACAAGATGAACGCGCTGGATCCGGCGATGTTCGAGGCGCTCGTTGAGACCGCGCGCGATCTCGCGGACGACCGCTCGGTGCGCGTGGTCGTGTTATCAGGCGAGGGGCGCGCGTTCAGCGCAGGGCTCGACATGGCGAGCATGGCGGCGATCGCGGGCTCGCGAGATGCCGCGGCTGCGGCGCCCGCGCCGGAGCGCCCGAAGCGCGCGCTCTTCGACCGCGACGGCGGCAGCCCCGCGAACTTCGCGCAGCAAACCGCCTGGCTGTGGCGCGACATGCCCGCGCCCGTAATTGCTGCGGTGCACGGCGTCGCGTACGGCGGTGGCTTGCAGATCGCGCTCGGCGCGGACATCCGCTTCGTCGCGCCCGACGCGCGGCTCTCGATTCGCGAATCGGTGTGGGGCCTGATCCCCGACATGGCGGGCAGCCAGCTGCTGCGCGGCCTCGTGCGCCCGGACGTCGCGAAGGAACTCACCTTCAGCGCGCGCATCATCTCCGGCGAAGAGGCGTTCGCGCTCGGGCTCGCGACGCACGTCAGTAACACGCCCTACGAGGCCGCGATGGCGCTCGCGCGCGAGATCGCAGGCGTCTCTCCCGATGCGGTGCGCGCGGCGAAGGCGCTCCTGAACGAGGCGCCGCTCGTCTCGCCCGCGGCGGGCTTGCAGCGCGAGGAACTCCTGCAGCGCAAGCTCGCGGGCAGTGCGAACCAGCTGGAGGCTGTGCGCGCGAACTTCGAGAAGCGCGCGCCGAACTTCAGGGATCCCGCCTGAGCGCAAGCGGCGCTTCGCCGCGCGCAGCGAGGCGGAGCCGAGCGGAGTCAATGCGAGAGCAAGCGGACGCGCAGCAGACGCCCGGCGGCGCTTCGCCGCGCGCAGCGAGGCGGAGCCGAGCGGAGTCGAACAGTGGCTGACCCTGTCCCGCGCCGACGTGCGGCGCTGTTCGCATCGCCGCCGCAGCGCGTCTGCTTGTTACGGCTCTCCGCGATCGGCGACGTCTGCCACGCGATCGCGCTCTTGCGCGTGCTCCAGCGCGCCTGGCCCGAGACGCGCTTCACGTGGATCGTGGGCAAGCCCGAGGCGCAGCTGCTCACGCTCGTCGATGGCGTCGAGGTCATTCCGTTCGACAAGCGCGCCGGGCTCGGCGCGATCCGCGAACTCGGTTCGCGCCTCGGCACGCGCCGCTTCGATCTGCTGCTGATGCTGCAAGTCGCGCTGCGCGCGAGCCTGCTTTCCGCGCTGATTCCCGCGCGCGTGAAGCTCGGCTTCGACCGCGCGCGCGCGCTCGAGGGCCAGTGGCTGTTCAGCACCGCAAAGATCGCGCCGCGCGAGCGCGAGCATGTGCTCGACGCCGTGCTGGGCTTCGCGGCAGCGTGCGGCGTCGCGGATCGCGCGCCGCGCTGGGACGTCGCGCTTCCAGAATCCGCGACGCATTATGGCGAGCGGCTGATCCCGAACGGTGCGCCACCCACACTCGCGATCTCCCCTTGCTCGAGCGTGCACACGCGCGACTGGTTGCCCGAGCGTTACGCCGCCGTCGCCGATTACGCCGCCGAGCGGCATGGCATGCGCGTGATCCTGTGCGGTGGCCCGAGCGCAGAAGAACGCGCGCAGGGCGCGGCCATCGAACGCGCGGCGCGAAGCCCGCTCGTGAACCAGATCGGGCGCGACACGCTGCCCGAAATGCTCGGCCTGCTCGCGCGCGCCGCCGCACTCGTCTGCCCGGACTCTGGGCCGGCGCACATGGCGACGATGGTCGGCACGCCCGTCATCTGCCTGCACGCGACCTCGAACCCCGCGCGCACGGGGCCCTACCGCTCGCGCGCATTCTGCGTCGATCGCTTCGGGGACGCGGCGCGAAAGTTCCGCGGCCGCAGCCTGGACGAGATGCCGTGGCCCGATCGCATCGAGCAAGCGGGCGTGATGGAGTTGATCTCCGTAAGCGACGCCACGGAGCGGCTCGACGCGCTGTTAGGATCGCGCGCATGAGAGAGATCCGCGTGCCGATCTCGCCGGGCGAGCTGCTCGACAAGCTCACGATCCTGCGGATCAAGGCGGAGCGCATCGCCGATGCCGAGAAGCTCGCGAACGTCCGCCGCGAGCTCGCATTGTTAGAGGCGAGCTGGCGCCTTGAAGCGGGCGCCGAGCTGGATTTGAGCGCCGAGGAGCGCGCGCTGGCGCGGGTGAACGGCGCACTCTGGGAGATCGAGGACGCGCTTCGCGAGCATGAAGCGGCGCAGCGCTTCGACGCCGAGTTCATTGCGCTCGCTCGCTCCGTGTATCAGCACAACGACGAGCGCGCGGCGATCAAACGGCGCGTGAACGTGAAGCTCGATTCGGCCCTGATCGAGGAGAAGTCGTACCGCGCACCCCGCGGCTCGCGCACCTAACACGCAGGCCAGCCGCAAGCGCGGGGCAACTCGCTTTCCGTTCGTCACTTCGCCTCGCCTCGCGCGCACTCACAGCCCAGGGACAGAGCCATTGCTCTGGCCGAAAGGGAGCTGAGCAGGTGCGGCAACGGGCGCGAGACGCAGTGCTGGTGATCGGATTCCCGAGCGTGAGCGGCGGAATCGCGACGCGTCTGATTGCGCTCGGCTACCGCCCGATCAGCGTGAACGACCCGCCGGCAGCGGCGGCGCGGCTCTGCAGGGAATTGACTCCCGTGCGCGCAGCGATCGTCCCGACGGACGCGCCGTTCCTCACGCCGGGCGCGCTCTGGCGGCTGACGCGTGCCACCGGGCGCGACTCGCTGCGCTGCCTCGCGCTAGGCCCGCGCCCCGACGACGCGGGCCTCGAGAACCTGCGCCGCGCCGGCGTGCAGACGACGCTCTTCGAGCCTTGCACCGATCGCGAACTGCGCTTCGCGGTCAATCGCGCGCAGCATGACGACACGCGTGGTCAGAACCGCCTGCACCCGCGCGCGGCGGCCGATCTGGTCGCGCGCATCCGGCTCGGCACGCGCGAGAAAGCCGGCCTCGTCTACTCGCTCTCGAGCGTGGGTTGTTACGTCGAGACCGATCGGCCCTGCCTGCCGGGCAGCCTCGTCTCCATCCACATTCCTCTGCCGGGCTGCGGCGTGGAAGTTCCCGCGCGCGTGACCTTCTCGAACGTCCCAGGCGACTTCGAGCGCAAGAACCTTCCGCACGGCATGGCGCTCGAATTCCTCGAGCTCGGCCTTCCGGACAAGGCGGCGCTCGCGCGCTACGTCGACGCGAAGCTGGGCGAGCAAGGCATCGTTCCGCTCGCCGATCGGATCGCGGCGACCAGCAGCATGGCGCGCGTGTGGTCGCGTCTGTGCGCGCTGATCGGGCCGCAGCGAGCGGGCGTGACCAACTGACGGCGCGGAGCTCGAACGCTCGCCCTAACGACTCCGCAATCCCAGCAGCGCCATGACGCTTGCCGCAACCGCCGCTTGTGCGCGCGTGGCCGAGAGGCCCTGATCGCCGCGCAGGCGATCCCACGCCTCGAATGAAGTCGTGAGCTCGATCGCGTCGAACACTTCGCGCGGTGCCTCGGCGAGTTCTGGCAGCCAGCGCAGCGAGTGTTCGCGCAAGACGGCCACGAGTTGTTGGTGGGTCTTGTTGAGGAAAGGCGATCGCTGGCGGTTCAGGTTGGCCGCGCGCTTGTAGGGAGCGATGCGCTCGAACAGCCGCGCGCGGAGCTGCAGCATGGCGCGAACGCGTTCCGCCGTAGCGCCGCTCGGTTCTCCGGCCGCGGCGATGGGTTCCACCTCAGCGCGCAGACGCCCGTCGAGCGCGGCGTAGAGGCTCTCCATGTCGTTGAAGTGCCGGAACACGCTGCGTAGACCGACACCGGCGCGTGTCGCGATCTGCTCCGCGGTCGGCTCGAGCGCGCCCTCGCCTACGAGCTCGAACATCGCGTCGGCGATCGCGGCCCGGTTGCGCTCGCCGCGCTGCACGCGGCCATCGGCAACGGGCGTCTCCGCGGCAACCGGCTCCCGCGGCCTCTTGACCGCGCGCCGCACGAGTCGACGCTTCGACACGATTCCCCTCCGCTGAAGGTGGCACGCTCGGTGCCACAAGGAACTGATCAGGAATCTGACGGAAGCCGAGAGCCCGTTCCAGCATTCTTTGTGCGCAGCCGTTTCAAATCGTTGGGCAGGGGCTTCCGGCGATCCCGAGCGTGTTCGTGGAATCGTGGCACCGGCAATGCCATGATCGGTCGCCCGCTTCCGGCAAGCTCGAGGAGAGCCTTCATGCGATCCCCGCTTCGAGTCCTGACGCTCGTGGTCGGCGCGTTCTTCGTGCTTCAGGGCCTCGGCTGGCTCGCGAACCCCGCGAGCGCTGCGGCCGGGCTCGCGATGCCGCTGCTCGACGGCCTCGCGCGCAGCACGCAGGTAGGGGACTTCGCAGCGTTCTTTCTCGCCATCGGCGCGACCACTCTCGTCGGCACGAGGCCCGGCCACGCACAGCTGCTGCTCGTGCCGGCTGGCATCCTCGGCGCAGCCGCGGTGGCTCGAATCCTCGCTTGGGCACTGCACAGCGCGGGCTTCGCGAGCGTGTTCATCGGCGTCGAGGTGATCGCGGGCGCGTTCCTCACGTTCGCTTCACAGCGATTAGGCGCAGTGCGCAGTTGATGCTCGCGCGCGAGCGCGCTGCACAGTGAGCACGCTCAAAGGCGCAACGCTGCGCGGGCTTGCAGCGATTACGGCGATCGTCGCGACGCTCGCCTGCAACGCCGACCCCGGCGAACAGGCGTGGAGCCCCGAACCGCAGCCCGCACAAAAGGCCGAGCTGGTGCCGCGCGAAGCCTGCGCGCAGCACGATCCGCTGCGCCGTGCGCTGTTCGGAGATCTCCACGTCCACACGGGCATCTCGATGGACGCGTGGCTGATGGGCACGATCGCGGGGCCCGACGACGCGTATCGCTTCGCGCGCGGCCATCCGATCGGGATCCCGCCCTACGCGGCCGACGGCACGCCCGCCGCGATGGCGACGATCGACCGGCCGCTCGATTTCGCCGCAATCACCGACCACGCCGAGTGGCTCGGCGAAACCGCGCTCTGCCGCGACCGGACCTCCGGGGTCTATGACACGAGTTCGTGTCGGATCTTTCGCGGCGAAGAGGAATCGCTCCTCGCGCGCGTGCTCGGGCTCGAGGGTTTTCGCAAGCGCCTAGTCGGCGTGATCTCGAAGTGGGGGCGCAACGACGAGATCTGCGGCGAAGACGCTGGCCGCTGTCGCGCGCGAACGCGCAGCTTGTGGCAAGAGAACCAGGCAGCGACCGAGCGCTGGTACGACCGCAGCGCCGCCTGCGAGTTCACCGCGCTTCACGGCTTCGAGTACAGCCGCTCGCCCTCCTCCACGAAAATCCACCGCAACGTGATCTTCCGAAACGAGATCGTGCCCGAGCTGCCGATCTCGTGGATCGATACGCCGACAGAGCCCGAGTTTTGGAGCAAGCTGCGCGCGCAGTGCGTCGACACCGCTTCCGGCTGCGATGCGATCGCGATTCCGCACAACCCGAACCTCTCGAACGGGCAGCTGTTCGCGATCTGGTACCGCGATCTCCCGCTCGAGGAACAGCGCGCGCAGGCGCGGCTGCGCGCCGGGCTCGAGCCGATCGTCGAGATGGTGCAGTACAAGGGCGAGTCCGAGTGCCGTAACAATTCGTTCAACGTGGTCGGCGGCCCGGACGAGCTGTGCGACTTCGAAAAGAACCGCGACATGCTGGGCGAGCCGCTCGAAGATTGCGAAGAGGGAACCGGCACGGGGGCGCAGGCTGCGCGCGGCTGTGTCTCGCGCCTCGACTACGTGCGCTACGCGCTGATCGAGGGGCTGCGCGAAGCGGAGCGCATCGGCGTGAACCCGTACACGTTCGGCTTCATCGGCAGCACGGACACGCACCTCGCCAATCCCGGCGACGTGCGCGAGCGCAGCCACATCGGGAGCTTCGGCGAATCCGCCGAGAAGTCGCTCACGATCGGGACGCAAAAGCGCCCGAGCGCCTTCACCAGCGCGGGCGGGCTCGCCGGTGTGTTCGCAGAGGAGAACTCGCGCGAAGCGATCTTCGACGCGTTGGTGCGGCGCGAAGCGTTCGCGACCAGCGGCACGCGCATCGCGCCGCGCTTCTTCGGGGGCTGGGATCTTCCCGAAGGCGTGTGCGAACGCGGCGGCCTGGTGGCGGCCGGCTATGCGGGCGGCGTGCCGATGGGAGGCACGCTCCCGAAGCGAAGCTCGCCGGGCGCGAAGCTTCGCTTCTACGTCGCGGCGCAGGGCGATCCGGAGAGCGCGCCCTTGCAGCGCATTCAGATCGTCAAGGGCTCGTACGGCAGCGACGAACTTTTTCACCAGGCCGTGCACGACGTAGCCGTCTCTGCGAGTAACGCCCCGGTCGATGCCACGAGCTGCGCTGTGCAGGGCGAAGGCCCGGCTGCGATGTGCGCCACCTGGAGCGACCCCGAGTTCGATCCGGCACGCGCGGCCATTTATTATGCCCGCGTGGTCGAGAGCCCGACCTGCCGCTGGACCACCTGGAAGTGCGCGGCGCTGCCCGAGGGCGAGCGGCCCGACGCCTGCAGCGATCCGCGCGTGCCGACGACGATCCAGGAACGTGCCTGGACGTCGC
>JANNRF010000264.1:0-9485 GCA_031401135.1 Deltaproteobacteria bacterium | reverse complement strand
CCGATCTCGCGCGCGCGATCGTCGGCGCGCTCCGCGACCCACAGCGTGCGAACAAACGCGGCGCCGCGGGCCTAGCCGCACTCGCCGCACATCGCGGCGCGCTGGCGCGCACGCTCACGCTGCTCGATTCGTTGCGCGGCGGCGCGCAGGCGGGCGCTCGATGAGGCGCCCGAACTGGTTCGACGAGCGCGCGCCATCGCCCGCAACGCGCGCCGCACTCGCACCGCTGACCGCGCTCTCGTGGTGTTACGGCGCAGCCTCCTCGCTCCATCGCGCCGCATACGAGCGCGGCGTCGCGCAGCCCGCGCGCTTGCCGTGCAAGGTCATCAGTGTTGGAAACCTCGTCGTCGGCGGCAGCGGCAAGACGCCGCTCGCCGCGTGGATCGCTGCGCAGCTTCACGCGCGCGGAAGGCGAGTCGCGCTCGCGAGCCGCGGCTACGGCGGCAAGCCGCGCAAGGCCGTGCACGTCGTGAGCGATGGCACGCGTGTGCTCGAATCGCTCGCGGTTGTTGGGGACGAGGCGCTGCTGCTCGCGCAGCTCGCGCCCGGCGTGCCCGTGCTCGTCGCACGCCGCCGCGAACTCGCGGGCCTGCGTGCGATCGCGCTCTTCGACACCGAAGTGCTCGTGCTCGACGACGGCTTCCAGCACCACGCCCTCGCGCGCGGCGTGAATCTCGTTGCGTTCTCGCGGGACGGCCTCGGCAGCGGCGCCGTCCTCCCGCGAGGCCCGCTGCGCGAGCCGATCAGCGCGCTCTCACGCGCCGACGCAATCCTCGCAACAGGCGGCGCGCTGCCGGCTTCGGACGAGGCGCGCATCGCCCGCGCCGCACCGCAAGCCGCGCGCTTCTCGGTGCTGCGCACCCCGCGCGAACTGCGCCCACTCGGCGCGCCGGGCGCGAGCGACGCGTGCGAGCCGCCGAGCGCGCTCGCAGGCCGCGAGGTCGGCGTGCTCTCCGCGCTCGCACGCCCGCGCGCGCTGCGCGAAACCGTGGAGGCATTAGGCGCGCGCGTCATCGCCGAGCGCGTGTTCGCGGACCACCACGCCTACACGCCCCGCGACGTCGTCGGCTTCGCCGCGCAAGCCCCGCTCTGGGTGACGAGCGAGAAGGATGCAATCAAGCTCATGCCCGAGTGGGTGCACGGTGCCGACCTGCACGTGCTCGCGCTCGCGACCTCGGTCGCGGAGCCTGAGAAGTTCCTCGCGTGGCTGGACAAACGGCTATGACCGCTGAGATCGCACTCCCGTGCAATCCGAGATCTTGCTCACGAAGACTCAGGCACGTAGTGGTACAGCGCTCGGTCTATCAACAGGAGTTGCGTGCGCAGCGGTCCGCGAACCATGCGCCGAAGCTCTACCCAAACTCCTTCGGGGGGAGGGAGCATTTCAAGAAATGAGACCGAGATCGGATTGGCCACTTCCCCACCCTCCGAGAAGCCTTCCTCCAACATCGCGAGAACTCTTTGCATCGACTCATCTCCTGGGCCGCTCCGTTCGAATCTCTGCTCGAACCAGCGTGCGATGTCAGACATGAGGGGATGAGGAAGAAACTCTCCGTAGTTCGCATCCAGTTGCTCGCGCAGGACAGGCACCAGATCGCGAGTCCGATAAACGAGTGCACCCAAGAAAGCGACACAAACCACTTCCATACCCGACTGCCTTCGCGGAAAGCGTTTGTGTCAGGGTGGCAAATCGTTCCGTCAGATGAACTAGTGTGCGCTCCCTTCGCCAAGGAGCCCGCGCATGATCTCCGCCTGGGACGACTTCCCCGTTCACCAAACCTCCGAGCCCGTGCGCCACGCCGCCACCAGCGATCGCAACTTCTACGACCGTTATTACTTCAACCTGCACGGCTCGAGCGACGAGCTCTTCCTGGTAATGGGGATGGGCTTCTACCCGAACCTCGGCACGCAGGACGCCTTCGCAGTCGTTCGGCGCGGCGCGCATCACCGGGTGGTGCGGGCTTCGCGCGAGCTCGGGGATCGCAGCGATCTCTCGGTCGGGCCGTTTCGCATCGAGGTGATCGAGCCGCTGCGTAAGCTGCGCTTCGTGCTGGAGCCGAGCGAGCACGCGATCTCGTTCGACGTCACCTGGGAAGGCGCGATTCCGGCGTGGCAGGAGCCGCGCCACTTCGTGCGCCGCAATGGCCGCGTGCTGTTCGATACCTCGCGCTTCGCGCAGACGGGCACGTATGCCGGCACGCTCACGGTGGCGGGTGAGAAGATCGCGATCACGCGCGACCGCTGGTGGGGCACGCGCGACCGCTCCTGGGGTGTTAGGCCCGTCGGCGAGCCGGAGCATCCCGGAATTCGCCAGGGCGATCACGCGATGAGCGGCATGTGGAACTACTTCCCGATGCAGTTCGCGGACCACTCGATCCTCTACATCTGCCAGGAGACCGGCGGGGGCGCGCGCGAGCTCGAGGAGGCGGTGCGCGTGTGGAACGACCCTGCGCGGCCCGCGGACCACTTGGGGCGCCCCGAATGGCGACACGAGTTCGTGTCGGGGACGCGGCTCCTGCGCGGCTCGACGATCTCGTTCCCGCGCGCGCCCGGCGGCGGCTTCGACGTGAAGTGCACGCCGCTCTTGCCGTGCATGGTCTCGATCGGCACGGGCTACGGCCTCGACGCGGATTGGCGGCACGGCATGTATCAGGGAAAGCTGCTCGTGCAGGGGCTCGAGAGGAAGCACGAGGAGGTGGCGCCGCTCGGGCAGTACGGCGTCGTCGATCAGGTTGCGCGTTTCGAGTACGGCGGGCGCGTCGGCCACGGGCTCTACGAGCACGGCTTCTTCGGCGCGTTCCCGCAGTGCGGGCTGAACGGGCCCGGCGACGTCGCGAAGTAGCCTCGCCGCCGCGCCGCGCTCGCGCGCAGTTCCCTAACGCCTCGGGTAGCGCCACGCGTGCAGCGCGCTGCGCAGCTGCTCGCGGCGTGCGTACGCGCGCAGTTCGCGCGCGAGCGTGGCGTCGCCTGCGCAATATGCGGCGAGGAACGCGTCGCGTTCTTCAGCGCTGAACTCCGCGCCGCCGCCGCGCTTGCGCAGCGAGCGCCAGAGCCGCGCGATCTCGCGCATGCGGCGCACCGCCGGCACCGGCGCGCGCACGCGTGCGCGATCGAGATCGATCACGGTCGCGGCGAGATGCCCGTTGCGCTCGCTCAGCAACAAGTTCGTGGCGTTGAGGTCGGCGTGCTGGCCGCCCGCGTCGTGGAAGCTCCGCACGGCAATCGCAGCGGCGCGCAGCGCGCGTTCGCGCTCGGGACCCAACAACCAACTCGCGAAGTCGCTGCCGGGCACGCGCACGCTGCCGATCGCGCACTCCCAGATCGGCCCCGCGCGGCGGCGAGCGAGCACGAGTGCGGGCTGCGGCACCGGCGCGCCCAGCGCGAACAGCTGCGCCGTCACCGCGAGTTCGCCGAGCACGCGGCTCGCGCCGAACTGCGCGCTCCCTAACACGCCGCCCAGCACACCGCCGTGGTGCAAGCGGCGCACCACGATCTCGTGCGCGCCATCCGGCCATGCGAGCAGCGCCGCTGGCACGCGCCCGCCGCCGAGCGCCGTGCCCGCCGCGAACGCGCGCGCGATGCCGTCCCGCTCGAACAGCCCGAGCGCGCGCGCCCCCTCCGCGAGCTCCGCGCGCACCAGTGTTATTGCGCCGACGCGCTCTTCGCAGACGAAGCCAGGCGGAAGCTCCGCGGCGCGCACTACGCCTCGACGCCGCGCGCGCGCTGCAGTAGCCCGAGCGCGAGCGCGCCGAACGCGGCGTTCGGCAACCACAGCGCGATGCCCGGCGCCAAGAGCGCCTGCTTCGCGAGATACTCCACTGCTGACAGCGCGACGTAATAAGCGATCGCGATCGCCGCGCAGACCAGCGCACCGCGCGAGCGCCCGGCGCCGGATTGGCGCAGCGCGAGCGGCACGCCGAGCGCGGCGAACACGAGCGGCGCGAACGGCAGCGCGCTCCGGCGCTGCAGCTGAATCTCGTATTCGGCGCGCGTCGCTTCGCGCACGCCCGGGGGCGGCCGGCCGGTGCGATCGAAATGCGCGAGCGCGTCGCGCAATTCGGCCTCGCTCATCTCGCGCGGGCGCGTCAGCTGCGAGAGCAACTTCACGGCGCTCACGTCGAAGGCATAATCGAGCGCGCGAAACGTGACGCGCTGGCTGGTTTCGTCCGTCGTCGCAGCCTGCGGGCCCTCGAGATGGATGTCGCCCTCGCGCAGCCGCAGGTGCGCGGTGCGCGTCGCGGCGTCGATCGCGAACTCACCCTCGCGGGCGGCCACCACGAAGGGGCGCACTGGGTCGGTGCGGTCCGAGACGAACACGCCGCGCAAGCTGCCGTCTGCGTCGATCGCATCGACGAGCACGAGCCGTTCGCCGGCGCGATCGAGGGCGGAGAGCACACCGGCTTGGATCAATCCGCCGCGGCTCGCGACTTCGATCGCGACATCGACGAGCCGTCGGCGCGCGCTCGGCTCCGCACGTCCGAGCAAAAATCCCGTGGCCGCGCTCACCGCGAGCGCCAGCGCAAAGACGGGCGCTGCGAGTTGCGCGAGCGAGATGCCATGCGCGCGCATGGCCTTTACCTCGCTGTTCGCGGCGAATTGGCCGAGTGCCGCGAGCACGCCAAACAACAGCGCGATCGGCAGCACGTAACCGGCGAGGAAGAGCGCCACCGCGCCAAACAACGCCAGCGCGTCGCTCGCGCGCACGCCGAGCCCGAGCAAATCCTCGAGCTGGCGCAGCAGGTTCTGCAACACGAACACGCCGCCGAACGCGACCAGGCCGATCGCCGCGTATGTGCACACCTCGCGTAGCACGAGCAGCCACAGCGTTCGGGGGAGGCGCATCGGCACATCCTAAGGAGTTCGCCGCGAGAAGGGCAGCGCGGACAGCCGAGGCCGCGCTTCTCACTGCGCGGTCCATTCTTGCCCCGCCTATGCGTCGCCCGTAGAGTGGCGTGCGCGCCGCCACACGCGCTGCGCCCCAATAACTCCGCCAACGATTTTCGCGAGGCTCCACTTGATCCGCTCGATGACCGGATTCGGCCGCGCGGCCTTCGAGGCAAGCCAGGTTTCGTTCGCGGTCGAAGTGCGCTGCGTGAACCAGCGCAACCTCGATCTCTCGGTGCGGCTGCCGCGCAGCCTCGCGGGCCTCGAGCCCGAGTTGCGCAAGCTGCTCAGCCAGCGCTTTTCGCGCGGCAAGGTCGAACTGGGCGTGACGCTCGCGGCCGGCAGCGCGCCGCGCACGGAGATCGAAGTCGATCGCGCGCTGGTGCTCCGGTACCTCGCGCTCTCCCGAGAACTTTCGCGCGAACCCGGGGTGGTCGATCGCATCGGCGTCGCGGAGCTGCTCGCGATGCCCGGCGTGGTGCGCACGGTCGAGGCGCAGGCGCGCGAGGAGGACGTCGCGGGCGAGTTGCTCGCGGCTGCCGCGCGCGCCGCCGACGCCGCGCTCGCGATGCGCAACGCCGAGGGCGCGGCGCTCGAGCGCGAGCTGCGCGGGCGGCTCGCGAACATCACCGCGTTCGTCGCGGAACTCGGAGCGCGCGCAGGCGAAGTGCAGCGCGCGGTGCGCGAGCGCATGCGCGTGCGGGCGGAGCAGCTGCGCGCGGAGACGGGCCTGCTCGACGAAGCGCGGCTGTATCACGAGGTCGCGCTGGCCGCGGAGAAGCTCGACGTCTCCGAGGAACTCGTGCGTCTCGCGAGCCACGCCGAGCAGATGGCCGCCGCCTTCGCGAGCGACGAGCCCGTCGGGCGCCGCCTCGATTTCCTCACCCAAGAACTCGCCCGCGAAGCCAACACATTAGGCGCCAAAGCCGGCGACGCCCCCCTCGCGCAACGCGTCGTCGACCTAAAAACCGAGATCGACCGCATCCGCGAACAAGTCCAAAACATCGAGTAACAAGCGCGTGAGCACCCCGACCGAAACGAAGCTAATGCCGCAGCGAGGAAATCTCGGGCGCGAGAAAGAAAGCGCAGCGCGCAGCGAGGCGAAGTCTTCGAAGCCGAGCGAAGTAAACAAGGAAGATTCGTCCTCGCGCGCTTCGCGCGGGGACGAAAGGCGCGTGCCTCCCAAGCGCGCAATGCCCGGCGATCCCAAACTTCTCAACGTCGGCTACGGCAACGTGATCACGCGCCACCGCGTCGTCGCAGTCGTCTCGTCGCAGTCTTCTGCGAGCCGCCGCCTGCGCGACGACGCCGAACAGCGCGGCCTGCTCGTCGACGCCACCCAGGGCCGGCGCACGCGTTCGATGCTCGTGATGGACAGCGGCCACGTCGTGATGTCCGCGGTGAACCCCGAGACGATCGCGGCGCGCATCGAGTCCGGCGAGGAGGGCCTGGTTTGAACGCGGCCCAGCGGTCCCCATGAGACACGGAATTCCATTCGTCGTCTCGGCCCCATCGGGAACCGGCAAAACAACCGTGTGCCGCGCGGTCGTCGCGCGCGACTCCGGCATCGAGTTCTCGATCTCGCACACCACGCGCGCGATGCGGGCCGGCGAGCGCGACGGACACGACTACCACTTTGTCACGCGCCCAGCCTTCGAGCAGCTCGTCGCAGAAGGCGCGTTCGTCGAGCACGCCGAGTATGCGGGGAACCATTACGGGACGAGCTGGGCGGCGCTCGACGCGCCGCTCGCTGCCGGCCGCGATCTGCTGCTCGAGGTCGAAGTGCAGGGCGCGCAGCAGCTGCGTCGCCGCCCGGATGCGCGCTTCGTGTTCCTGCTGCCGCCGTCGCGCGAGGAACTCGTGCGGCGGCTGCGCGGGCGCGGCACCGATTCGCCCGAGGCGATCGAGCGCCGGCTCGCCGCGGTCGATGCCGAGCTGCGCGCGGTGCACTTCTTCGACTACGCGATCGTGAACGACACGGTCGAGCGCACGACCGAGGCGCTGCTCGCGGTGATCGCGGCCGAACGCGCGGGCGACACCGCCGCCGTGCGCGCCCGCTGGGAGCGCGCGCGGGTGGTATCGAGCCTCGCCGCCGTCCTGCCGATTCCTGGCTAGCCTCGACTGAACCTGAGAAGGCGGATCACGGCGTGCTTCGCTTCAACGACATCGCCGATCGCGTACTCGAATACAACCCCGACTGCGACCTCGAGTTGTTGCAGCGCGCCTACGTCTTCACGGCCAAGGTGCACAAGGATCAGAAGCGGCACTCGGGCGAGCCGTACCTGATTCATCCGCTCGAAGTCGCGGGCCTGCTGGTCGACATGCGGCTCGACGACGTCTCGATCGCCGCGGGCCTGCTCCACGACACGGTCGAGGACACGCTCGCGACCGTCGAGGAGATCAAGCAGCTGTTTGGCGACGAGGTCGCGTTCCTGGTCGAGGGCCTCACAAAGATCGCGAAGGTTGAGTTCACCTCGGCGCGCGAACGGCAGGCCGAGAACTTCCGCAAGATGTTGGTCGCGATGTCGAAGGACATTCGCATCCTGCTGATCAAGCTGGTCGATCGGCTGCATAACATGCGGACCGTCAAGCATCTCGAAGAGGAAAAGGGCCGCCGCGTCGCGCAGGAAACGCTCGACATCTACGTCCCGCTCGCGCACCGCCTCGGCATCTACTGGATGAAGCGCGAGCTCGAGGACAGCGCGTTTCGCACGCTCAACAAGGAAGCCGCGGCCGAGCTCGAGCGCGTGGTCGTGGGCCGCAAGCAGGAGCGCGAGAGCTACGTCGAGGAGGTGCGCCAGATCCTGCAAGCGAAGCTCGACGCTGCGGGCATTGCGGGCGAAGTGAAGGGCCGCGTGAAGGAGATCTCCTCCATTCACGCGAAGATGGAGAACCAGGGCGTTGCGCTCGAGAAGATCTACGACCTGATCGCCTTCCGAATCATCATGGAGGGGGATCACGCGGCCGTTTATCACGCGCTCGGCCTGGTGCACGCCACCTGGCCCCCGGTGCCGGGGCGCTTCAAGGATTACGTCGCGCTGCCCAAAGCGAACGGCTACCAGTCGCTGCACACGACCGTAATTGGTCCCTACGGCGAGCGCATGGAAGTGCAGATCCGCACGCGCGCCATGCACGAACTCGCGGAGCTCGGCATCGCCGCGCACTGGCGTTACAAGGGCCACGCAGGCGACGCGCGCGACGACCAGAAGTTCTTATGGCTGCGCCAGCTGCTCGAGCGCCAAGGCGAGTTCGCCGACCCGCACGAGTTCCTCGATGTCGTGAAGGTCGATCTGTTCCCCGACGAAGTGTTCGTGTTCACGCCCAAGGGCGATGTGTTCAACTTGCCAACCGGCGCGACCGCGCTCGATTTCGCGTATGCGGTCCACAGCCAGATCGGCGACCGCTGCGTCGGCGCTCGCGTGAACGGCATGCAGCGCGCGCTGCATCATGGGCTCGCGAGCGGCGACACTGTGGAGATTCTCACCAGCGCGCAGCAGCACCCCAAGAAAGACTGGCTCGAGTTCGCGATCTCGGGCAAAGCGCGCAGCCGCATCCGCCACGCGGTGCGCGAGGAGGAGAACGCGCGCGCTCGCGAGATCGGGCGCGGCGTGCTCGAGAAGGCGCTGCGCCGCGCCGGGCTCTCGCTCGCTCGTGCGCTCGAGGAAGGCAAGCTCGACGAGCTAGCGGCCAAGCACGCGCGGGGAAACCTCGAGGATCTATTCGCGGCCGTTCATTATGGAAAGCTCGAGCCCGGCGATGTCGTGAAGTTGTTGCGGCCGGATTTCCGCGAGGAGGACGCCGCGCCGGAGCCCGCGCCCGTGCCGGTCAGCCGCCTGCGCTCGGTGTTCGGGCGCGGCAAGCCGGCGGGGACCGGCATCCGCGTCAACGGCCACAGCGACGTGCTGGTGCGCATGGGCCAGTGCTGCTCGCCGATTCCAGGCGACGACATCACGGGCTTCGTGACGATCGGCCGCGGCGTGACGGTTCACACGCGCGATTGCCGCGCAATTTTCGCGCTCGATCCGAGCCGCCGCATCGACGTGCAGTGGGATATGGGCGCGGGCGTGCCGCGCCAAGTGAGTGTGAAGGTGAGGACGCGCGACGAACCCGGCGTGCTCGCGAAGCTGACGAAGGTGATCTCGACCGCGCGCGTGAACATCGGCGGGGCGCAGGTGACGACGCATGAGGATCAGACGGCGACGCATGCGTTTGACTTGTGGGTGACGGATGCGGGGGCGCTGAATGCGCTGATGAAGGAAATTGGGAAGGTGAAGGGGGCGCATTCGGTGGAGAGAGTTAGGAATTAGGATAAGACCGGGCGGGTCGGGGACTCCCGCCCTTGCTCTCGCGCGGGCGCGAGGCGCGGCGCGGGCGGGGGCCGGCTGCGCTCCATGGCTCGCTGTGACCATCTGGGCGAACCGCTGCTTGGAGTTCCGGAGCCCTTCTCGTTCTTGCGTTTCCTGCTCCGCTTTACTTCCGCTCCGCCGGCCCCCGCCCGCGCCGCGCCTCTTTTGCTCGGCGGGATGACGCCCCGTTCACGGCTTTGGGGTGGGACGGTGCAAATTGAGCTTGACCGCGACGTTGGGGCGCGTGGCGACGAC
>JANNRF010000263.1:0-2170 GCA_031401135.1 Deltaproteobacteria bacterium | reverse complement strand
TCAATGCGCATGCACTGCCTGTCGGTTGCGCTCATCGTCCTCGCCGCAACCGCGTTCGCGGACGTGGCGCCCGAGGAGGTCGGACACAGCGCGCGCACGCCTGATGATTGGGGCCCGCACAGCGTGTGGGTCGGCGACATGCTGCTGCGCCGCACGGCGCTCTTCGACGCCGATTCGGCCACGATGCTCGGTTCGCTCTACGGCGGCGAGGATCTCGCGCCGGTGCTGCCGCTCACGAACGCCGCGCGCCGCGAGGTGTATCTAGCCTCCACCTATTATTCGCGCCGCACGCGCGGCGAGCGCACGGACGCGCTCACGGTCTACGACGCGAGCACACTCGCGCCCGTCGCCGAGATCGTGTTGCCGCCGAGGAAAGCTTCGAACGGCAACGGCGTCGCAATTTCGGCGCTGCTCGATGACGGGCGCTTCGTGGTGGTGTGGAACCAGACGCCGGGCAATTCCGTGAGTGTGGTCGACGTGGTGGAGCGGCGCTTCGTTGGCGAGATCGAGACTGGCGGCTGCGCGCTGGTTTATCCCGCCGGCCTGCTGCGCTTCGGAATGCTCTGCCTCGATGGCACGGCGCTCGTCGTGGTGCTCGACGAAACGGGCGCCGAGGCCTCGCGCGCCGCGAGCGCGAAGTTCTACGACGCGGCGAACGACCCTATTACGGAGAAGGGCGTGCGGCTCGCGGCGGGCAGCGGCCGCTGGCTGTTCGCGTCCTTCGACGGCATGGCGCACGAAGTGGATTTCAGTTCGGGCGCGGCGCCGGACGCGAAGCCCGCATGGCCGCTCTTCACGAGAGACGAACGCGAAGACGGCTGGCGCATTGGCGGCGCCCAACACCTCGCCTTCCACGCGCCCTCGAATCGGCTGTACTCGCTGGTTCATCAGGGCGAGGCCGATACGCACAAGGAAGCTGGTAGCGAGGTTTGGGTCTACGACCTCGCGTCGCGAGAGAAGCAGCGCACGCTCGAGATTCCGAACCTCACGGCGTTGTATCTGCGCGGGATCCTCGGGCTGCCCGCTGGCGGCGCGCTCGACTGGTTGTTGCAGGCCGCACTGCCGAACCGCGGCGCGCACAACCTGGTCGTAACAGCTGACGCAGCGCCGCTCTTGTTTCTCGCGCACCGCGAGGCGGCTGTCGTGGCGGTGCTCGACGCGAGCAGCGGCGAGGTATTACGCGAGCTCCCCGAGACGGGCATCGCGATGGGCCTGTTGGTGACGCCGTGAATACGCTCGACCCGGTGCTCGGCTGGGCAGCCTGCGCGGCGCTGGCGCTCGTGTTTGCGCAAGCCGCCACGCACAAGCTGCGCGATTTGCGCGCCTTCGCGGCGTCGGTAGAGGCGTACGACCTAATGCCCGCGGCGCTGGCGCCACTCGCGGCGACGCAGTTGATCGTCGCGGAGATCGCGCTGGTCGGGACTCTCCTGCTCCCGCCTGTGCGCACGGCCGCCTCGCTCGCCGCGCTCGCGCTGCTCGCGCTCTACAGCGCCGCGATCGGAGCGAACCTCGCGCGCGGCCGGCGCGAGATCGATTGCGGCTGCACGGGCCCCGCGCTGCGGCAGCCGCTCTCGGGCTGGTTGCTCGCGCGCAACGCAGCGCTCGCGGGCCTCGCACTGTGCGGCGCAGCGCCCGTCGCCGCGCGCGCGCTCGGCCCCGCGGACGCGCTGCCGATAGCGGGCGGTGCGCTCGCGTTCTTCGCGCTCTACAGCGCCGCGAACCAGCTGGCCGCGAACGCGCCCACTTCTCAGGCGCTGCGCACGGCGCACGTGCATCGCCGGAGCGCGGCATGAACGAAACGCTGCTCGTCTCGAATACGCTGCTCTGGATCGCGGTGATCGCGCTCGGGCTGCTCGTGCTCGCGCTCGCGCGCCAGGTGGGCGTACTGCACGAACGCATCGCGCCGGTAGGCGCGCTGGCATTAGGGCGTGGCCCGCGCGTAGGCGAAGCCGCGCCGGGCATCGAGGCGCCGACGCTTGCAGGCACGCGCATCGCACTCGGCGGCGCCGCCGCAGACGGCCGCGGCACGCTGCTGTTCTTCCTCTCGCCGAGCTGCCCAGTCTGCAAAGCGCTGCTGCCGGCGCTCCACTCCATAATTGCTCGCGAGGATCCCACGCTGCGCCTCATTTACGCGAGCGACGGTCCGGAGCCCGAGCACCGCGCCCTCGCG
>JANNRF010000262.1:0-11511 GCA_031401135.1 Deltaproteobacteria bacterium | reverse complement strand
GACTGCGCGAGCGATGGCGTGTACGAGAGTTTTTTCGTGTCGGCGCCGCTCAACATCCTGGGCGGGACAGGGAGTCCTCCGAACGCGTTGGCCATCAAGTAGCTGGGATCGCAGCAATCATTCGAGCGTCGCGTAGTTCGTGCTGCGGTCCGCGGCGCGCTTGCCCGCGAGTTCCTTCGCACAGGATGTTAGGTCGCGCGCCCATTCTTGGATGACGGGCGCGTTGCCCGCGCAGACGGTCGAGTGCAGCGAGTCGGGCGGCGTCTGGCGATCGTGGAACCAGCCGCCGCGGGCGAGCAGCGCGTCGCCGAGCGCGAAGGCGTCGAGGCCCGAGCCGGGCTCGGCCGTGAACGCGACGA
The DNA here is from genome assembly GCA_031401135.1 of Deltaproteobacteria bacterium. Lineage (GTDB taxonomy): Bacteria > Myxococcota_A > UBA9160 > UBA9160 > UBA6930 > VGRF01. The sequence continues at coordinate 11,152 of JANNRF010000262.1, read as the reverse complement.
TCTGCGCCTCGGGCTCGCCGAGTACGCGCAGGCCAGGGATGGCGCGAATCGCTGCGAGCATGCGGTCGCGCGTCTCGAGCGTCGTGCGCGTGAGGCGCTCGTAGCCTTCGAGCCCGAGGCGCTGCATTACCGCCCAGGCGCAGGCCATCGGCATGCCGGCGCGCGTGCCCTGAATGTTGGGCGAGGCGTAGAGGCCTCCGAGCCAGGCATCGAACACGAAGGTCTGATACTGCCGCAGCTGCTTGTTACGGTGGAGAATCACCGAGGCGCCCTTCGGCGCGTAGCCGAGCTTGTGCAGATCGGCCGAGATCGTAGTGACGCCTTCGACGCGGAAATCCCAGGGCGGAATCGCGTGGCCGAGGCGCTCCGCGAACGGGAGCACGAAGCCGCCCATGCAGGCATCGACGTGCATCGAGGCCCCGACCGATTGCGCGAGTTCGGCGAGCGGCGGGATCGGATCGACGACGCCTTGCGGATATTGCGGCGCGCTGCCCACCACGAGCGCGGTGTTCGCGTTGACGAGCGCCGCCATCGCCGACACGTCGGCGCGGTAGTCCGGACGCACCGGCACGGTGTGCGTCTTCAACCCGAAGTAGTGCGCCGCCTTGTGGAACGCGGCGTGCGCGCTGGCCGGCAGCACGATTTCCGGCGCCGTAACACCTCGCTCCGCTTTTGCGCGCTCGCGCGCCGCCTTCACCGCGCACAGAATGCTCTCGGTGCCGCCGCTGGTCATGAAACCCGAAATGTTCGCGTCGCCGTGCATCAGCGACGCCGTCCAGCCGCACACCTCGCTCTGGATCTCACCGAGCGAAGGGAACGCCTTGGTGTTCAGCGCGTTCTCGTGCAGGAACTCGCGCGCCACGGCTTCGGCGATCTCGTGCACCTCCGGCCCGCCGTCGTAGACCATCCCAAACGTGCGCCCCTCTCTCCAGCGCGCGTCGCGCGAGCGCTTGGCTGTTAGCGCAGCGAGGATCTCGGAGGCTGGCTTGCCGCGTTCGGGGAAGTTCATGGCGCCGGAGCCTACCTGCACCAGCGCCGAGATCGCTCGCGCGCTGCCAACGCAAGCCAGTACGCTCGCTTTTTCCAGGACTCAATGCCGCCGCAACAAGCCATCAGCCGCACCGCGCAGTCTGTCGCCCTCGCCCGTGCTATCGAGCGGAGCGTTCCCGCCGTCCAGCGTTTGTTCGACGACCCGTACGCGTCGGGCTTCTTGACGCGCTGGCGCTGGCGCGTCGCGGCGCGGCTGTGCGAACGAAGGCTGTTCGGCGCCGCGCTCACGCGCTGGCGCGAGCGAAGCTTCCCTGGTTCGCACGCTGCCCTCGTGTGCAGGACGCGCTTCATCGACGACGCACTTCGCGCCGCTCTGGCGCGCGGCGTCCGGCAGGTCGCAATCCTCGGCGCTGGCTTCGATGCGCGCGCTTATCGCCTGCCCGAGGCCGCGCGCGCGGAATTCTTCGAGGTCGACCAGCCGGCGACGCAAGCTTGGAAGCGTGCGCGTGTGTCGCACTTGTTGGGGGCAGAGCCGCGCCACGTGAGGTTCGTCGCGATCGATTTCGAGCGCGCGGCGCTAGCCGACGCGCTCGTGCTGGCGGGCTTCCGGCCAGGCGTGCTCAGCTTCTTCATCTGGGAGGGCGTCACGCAATACGTGAACGCCGAGGCCGTGGAAGCGACGCTCGCCTGTGTTGCGCGGCTCTCCGCTCCGGGCAGCGAACTCGCGTTCACCTACATCCGCCGCTCGGCGCTCGCGAACGCCGCAGCTCCGGAGGCCGCCGCCGCGCGGCGCGGCGGCGAGCCGTGGGTGCTCGGGTTCGAGCCCGACGAGCTAGCGGCGCGCCTCACAGCGCATGGCCTCACGCGAATCGACGAGGCCGGAGCCGCCGAACATCGTGCGCGCTATCTCGCGCCGCGTGCGCGGGCGCTTCACATCGAAGACTACGAGCGCTGCGTTCTCGCGCGCGTACTCGAACTCCCGTCCGCTTAGTCGAATGGCTTAGTCGAATGCCTGCGGCTCGCTGCGTTCGGCCGCCAGCGGATGCTGCGCTCGCGCAATCTTGGAGCGGTGCAGCACACGGAGATCGCGCGGGTAGTCGCCTTCGACCTGATAGATCGCGAAACCGTCGAACTGAGCCGCGAGGCGGCAATCGGACTCGAACCACGCGTAGCCAGCCCCAGTGAAGTGAAGCTGCGCCCCGACGGCTGGCGTCAGCACGAGCCAACGCGGCAGCGCGGCGCGCTCCGTGTCGCTCAGAGGCCGTTCGAAGGACGGCATCCAGCGCACGCGCCGCTCGCTCAAGTAGCGCAACGCGTACGGCTGCTCGAAGACGCCGATGTCCGCCAGCGGCGGGACCTTCTCGTGGAGGAAGCGCGCAGCCGCCTGCTCGCTCTTCCTCACGCTCGCGGGGAAGAACATCCCCATGTCCGGCGCTGCGGACCAGTGCTCGGCGAGGCGCGTCGAACTCCCGCGCGCGAAGGAATGCAGCGAGGTTGCGAGTTGCGCGCCGAGCGCGGCGACGACCGTGGCCAGACAGAGCACGCGCAGCCAGGGCTCTCGTGTGGCAGCGAATGTTGCCGCCAATAACAGCCCCCCTGCCAGCCAGAATGCGGGCAACGCGGGCCACAGGTAGCGGAGGAACGGAAGCGGCGAGAAGACCAGCCAAACGCTCCAACCCAGCCAACCGAATCCGACGAGTAGACGCGCCGCACTCCCGAGCGTCCCCGCTCCGCGTTCGCGCTGCGCGAGCCAGAGGCTGCCGATGGTAATTAGGGCCAACAGCGGGAGCGCCGCCTCACTGTGCGCGATTGCGAAGCGGTGGAGTGTCGGCCCAGGGTCGAGGAACGCGCGCGGCGCGAGCGAACTCGAATCGCCGACGAACCCAAGGGCGACCAGCAGATCCCCCAGCTTCGGAACGGCTTCCGGCGACGAGGCTGCGAGGTACGCGAAGTGCGCGAGCGCGAGGACGCCGGTGGCGGCGCTCGCGAACCCGACGAGGCGCGTCAACGCCGCACGCCAAGTGCCTGCACCAATCAGCCATGGAGTCAGGGCGAGCCACATCGGGAGCGCCGTAGCACGCGTGGCGGCGAGCAGACCCGCGAGCGCGCCGGTGGCGAGCACGCGCCCGAGCCGCGGCGGCGTAGGATCACGCGCGACGAACACAAAGAGCGCGATGAAGAGCAAGCTGGCGATCGGCTCTGCCAGCGCAGTCGCCCCGAACACGAGCGCGCCCGGAGTCGCGAGCAGCGCCCCGGCTGCGAGGCAGGCAGCGATGCGCGAGCCAGTGCGATGCGCGGTGAAGTGCGCCACGAGTGCGAGGCTCGCGGCGAGCGCCGCCAGGGAAAGCAGCCGGTGCGCTGCAAGTGCGCGAACTCCGACCGCACCGAGCCCGGCGTGGGCTGCGGCGTACAGCCCGCCGCTCGTGAGCACCACCGGAATGGCTTGGTCGGAATCGCCCGACCGCGTGACCGCCAGCGCGCTCGAAAGGCTCCACGCCTCGTCCGAGCCGAACGAGAGCTGCCAGACGGCAACTCCGGCGCAGGCGAGATTCGCCGCAAACGCCGCTCCGAGCGCTCCGACGAGCATTCGCTCTGCCCTCGCCAACCAGATGGAGCCGCTTCCGATCAAGGGTGCCGAAACCTCGGTGTGCAGCTTACTCGGGTAAGTGCGGCTCCGGCCTAAAGGGTTGCGCAAAGACTCGGTTCCGGTCGCATAATCAACGCCACCCAAGCGCTGAGGTCGCGCACTCACCGCATCGGTTGGTGATTCGTTCATGGCAGCATCAGCATCGATCACGCCCACTCGATCCGAGCTGATGGTCAGTATCGTCGTGCCCTGCTACCGCAGCGGGGCCTGGCTGGCGGAGCTCGTGGAGCGCATCGACAAGGCGACGATTGCGTACGCCGGCCGCCGGGAGCTGATCCTCGTCGATGACGCGTCGCCCGATCGAGAGACTTGGCGGGCCGTGGAGGCCGCAGCCGAGCACCTCGACTTCGTTCGCGGGCTGTCGCTGGCGCGTAACTCCGGCCAATACCGCGCGCTGCTCGCGGGCCTCGGGCGCGCGCGCGGCGAGCTGGTGGTGACGCTCGACGACGACTTGCAAACGCCGCCGGAGGAGATTCCGAAGCTGCTGAAGGCAGCGCTACAGTGTCCGGATATCGATGCGACGATCGCTTGCTACGACGTGAGGCTGCATTCGCTGACCCGGAGAATCGGCTCGCGCGTGCTCGATCGGCTCTACACGGCGCTGAGCGGAAAGCCGCCCGGGATTCAGAGCACCAGCTTCCGCGTGCTCCGGCGCTCGCTCGTGCGCGTTTTGTGCGCGCAGCAGACGCGCAGCCCCATGCTCGGGGCGATGATTTTCGAGTGCACCCAGCGCGTTCAGAACGTGCCCGTCGAGCATCATGCCCGCGCGTTCGGCGAAAGCGGCTACTCGCTGCTTTCGCTGGCTCGCCTGTTGCTCACGTACGCGTTCACGCGTTCCGCGGCGCCGCTTCACGCAATCGTGTTGTTAGGCGCCATTGCGCTCGGCGCCGGGGCGCTGGGCGGCTGCATCCTGCTCGCCCGTCTCTTCCTCGGCGGCGTGCCAGCGCCCGCGATCCTGGGCGCTGCATCGCTCGCGACTGCGCTGGCCGGCGCGATCGTGCTCGGGCTCGGGATTGTCGGGGAGTACGTGCACGCTCTGCAGCGAGAACTCACCGGCCCCTCGCAGCCGCACGTTCGTGCAGAGTGCGGCGCGCATTGAGCGCGCCGGGGTCGATAAAGCCCCCTGGCGGCGACCCCAAGCTCGGCGAGACCGTCTTGGTGTTGGGCGCCGGGCCGCTGCAGGCGCCGCTGATCGCGGCGGCGCGCCGCGCGGGCCACCGCGTGATCGCGCTCGACAACGTGCCGGGCAACGTGGGCCATCGCCTCGCTCACGCGAGCATCGACGCGAGCACGCGGGACATCGCGGCGGTCGTCTCCGCGGCGCGCCGGCTCGGGGTCACGGCGATCGCAACCGCCGCCTCGGACGTCGCCGTGCCGGCGCTCGCGGCCAGCTGCGCCGAACTCGGCCTGCCCGGCCCGAGCCGAGAGACTTGCGCGGCCTTCCACGGCAAAGAGAGCTTTCGCGAGTTCCAACGCAAGGCTGGGTTGGCGCACCCAGCGTTCGTCGCCGGCAGCGATGCCCGAGAATTGGCTCACTTCGCCGGGAGCTTGTCAGGGCCCGTCGTCGTGAAACCGACCGACCGTTCCGGCTCGCGGGGCGTGACGCGGCTCGGCTCGCCTCGCGCGTCCGAGCTCACGCGCGCGATCGAGCGCGCGCTGGCAATCAGCTTTGAAGGCCGCGCCTGCGTCGAGCAAGCCCTGCCCGGCGTCGAGTACGGCGGCGACGGGGTCGTGCTCGAGGGCCGCATTGAGTTCCTGGCGGTCACGCACAAGCAGATGCAGGGGACGGTCGTGCGGGGGCATGTGGTGCCGTCGGGTTTGGGCGAGGCGCCGCTCGCAACGATTCGCCGCGAACTTGAACGGCACGTCAGGGCCGCGCGCTACGAAGCAGGGCCGTTGAACTTCGACCTAATGCTTGGTCCGGACGGGGAGGCGCGGATCATCGAGCTCTCGCCGCGGCTCGGGGGCAACTGGATCCCGCAGCTCGTCGCACGCGCCTATGGCGTGGATCTGTTCGGGTCTGCGATCGAGATCGCACTCGGGCGCACGCCGCAGCTGCGGCCTCAGATGCCCTCCGCCGCAGCCAGCTTCGTGCTCGCCTCTGAGCGGGAGGGCCGGCTGGCGCGACCGCTTTCGCTTGACGCCGTCCGCGCGCAACTGCCTCAGCTCGTGGCGCTCGAGCTCGATGCCGAGGTCGGCACGCCGATCTCTCCGCTGCGCGACAGCGCACAGCAGGTCGGACGCGCGCTGTTCGATCTCGCTGGCACGAGCTTTCGAGCCGCGGCATCGACGCTCGACGCCGCGCTCGCGGATTGCCTCGAGGGCGTGGCCTAATGACCAGCGTCCGCGCCTCGGAGCGAGTCGTCGTCATCGGCGCAGGCCCGGCGGGCCTCTCGCTCGCTGCAGCGCTCGAGCGCGCGGGTCTCTCCGCGCTCGTGCTCGAGCGCGGCCCGGGCGCTGCCGACTCGTGGCGGCGGATGCCGACGCACATGCCCCTCAATTCACCCTGGGGCGCGAGCGTGCTTCCAGGGACGCGGACCGCGTGGTGGCGCTGGGGGCGAGTGCCCAGTCGCGCCGGGTACCACGACTACTTGTTGGGTTTTGCACGCGACGCGCGGCTGCGCATCGAAACGGGCGTCGTCGTCGAGAAAGTCGAGCCGCTCTCGGGCGGCGGGTATCGCCTGATAACGAATGTTGGCGACTACCAGACCCGCAGCCTGGTGAACGCCACGGGTTACTTTCGCAAGCCATTCGTCCCGCACTTGCCCGGCGCGGGCGCCTCCAGCATTCGACAGCTGACGGTGCCGGATTATCGCGACCCTCAGACGCTTCGAGATCGGCTGGGGCCCGATCGCCGTCGCGTGCTGATCGTCGGCGCGCGCATCACCGCGGGCCAAATCGCGCAGGAACTCTTCGACGCCGGCTTCGAAGTCACGCTCTCACATCGCAGCCCGCTGAGCTTCGGTTGGGCCGCGTCCATTCAGCGGCTCGGGTTCCGGCTGTACTACCCCTGGGAGCATTGGCGCCTGCGAAACCCTGCCTACGCGAAACGCGATTCGCGTCTGCCGATGGCTGGCGGGCGCATGCGTTGGTTGATTCTGCGCGGACGCATTGCGACGCGACCCGCGCTCAGGGCCCTCGACGGTGATTCCGCCGTGTTCGCGGACGACCGGCGGGAACGATTCGACGCCCTGCTTTGGGCGGCGGGCTACCGGCCTGCTTTGGATCATCTCGCAGCCCTGGTGCGCCTCGATCCAGAATCAGGTCTTCCGGCGTTGCTCGGCCATGAAAGTGCGGAGGCGCCCGGTCTATTCTTCTTAGGTCTCGATCAGCAGACCGACTTCACCAGTCGAATGCTCCGTGGAATCCGCCGCGATTCGCAGGAGCTCTCGGCACAGCTGCCGGGTCTACCACCGCCATGAACCACGCAATCCAGTTCAACAAGGCCCACCTCGCTGGCAACGAACTCCGCTACATCGCGCAGGCGATCGAGCGCGGGCACCTCTCGAGCGGCGGGCCCTTCACGGACGCGTGTCAGCGCCTGCTCGAGGAGCGCCTCGGTTTTCGCCGCCCGCTGCTCGTCTCCTCGGGAACCGCGGCGCTGGAGATCGCCGCGCTGCTTTGCGAGCTGGGCCCTGGCGACGAGGTCATCATGCCGTCGTTCACATTCGTCTCCACTGCAAGCGCCGTGGCGCGATTGGGCGCGGTTCCGGTTTTCGTCGACATTCGACCCGACACGCTGAACCTCGACGAGCGGCTGATCGAGGCTGCGATCAGCGAGCGCACCAAGGCGCTGATCCCGGTGCATTACGCCGGCGTCGCTTGCGAGATGGACGAGATCTCCGCAATCGCGAGAGCACATCAACTGTTGGTAATCGAGGACGCGGCGCACGCGCTCTCGGCGCGTTACAAGGGACGCGCGCTCGGCTCGCTCGGCGACCTCGCGTGTTTCAGCTTTCACGAAACGAAGAACTACACCTGCGGCGAGGGCGGCGCGCTCGTGGTGAACGACGCGCGCTTCGAGGCCCGCGCCGAGACGATCCGCGACAAGGGCACGAACCGGCGCGCCTTCTTCCGCGGCGAGGTCGACAAGTACAGCTGGGTGGACGTTGGTTCGTCCTACGGCCTGAGCGATCTCCTGAGCGCCTTCTTGTTGGGTCAACTCGAGCACATGCAGGCGCTCGCGGAGCGCCGGCTGGCGATTTTCCAGGGTTACGTCCAGCGCTTCGCGCGGCTCGAGGCGGCGGAAATGCTGCGGCTCCCACACGTGCCGGCGCACTGCGAGACAAATGCGCACAACTTCTATGTGTTGCTGCGAAGCGCGGGCGAACGCGAAGGCCTCCGCCAACATCTGGCCGAGGCGAGCATTTCCGCCGTGTTCCATTACGCGCCGCTGCACGCGTCTCCGATGGGCCGAGCAACAGGCCGGGCCCACGGCGCCCTCTCGGTGACGGATTCGGTGGCCGAACGTTTGTTACGGCTGCCCTTCCACTGCGAGTTGAGCGATGACGACCTCGATCGCGTAACGAGCGAACTCGAGCGCTACCTGATCGGTCGCGCCGTTCAGCCCGTCGGCAAGCGCTCGTTGGTCGCCTGACGGATCAAGGCTCGGAATCCGCCAAAGGCACCCCTCACTCCGCCTCAAAGCGCGCGACTTCCTCCAGCATCGCCTGCGCACGGTTGAGGCTGCGGCCCGCGAGTTCGTCATCGACGCGTTTCGCGAGCCGCGCGCGCTGCGGGTCGCGCAGCCAGCGCAGAAGCAGCAGAGCCAGCGCGGGCACGAGGAAGAGATTCGCCAGCAGCCACGCAAGCGCCTGAGGCTGCTCGGCCCAAACGAGCCAGGCAACCGTTTCGGGCGCCTCGGCCCAGCGCTCGGCGCCGCCGATCTGGTGGAAGACCACGAGGGTCACAGGGATCCACATGACGCAGCCCGTGACTACGAAGAACGGCGTCAGCCGAATGCGGCGCGCGCGCAGCTCGGCGATGCGCTTCTGGATCGCGAGAACGGGCGCGGCGAAGTCGATCTGCGCGACCGCAATCATCTCGACGACCGCGAGCGCGGTCAACGGGATCGCCCACAGCTGAAGCAGCACACCCAGCGCGACGAGGTGCGGCGTCGCGCGATGCTCGACCCAGAACATGGCCGCCCACACGACCGTGAGGGCACCGAGGCATGCCTGCACAAGCTGGCCGGCGACCAGCGGCCGCAGCGCCCTGCGCACGCTCCGCATGCGATCGTGCTTGAAGCGCGCGAAGTTCAGCGCGTGCTCGCGCTCGAGGCGCCGATCCAGCGCTTGCCAAGCCGCCTTCAACTGATCGAGCTCCATGACAGCTCCTCCGCTGAGAGTTCGCCGCGAATGCGCTGCTTCAAGCGGCTGAGTTTCGTCGCGACGTTCGTCTCGCTGATCCCGAGAATCTCCGCGATCTCGCCGTAACTTCGCTCTTCGAGATAGAGCAGCAGCAAAGCTCGGTTCAGCGAATCAAGCCGGGCGATCACGCGATCGAGCGAGCGCAACTGCTCCGCCAGCTCGGGTGTTAGGTCCGGGGCGCCCGCGATCGCCTCGTGCGCGACGCCAAGCGGCACGACGCGCCCCGGCTCGGGGCGCATGCGCAACGCGGAGATCCCGACGTTCAGCGCAATCCGATACATCCAAGTCGAAAACGACCGCGACTCGTCGTAGCGCGGAAACGCCCGCCACAGCTGCGCCGCAATCTCCTGCGCCAAATCCGCGCGATCCTCAGCGCTCGGCGCATAAGCATTCGCAATCTTGAACACGATCCCGCGGTGCCGCTCGAGCAGCGCGCGAAATCGCTCGTGCGTGTCCTCCGCCATCGCGTTCAGTTGCACTCCGGCTGTTTGCTCTCGCGCTCGCATCTTGCATCCGTGATTCGCGGGAGCGCGAAAATCATCACACGCGTAGCGCGCCAGCAACACGGAAGAGTGACGCGAGCGCCCTCGACGGGGCGCGAGCGTCACCTGCCCACCTCCCTGCACGCGACCAAGCCGAGCACAGCGCCCGCGCACGAGTCCGATCGAGGCAGCACCGAGCGGAGGGGCGGGACGGGGCTGCCGAGAGCGGAGGAGCCGCTACCGGCAATCAAGCCTGCACACCAAGCCGCAGCGAACGCAAGTCGGGCGATCGCGACCACCCAGGTGCCATGCAGTGTTCGCCCGAATGCGCGCCCATCTCCCCGCGCGCGCCCTTACAAGCGCGAAGGCGACGCAGCGGACGGCACCCCTCCCGCCCCGCAGCGGGGCCCGCGACGACGCTCTTCTCCGGCGGCGTGAGTCCCCGATCCGCCGCCTCCGCTCCCTAAAACGTCACCACCGTCCGAATCGACTCACCCGAATGCATCAGCTCGAACGCCTCGTTGATCCTCTCCAGCGGAAGCACATGCGTAATCAGCGGGTCGATGCGGATCTTCCCGTCCATGTACCAGTCCACGATCTTCGGCACATCCGTCCTTCCCCTCGCTCCGCCGAACGCCGTCCCTTTCCACACGCGCCCAGTAACAAGCTGAAACGGCCGCGTCTTGATTTCCTGCCCCGCCCCCGCCACGCCAATGATGATCGATTCCCCCCAGCCTCGATGACAGCACTCGAGCGCCTGCCGCATCACCTCGACATTGCCAATGCACTCGAAGCTGTAGTCCGCGCCGCCATCCGTGAGCGCGACCAGGTGCGCAACGAGATCGCCCTTCACCTCGCGCGGATTCACGAAGTGCGTCATGCCAAACTCCTGCGCCATCGCGGCGCGCGCGGGGTTCAGATCCACGCCAATGATCTTGCTGGCGCCCACGAGCGCGAGGCCCTGGATCACGTTCAGGCCGATGCCGCCGAGCCCGAACACCACCGCGTTGGCGCCGGCCGTGACTTTGGCGGTGTTGATCACGGCTCCGACGCCTGTTGTTACGCCGCAGCCGATGTAACAGATCTTCTCGAACGGGGCGTCCTTGCGCACTTTCGCGAGCGCGATCTCCGGCAGCACCGTGTGATTCGCGAACGTCGAGGTGCCCATGTAGTGGAAGATCGCGCCGCCTTTGCCCGAGAAGCGGCTGCTGCCGTCGGGCATCAGGCCCTGGCCCTGCGTCGCGCGAATCGCGGTGCACAAGTTGCTCTTGTGCGAAAGGCAGGTTTTGCACTGCCGACACTCGGGCGTGTAGAGCGGGATGACGTGATCGCCGGGCGCGACCGAAGTGACGCCGCGCCCGACTTCGAGGACTACACCCGCGCCCTCGTGGCCGAGAATCGCCGGGAACTTGCCCTCGGGGTCCGCGCCCGAGAGCGTGAACTCATCCGTGTGGCAAACGCCGGTGGCCTTGATCTCCACGAGCACTTCGCCGGCCTGCGGGCCCGCGAGTTCTACTTCCTCGATCTCGAGCGGCTTACCCGCCGCCCGCGCTACCGCTGCCCGCGTCTTCATCGCTGACTCCTTGCAAATGAGGGCCGCAGATTACCCCGGGCGCTGGGCTGCGGTGTGCGCCTCGGCTGCTAAAACGCGCGCTCAATGAATC
>JANNRF010000261.1:0-21826 GCA_031401135.1 Deltaproteobacteria bacterium | reverse complement strand
TCATGCCGAGCGGATCCACGCCAAGCTGAAGCCGCCGCGGCCGTTGCTGACGATCCTGAAGGATCTCGGGCATGTCGACGACGCGGCGATCCAGGAGGTGCTGTCGCGCAACCCCGAGGAGTTGCGCCTGGGCGAGATGCTCGTCGATCTTGGCCTGCTCACCGAACAGGAGTTCGCGCGCGTAATGGCCAAGCAGCGCGAGACGCCGGGCAAGCGGCTCGGCGAGCTGCTGCTCTCCGAGGATCTGATCTCCGAGGATCAGCTCTACCGCACGCTTGCGCTGCAGCTGGGTTGCCCACTCGTGGCGCCCGAGTTCGAGCCGATCGACGCGGCGCTGCTGCGTGTCGCGCCGATTGCCGTGTGCCGCCAACACGGATTCATCCCGCTGCGCCGAGAAAACGGAAAGGTCGTCGTCGCGTTCGTAGACGCCACGGACGCTCGGGCGCTCCAGACAGCGCAGCAGTTCTACGGGGAGAACGCGATCGTGCGCGCCGTTGCAACGCCGCGCTCGATGGGGCTCGCCTGGGAGCGCGTGCTCGCGGCGCGCAAGCCCGGCGCGGCGACGCAAGATCTCGACGACGGCGCAGTAGTCGCAGCGGCCAATCAGCTGATCGACGCGGCGGTCGAGTGGGGCGCGAGCGACATCCACATCGAGCCGCTGGCGGACCGTATCCGCGTGCGCTTCCGCGCCGACGGCACGATGGTGACGTATCGCGATCTGCCGACTGCCCTGCTCGCGCCGCTCACGAGCCATCTCAAAATTCTCGCGGGCGCCGACATCGCCGAACGGCGCAGGCATCAGGGCGGGCGCTTCACGAAGCCGCGCAACGGCCGCGAACTCGACTTGCGCGCATCCTTTTACGTGACGGTGCACGGCCAGAAGACGGTGCTGCGCCTGCTGAATCGCGATCGGTCGCTCACGCCGATCCACGAGCTCGGGATGCCGCCCGTGACACTCCAGCACTTCAAGAACGATGCGCTGGAGCGGCCGAGCGGCGTCATCCTGATTACGGGCCCGACGGGCTCGGGCAAAACCTCCACGCTCTACAGCTGCGTCAGTTACTTGAACGACGGCAGCAACGCGATCATTACGGCCGAGGACCCGGTCGAGTACGTGATCGACGGTGTGGCCCAGTGCTCGCTCAATGCCGAGCTCGACGTGACCTACGAGGAATCGCTGCGCCACATCGTGCGCCAGGATCCCGACATCATCGTGATCGGCGAGATCCGCGACACGTTCTCGGCGCAAGCCGCGATCCAGGCTGCGCTCACCGGCCACAAGGTGCTCTCCACGTTCCACACCGAAGACACGATCGGCGGGCTGGTGCGCCTGCTCAACATGGAGATCGAGGCGTTCCTGATCTCGTCGACGGTGGTGAGCGTACTCGCGCAGCGCTTGTTACGGCGCGTCTGCGAGAACTGCGCGCAGCCGTACGCGCCGACGGCCTCGGATCTGCGCCAGCTCGGCTACCTGGCCGGCGCGCTCGACGGCGCGAGCATGCGCAAGGGGCGCGGCTGCACGAAGTGCCGGCGCACCGGCTACGCGGGGCGCATTGGGGTGTTTGAGCTGCTCGTGCTCGGCGAAGAAGTCCGCGAGGCGATCCTCAATCGCAAGGCTTCCTACGAGATCCGCAAGATCAGCCGCGAGATGGGGCTCGTCTCGCTGCTCGAGGACGCCATCGTCAAGGCTGCGCGCGGCGAGACGACCGTTTCGGAAATCATCGAATCGATTCCGCGGCTCGACAAGCCGCGCACACTCGAAGAGCTGCACCGGCTCTTGGGGGAATGACCCGTGGCCCAATCCTTCACCGAACTGGTGGAAGCGCAGATCGCCAGTAACAAGACCAAGCTGCCGGTGTTTCAGGGCGCCGCCGCGAAGCTGCAGCAAATGCTCGCGAATCCGCCTGACAGCAGCGAGCCGCTCGAGCGAGCGATCAGCAGCGACGCCGTGCTCGCGAGCGCGGTGCTGCGCGTCGCGAACTCGAGCTTCTACGGTGGCCTTGCGCAGGTGAAGAGCGTGCGCGATTCGCTGCTGCGCCTCGGCATGGATCAAGTGACGCGCATCGCTTTGGTGGTCTCGCAGCAGAGCGCGTATCGCGTGCAGACCGCCGCGCTTGCGCCGATGATCGGCGCGCTCTGGAAGCACGCGCTCGCGACGGCGCTCGGCGCGCAGTGGCTCGCGCAGCGCAGCGGGCGCGGAGATTTATCAGGCGAGGCGTTCCTCGCCGGCATGGTGCACGACATCGGCAAGCTGCTCGTGATTCGCGTGCTGGACGACCTGCACGTCGCGCGTGCGGATTTCAAACCACCTCCCCAGCTGGTGACGGAGTTGCTCAGCGGCATGCACGCGCGTTACGGCGCTGCGCTCGCGAAGCAGTGGAACCTGCCCGAATCCTTCGCGCGGGTGATCGAACATCACCACGACCCGCACCCGGCGGATTCCGACACGTTGCTGATGACCGTGCGGCTCGCGGACCACGCGGCCAACGCGCTCGGCTTTGGGCTCGGGGCGAAGCCCGAAGGTCAGCTCGCCGGGACGCTCGAGGCGCAGGCACTGGAGATCGATGAGATCGCGGTCGCGGAACTCGAGATCCATCTCGAGGATGCGCTGGCAGCTTTCGCGGCGATCAGTCCTTAGCGCGCGCCCTGGCGAATCGCGCGCTCGACAGCGGCCTCCGTGCGGTGCTCGAGTTCGCGCGATGCTGCGATCGGAAACAACTCGTCCGCGCCAATCACGCGGCCGAGCGCGTCGCGGTAGACCGCGTGCCGGCGCGTGAACTGCGTCGGCGACGCGAGCCCGGCGGCGGCGGCGAGGGACGCGAGCCCGGCGCGCGTGGCGATCACATAATTCATCGCGCGCCACTTCTTCTCGTCGACCACGAGCGCGCGCATGCGCAGCGGATCGGTCGTCGCGACTCCCGTCGGGCACTGATTCGTGTGGCACTTCTGCGCCTGGATGCAGCCGACCGAGATCATGAACGCGCGCGCGACGTTCACGAGATCGGCGCCGAGCGCGAGCGCCAGCGCCGCGCGATCGGCCGAGAACAGTTTGCCGGACGCGATGATCTTCACGCGCGAGCGCACGCCCGCCGCGCGCAGCGCGTCGTCGAGCACCACGAGCCCCGAGCGGATCGGCAGGCCCACGCTGTCCGCCATTTCCTGATAAGTCGCGCCCGATCCGCCTTCGCCGCCGTCGACCGTGATCCAGTCCGGCCCGTCGCCGCGCCGCGCCATGGCCGCGGCCAACTCGTCGCCCGCGCCCGGACCGCCCATTACGACCTTCACGCCCACCGGCTTGCCGCCGACTTCGCGCATGCGCGCGACGTGATCGAACAACTCGTCGACGCTGCCGAGGAACGGGAAGCGGTTCGGAGAATCGACGGACTGCCAAGCCGGGATCGAGCGCAGCCGCGCGATCTCTTCGGTGACCTTGCTGCCCTCGAGGTGGCCGCCGCGAATCTTTGCGCCCTGGTGCAGCTTGAGCTCGAAGCCGCGCAGCTGCGGGATCGCCGCCTTGCGCGCGAACTCATCCCAATCCCAGTTCCCCTCCGGCGTGCGCACGCCAAAACAGCCCGGCCCGATCTGGAAGATCACGTCGCCGCCGCCGGCGAGGTGATGCTCGGACAGGCCGCCCTCGCCAGTGTTCAGCCAACTGCCGGTCGCGAGCGCGGCGCCCTCGGCGATCGCGCGGATCGCGTGGCTGCCGAGCGCGCCATACGACATGCCCGATACCCCAATTTGCCCGCGCACGATCCACGGCTCCGCGAGCTCGCCGCCGATGCGCAGCGCGTGCTCGTCGCTGAGCGTCCAGGCGGCGGCGGGCGTGAGTTCGAGGTGCTCCGTGCGGTGCAGCAGCCCCTCGTGATCGATTAGGTAACGGTGCGCCTCGAGCGTCGGGCGCGTGTCGACGCCGAGATCGCTCGCGAGCGTCGGGAAGAGGGCGTTGCGCAGAAACCAACCGGGCTGGTCGAAATCGCGCTTCGAGCCGAACGAGATCAGCGTCTTCAGGTATTTCGACGCGAACACGATCGACAGGAACTCGTTCCGCGAGAACGGCTTGCCGTTCGAATCGCCGTCGAACAAGTATTGCCGCAGCTCGGGGCCGATGTGTTCGAGCAAGTAGCGCAGGCGCCCTAACAGCGGGAACGCGCGCAGCACCGCATGCTGCGTCTGCGCGCGATCGCGCAGCCACCAGACGAACAGCACGACCAGCGGGCCGGTGAACATCGCGGCCGTGAGCGCGAACGAGATCACGTCGAGCCAGGAGACTCCGCTCACGAGCGCTCTCGCTCGGAGCCGTAGCCGAACAGGCCGCGCTCGCGGATCAAGCGCGCGACACGCTCGGGCACGGCGTCTTCCCAGGCGCGCGTGCCCTTGCGGATCGAGTCGAACACCTGCTTCGAGTAGAAGGGCAGCAGGCGCTCGTCGTAGCCCGAGAGCGCTACGAGCGAGCCGCGCTCGCACAAGTAGCCGTGCAGCTGCGCGAGGCCGGCTGGCAGTTCGAGCGAACGCGCGTCGACGATGCGCTTCGTGACGGGATCGAGGAACGGATACACGTAAACGCGCAGGTGATTACGGAACAGGCGCCCGAAGGCTTCGAGAATGCCGCCCTCGAGCTCGTCGTAGAAGCGCTCTTCGAAGACCTCGCGCAACAAGTTCGCGCCCATCACCAGCGCGATCGGCTTGCGCGTATGCCGCGCGACGAAGCTGGCGAGCCGGAAGTACTCGAAGTAGTTCGAGATCAGCACCGTGTAGCCCATGGCCGCGAGCGCATCTGCGCGGTCGAGGAAGTCGCGCAAGTCGAGCGTTCCCTCCGCCATTAGGTTGCGCATCGTGATCTCGGCGAGCACGACGGGCTCTTCGCCGCCGAGTTCGGCACGGAACGCCTCGCGCGCGCAGCCGATCATGTCGAGATGCACGCGCGTCACCGGGCGGAAGCTGCCGCGCTCGATCAGCACCGGTTTGCCGTGCAGCAACTCGGAGGGCTGCAGCAGCTCGCCGCCCGGCCCGAAGGCCGCGACACCTGAGAGCCCGAGCTCGACCAGCCGCAGGCTCATCACGCGGTTGTCCACCTCGGCGAAACGTGCGCCCGAGAACTCGATCAGATCGATCTCGATGCGCTCGGTGGAGAGGTCGTCGAGCAGCGAGCGCAGCAGCTTCTCAGGGTCGCCGTGCAGGAAGGCGGCGCCGTACACCAGGTTCACGCCGACGATGCCGAGTGCCTCCTGTTGTTGGGCCGCGTCGCCATCGAGCATGCGCACGTGCAGCAGGATCTGGCTCGCGGGCTCGTTCGGTTCGGCTTGGAACTGGATGCCCATCCAGCCGTGGCACTCACCGGTGCCTTTGAAGCTGCGCGCGGTGACGGTGTCGGCGAACGTGAAGAACGCGGTCTCGGCGCCGCGGCTCTCCGACAGGCGCTCGCGCAGTAACAGCTGCTCGCGATCGAGCATCGAGAGCAGCCGCTCGCGACACACGTAGCGGCGGCACGGGCCGTAGATCGCGTCGCTCACGGTCATGTCGTAGGCGGAGATGCTTTTCGCGATCGTGCCGGCCGCGCCGCCCACGCGGAAGAACCAGCGCACGACTTCTTGCCCCGCGCCGATCTCGGCAAAGGTCCCGTAGCGGCGCGCGTCGAGGTTGACGGCGAGCGCCTTGCCCCGCGCGTCGCGCGGCTCGACCGAGACGCTCATTGCGCACCCCCCGGCCGCTCGCTTCGGCGCGCGCGCGGGCAGAGCGGATCGCGTGTTCGCGCGAGGCGCGGCGTCGAGTTTCGCGTAGGCGCACTTGCCTCGCGCGAAGCCAGCAACGCGCACCCGAAGATTACGCAGGCGCGTCCGCGAGCATCAACCCTCGGCGCCGCCCGACCGAGCAAGGAAACCGCATCGGGTCTTAGGGAATTCGCAGAGATGGGGAGGGGCTGGGATGCGAACGCTGATCGTGGACGACGCGCCGGCCTCGCGGCGCCTGCTCGCCGCGTTCCTGCAGGGCACGCCGTACGCGAGCGAGGCCGCGGTGGAGGCGTCGAACGGACAGGAGGCGCTCGACCTTCTCGAACGCGAGACGTTCGATCTGATCGTGAGCGACATCCAGATGCCCGTGCTCGATGGGCGCCAACTGCTGCGCGCCGTGCGAGCCGCGCCCGCGCTCGCGCACATCTGCATCGTGATGATCAGCGGCGCCGTGACGGACGACGACATGAGCGAGCTGCTCGCGCTCGGCGCCGCGGCGGTTCTCCGCAAGCCATTCACGCGCGCGGAGTTGATCGCGGTGCTCGAGCGCGCGGTGAGCGTGCGCGCCTAAGAACTCGCCTCGAGCGCGCGCCAGACCGACTCGATCAGCTGGCCGTAGCGAAACGGCTTCTCGAGCACGACCAGATCGGCGCGGCCCTTGGGGATTCTGTGCACGGCGCCGCTGCAGAGCACGACGCGAAGGCCGGGCCGCTTCTGGCGGAGCGCCTCGATCAGCGCGAGCCCATCGCCGTCGGGCAGTACGAGATCGACGACCGCACAGGCGATCGCCGGCTCTCGCTCGATGAGCGAGAGCGCGGTCGTGGCGTCCGGTGCATCGAACACGCGAAACTTCGCGACGCCGAGCATCGCGGCGCACAGCCGGCGCACGCGGTCATCGTCGTCCACGATCAATACGCCGAGGTCCTCGTGCCGCGGATCCGCAAGCTTCGACGCAAACTCCCGCTCGGCCTGAACCGCGCGCTCCGGCAGCAACGGAATCTCGATCCGGAACGTGGTGCCCCGCTCGGCCGCGCTCGTCACGTGAATGCGGCCCCCGTGGCGGCGGACGACGTTGCCGACCACCGCGAGCCCGAGCCCGTGGCCTGTCGGCTTGGTGGTGAAACGCGGCTCGAAGATCTGCCGACGCGTCGCTTCGTCGAGGCCGGGCCCGTCGTCGGTCACTTCGAGAAGCGCCCAATCACCGGGTGTCTGTTTGTCCGGCGGATCGAGATCCTGAACGCGCCCGGTAGCGACTCGAACCGTGCCGCGCCTCTCGCCGATCGCCTCGCCCGCGTTGACGACGAGGTTCAGCACCACCTCGCGGATCTGCGAGGCGTCCGCATCGACCCAGAGCGGCCCATCGGTGAGCGCAAACTCCAGCTGCACGCTCTTGGGCAGGCCCGTGCGCAGCAAAGACTCCTGACTTCGCAGGACCTGGTTCAGATCCACAGGGAGCAGAGGCGCTGCAGCGGCCTTTCCGGCTGCGGCCAGCAGCTGGCGCGACAGGTCCGCAGCTTGCCGGCTCGCCGTGACGATCTCATCCAAGTAGGGCCGGAGCGGGGAATCGCCGGGCAGCTGCTGCGCGATCAGATCCCCGACGCCGAGCGAGATCGAGAGCAGATTGTTGAAATCGTGAGCGACTCCGCTGGCAAGCAGCGCGAGATTGTCTCGCTGGAGCAGCCCGCGGTTCTCCTCTGGGTGGAGGCGCGCGGCCAACTCCAGCGGCGTGAGTTCGCGCGCGATCTCGAGCACGCGGTTCTCGGCCGAGCCAGTCTGGTATGCGACCGCGCGCACTTCGAACCAATGCCAGCCAGCCTGCACGTCGCGCCAGCGCAAGATGCTCGGGTGCCGACCCATGCCGAGCGTGCCCGCGAGGACCAGCGCGAATGAGCTGCGAGCCTGGTCCTGCTCTTCGGGGTGGAGAAATGAAAACACCTCGCGCCCGACGAGATCCTCCCCGTGCCCCGCCCAATCAGCCGGCAGTCGCACCACGCGCGCGATCGTTCCATCGGGTGCGAGTTCGAGGACCGCGTCGATCGGCCGCGGCGCGACGCTCTCGATCAACCGCTGACTTAAACGAGGAGTGTTGGCGGGCACTGTTGGAGCGAGCGACTCGCGAAACACCAACAAGCCGCGCCGTTCTCCATCTGGTCCCGGATACCAGCCGCCCGAACTCTCGAAGGTCCGCCAGCCGCCGTTGCGGTCGAGCATGCGCGCAATGTAAGGCGACCAGTTTCCGGGCGACTCGATGAATCGCGTCAGCGAGGCGGTGACGAGCGGCGCGTCGTCGCGATGCAGGCCGGGCAGGAACTGCGCGATGTCGCGCATGTTGTTGCCCAGCAGCGAGGCGGGATCTACCCCAATCTCTCGAGCGCGCGATCCGATGTAGGTAATCGTTCCGTCCGCGGCCAGCTCGCACACGAATTGCGCATTGTGCTCGAACACGGCCTGCACGCGCGACTCGCTGGCGTCGCGCTCACGGCGCAGCTGTTCCACCTCGCTCACGTTGCGGAGCTGGCAAGCGACGAGCGGCATGCCGGCCAGCGGCCACATCGTCAGCTCGAGGACCAAGTCGCCGTTCTTGACCGTCGCGCTCGAGCGGGTCGACGCCGATTCGCCCGAGGCGAGCACGCTCGCGAGCCTCTGCCGGAAGCCGGCGGCCTGGGCGCCCATGTATTCCTCGGCGGGGCGGCCAAGGATCGCCTCTCGCTTGCCGAACAAGGACTCCACGTCGCGTCGGCGCTCGCCGAACACCGCAACGCAGCGCGCATCGGCGTCGAAGATGATGATCGGAGTCGAAGGAAACTCCGACAAGGCAGCGAGGGCGATCGACGCGACGTCCACCTTTCGCCTCCCATGAACACCCTAACGCGATTTTCTGTGTCGCGGATCACCTGTTTGAGTGATGCGCCCCGCCACACCCATTAGGGCGAGCAAGCAGGCTTGCTGCGAGCGTGCCGATGCGAGGCTCACAGCGAGCGAGTCGGCCCGCGCCGTCTACGCATTTCGCGCGATCCCGCGCGCGTATTAATGGAGCCGAACTGCGTAGTCTCCGGGCGAGGCCTGCGTGGGCCCCGCTCCGAAGAACCCTTCGAACCTTTGGGGGGAACTCGGATGGCGTCCATGGATTCGGTCACATCGGTTGCTTTGGTCGACGATCACTGCGTAGTTCGGGCGGGGATCAAGCACATCCTGGAAGCGTCAGGTGAGTTCGAAGTCGTCGTCGAGGCTGGCGACGGCAGAACGGCAGTGGCGCAGGTGCTTCGCGCGAGACCGCAGATCGTGCTGATGGAAGTGAGCCTGCCGAAGCTCTCCGGCGTCGAGGCCACGCGCCAGATTCTCGACGCGTATCCGGCGTGCAAGATCGTGATCCTCTCGCAGCACGAGAGTTCGAACGTGATCGAGTCGGCGCTGCGGGCAGGCGCGACGGGGTACGTCCACAAATCTGCGGAGGCCAGCGAGGTACTCACGGCTGCTCGCGCCGCTTCCAAAGGCAAGGGTTATCTGTCGCCGGGGATCGCAAGCCAGGTAGTTCACGCGCTCGCGCAGCCCCCGGAAGAGCGGGCGCTGGACGGCGCAAGCCTTTCGCGGCGGGAACGGGAAGTCCTTCAGCTGGTCGCGGAGGGTCTCTCGAGCAAGGAAGTCGCCGCGGAGCTCGGGGTTTCCACCCGGACCGCGGAGACGCATCGCGGCAGCCTGATGAACAAGCTCGGAATCCACAAAGTCGCAGGCTTGGTGCGCTTCGCCGTACGCGAAGGCATCGTCACGCCGTGAGTGCCGCGGCGAGCGCGCTCTCGAACGCGGCCGAAGCCAAGCTGTTAGGCGCCGAGCGGCGCAGCGATCCGCGAATCGCGGTGGACCTCCGCGTCGAGATCCTCAGTGACGCCTTCACTGGGACACTGCCTGCGCGCACCCGCGACCTGAGCATCGGAGGCGTCTGCCTCGCGACGCCGTCTCCGATCGCGGTCGGGTCGGTACGAGGCGTGAATGTGGCGCTGCCAGAGGGATCGGTCCGGCTCCGCGCCGCCGGGACCTGGCAACGCGCCCATCCGACCCTCGGCACAATCCTGACCGGCGTCCGCTTCGACGCGGTAGAACCGTCAGCGCAGGGCTTCCTCTGGGAATTCGTGCTGAAAGAGGGCCGGCAGCTTGCGCGCTTCTTCCACCTCCACACCGCGATCGAAGGGGTCGGCATCGATGGCGCCATCGGGCTCGCGCACGTCACCCGACTCTGTCTGCCCAACGCTGGCGACGTCGTGTATCGGCAACGGAGCGGTTCGAGTTCGGGCTCGATTTACGTCGTGCAGGAAGGCTCGATCGTGTTGCAGATGCGGGTCAGCCCAGCGCGAATGCAGGATTTCGCATTGCTCCGACGGGGCGATGTTTTCGGCGGTTCATTGATGCCTACCCATAGCGACGACGAGGAGCTCGCCGTGGCGCGCACACATTCGCGTCTGCTCGAAATCGACGAGCGCGCGCTCGACTATCTGTCATCGAGCAGCCCGTGGCTTGCGCAGGCCCTGATCGCTGCCGCGACGGGCGCATACGCGCATCGCCTTCGCGGCGCGCTGCGGAAGCTCGGGGCGTCCGACTGATCGCGGCGCAACGTCCTCATCCTGCGGGCGCGGTGCCGCCGCTGGACGGTCCATAACATTGCGCGCGGCGGCTTCGGCTGGACGGCGGCGTGGGGCCTCTTGCCGCTTGCCTGCACATCCCTGTTTGGGGGAGGCGCCGCGAGAGTTTCCGTCACACCCTCGCGCCGTGAGATGATCTTCTCAGGCGCGCAGCTGGAGTGGCGGATGTCGAAGCAGAGTTCCGGACGCACTCGCGGGAGCGTCATCGCGCTGCTGCTCCTGGCCGGAGGCGGTGCGCTCGCGTTCACGCTGCGCGATCGCCTGCCGCTAGCAGTGCTGCGCGAGCAGCCCGCGCGCTTGCCCGATGTCGCGCTCGCGCCGCCTGCTTCCACGCATGGCCGCGTCGCCGCGCTCGGGCGCCTCCAGCCGAAGGACGGCGTGCGCCGCATCGCGGGGCCAGCGCAGGCCTTCGCAGTGGTCGGCGAGTTGTTAGTGGACAAGGGCGACGCCGTGCGCGCCGGTCAGGTCATCGCGCGCCTCGACGACGCGGAGCTGCGCGAGGCCGCGGTGCAGCGCGCCCAGGCGCGCGTCGCGAACGCGGCCGCCGAGCTCGCGCGCAACGAGCAGCTGCGCGTCGGCCAGGTGATCTCGGCTTCGCTGCACGAGAAGCTGAAGCTCGAGCACGACGTCGCGCTCGCGGATCTGCGCCTCGCGCGCGCCGAGCTCGCGCGCGTGCAGGTGCGGGCGCCCATCGACGGCCAGGTGATCGACGTGCACGCGCGCGCGGGCGAGCGCGTCGGCCCCGAAGGCATCCTCGAACTCGGCCAGACGCAGGCGATGTACGCGGTGGCGGAGGTGTACGAGACGGAGATCGGGCGCGTGCGAGTCGGCGCCGCGGCGACCGTAATCAGCCCCGCGCTGCCGCGCGAGCTGCACGGCCAGGTCGACCGCATCGCCATGCGCGTGCGCAAGCTCGACGCGCTCGGCACCGACCCCGCGGCGAAGACGGATGCGCGCGTGATCGAAGTCGAAGTGCGGCTCGACGAGGCCGACGCCGCGCTCGCGGCGCCGCTCACGCATCTTCAGGTCGAAGTCACGATCGAGCCGTCCGGCTCGTAACAAGCGCAAGCCTGCGCGGAGCGCGGGCGCGCAGCGAGCCCCCGCGAGCGAAGTCGAGAAGGGACCAGTGCGCGATGTTCGACATCCCTCTCGGCTGGCTCCAGCTCAAGCGCGAGAAGCTGCGCTTCGCGGTCGCGCTGCTGGGCGTTTCGTTCGCGGTGGTGCTGATCCTGATGCAGCTCGGCTTCCGCGAGGCGTTGTTCGACAGCGCGGTGCGGTTTCACAACGCGCTCGACGGCGAGATCGTGATCATCTCGCGCGAGTTCCCCATCATCGTGCAGCCCTACTCGTTTTCGAGCCGCCGCATTTATCAGGCTCGGGGCATGGAAGGCGTCGAGTCCGTGACGCCCATCTATATCGGGCTGGCGCCCTGGAAGAACCCCGATACGCACCTTGTACGCGTGATCTTCGTGGTCGGCATCGACCCGGCGGAGCGCGTGCTCACGCTCGCGGACGTGAATGCCCAACGCGCGGCGATCACGCGCGAGGACCAAGTGCTGTTCGACGAACAGTCACGGCCAGAGTTCGGGCTGATCGCGCCCCGCGTGCGCTCGGGAACACCCGTCGAGGTCGAGGTCAGCAACCGCCGGCTGCGTGTCGTGGGCCTCTACGGCCTCGGCACGTCGTTCGGAATCGACGGCTCGATGGTGACGAGCGAGACGAACTTCCGGCGCATCTTCCCGGGGCGGCAGCGCGGCGTGATCGAGATCGGGCTCGTGCGCGTCACACCCGGCAGCGACCCCGAGCGCGTGCGCGACGCCATCCGCGAGCAGCTCCCCGAAGACGTCGAGGTGTTGACGCGCGCGCAGTTCGCCCAGCGCGAGATCGATTATTGGGATACCGCCACGCCGATCGGCTACGTGTTCGGCTTCGGCGTGATCGTCGGCATGGTCGTCGGCGGCATCATCGTCTACCAGATCCTGTTCGCCGACGTGAACGATCACTTGCCCGAGTACGCCACGTTGAAAGCCATGGGCTACTCGAACGGGTTCCTGGCGGGCGTCGTGATCCAGCAAGCCGTGATCCTCGCCGCGCTCGGCTTCATCCCAGCGATGGGGCTCTCGCTCGTGCTCTATCGCATCTCGGGTGAAGCAACCCGGTTGCCGCTCGAGATGACGAGCGAGCGCGCTGTCTTCGTGTTCGGCCTAACAGTCGCGATGTGCACGATCTCGGCGCTGATGGCGCTGCGCAAAGTTCGCTCGGCCGATCCGGCGGAGATCTTCTGATGAGCGCCGCTGCCGCGCCGATCCAGCTCGCGGGCGTGAACCATTATTTCGGCGCCGGCGCGCTGCGCAAGCAGATCCTGCACGAGATCTCGGTCGAGATTCGCGCCGGCGAGATTGTGATCGTGACCGGGCCGTCGGGCTCCGGGAAGACCACGATGCTCACGCTGATCGGCGCGCTGCGCTCCGCGCAGGAAGGCTCGGTGCAAGTGCTCGGCGCGGAGTTGCGCGGGGCGAGCCCGCGCGTGCTCGAGGGAGTGCGGCGCGACATCGGGTACATCTTCCAAGCGCACAATTTGCTCGATGCGCTCAGCGCGACGCAGAACGTGATGATGTCGCTGCTGCTCGACAAAGTGGGCAAGCGCGAAGCCAAGAAGCGCGCCGAGGAGTGGCTCGATGCCGTGGGCCTCGCCGAGCGTCGGCATCACCACCCCTCGCAGTTATCAGGCGGGCAGCGCCAACGCGTGGCGATCGCGCGCGCGCTCGCCGGCTCGCCGCGCATCGTGCTCGCCGACGAGCCCACGGCTTCCCTCGACAAGCAAAGCGGCCGCGAGGTGGTCGACCTGATGCAAGGCCTCGCGCGCAAGCAGGGCGTTACCGTGCTGCTCGTCACCCACGACAACCGCATCCTCGACATCGCCGACCGCATCGTGCATCTCGAGGACGGCCGGCTCGTGACCTTCACCGAGCACGTCACTGCCGAGACGCAGCACATGATGGACATGCTCGCCCGTAACAACCGCAAGGGCGATCTGCACCGGCGTGTCGCGGAAGCGCCCGCCGAGCAGCTGCCCGCGCTGCTCGAGCAGGCGACCAAGAGCGCCGAGGAGTTCCTGCGCGTCACCGAACTCAGCCACGACGACGCGTTCCAGAGCATGTTCGAGGAAGTGCTCGCCTCGTTCACACTGCGCTTCGGCGAGCTGCTCGAAGCTGAGCGCGCCTCGATCTTCCTGGTGGACGCGGAGCGCCGCGAATTGTGGCTGAAAGTCGCGCAGGCCGAGGGCGGGCGTTCCGTCGACGTGCGCATGCCGATCGACCGCGGCATCGCCGGCCGCGTCGCGACCACGGGCCAGAGCCTGCGCGTGGACGACGCCTACGCGTCGCCGCTCTTCAACCCCGAGGTCGATCGCGCGACGGGCTTCAAGACGCGCAGCGTGCTGTGCCTGCCGATCGCGAGCCGGAGCAGTGACGTGTTCGCCGTCGCGCAACTCCTCAACAAGCGCAGCGGCGGCGCCTTCGACGAGAACGACGAAGCGCGCTTCCGCGAGTTCACGCGCGCGCTCGCGCCGATCCTCGAAGCCTGGGTGCGCATGGCAAACGCCGAAGCGCGGCGGAACGGGGACTCGGGTGGACGTTCCATGAGTTCATAAGGAACCGCCGGATCGCGCGGGAAGTTTGGTTCGTTATGGAACGTCCCCGCGGTCAGCGCGCCGCCTCCAGCTTGCGCCCCTCGACGCCCAGATCGCGGTAAGGCTCGAAGCTCGCGTCGTTCGTGAGCACGTAGGAGCCGTCGCCGAGGCGCCAGGCGTTGTCGTAGAGGTCCGACAGCTCCGCCTGGCCCCCGGGCGCATTCGCGTCGTCGTAGGTCTCGACGCCGCGCATCAACTCGCCGAACTCCCGGGCGCGCCGGTCCGCGCTTTCCTGCTGCGCGTCCCACGCCTCGCTGCGAATGCGCGCGATTTCCTCATTGCTGCGCGATATCGCCGCGCTGCGTTTCCGGTTCTCTTCCAGCGCCACGCGGCCGATCGCCGCGTTGTGGGTTCCGATGCGCGCCTCCCATTGCGGCGACGTGCGGATCGAGCGGCGCAGCGCCTCGAAGAAGCCGGCGTCGAACTGCTCCGCCGGTGCGCTCGCGGCAAACGCGGGGAAGGTGGAGCCGGTGAGCGCATCCATCACGCCCATGCCGGCGTTGCTTTGCATCAACGAGAACACCGCGACGACTGCGATCGAGGCCCGCATCGGGCGCCCGGCCTCGTCGAACGCGAGCGTGATCTCCCCCGCTTCGACCCACGTCCGCGCTTCCCCGAGCGGCATCGGCGTCACCGAATTGAGGTGCGCGAACTTCTGCTGCAAATCTTCGCGCACGCGGAAATCGACGGTGCGCGCCTCGGCTCGCAACCCGCTCGCGAGCGCCGCGAGCACCTCCCGCACATTCGAGTAGGGCGCCAGCGCGCAACCGGGCGCGGACGGCCCCGCGCCATAATTGTTCGACTCCCAGCGCTGCTGCGGGAGTAGCGCGATGCGCGTCGAACCGTCCGGCGAAGCAGCGGACCACTCGAACGCGTAACCGTTCGTGCATATGAACTGCCGGCCCCACTGCACGCCGCCCTGCGCCTGCCAACCGCTCGGTAGGAAGAGCGTGGCCGCGGCGATCGGGCTCTCGAAGCCGGTGGAATCGAGGATGACGGCTGGCTCCACGTGAATCGCACCCGCTGGCATGCCGCGCGGTGCCTCGGCGCTCGATTCGACAATCTCGTCAGCGCTCTCGCGCGGAGATTCTGCCGCCGCCGCGAGCTCGTTCGAAGCGCGCGCAACCGGCGCGGGTTCAGAGCAAGCGCTCGGGAGCGCAGCAATCAGGACCGCAGCAATCAGGACCGCAGCGATCCAGTGCGGCTGCGCTGCGCGGGGTTTTCGCACGGCCAGCTCCGATCTCGTGTTGAATCTCGAGAGGCGTAGCCCAACGCTTGGATGGGCCACACTCATCCGCGAGACGTCCGTCATTGCTGCCTGGAGTCAGCCGCACTACCACGCGCGTCATGGCGTTCGCCGAGTCCGCGGGCCTGCGGATCCACTACCGAAGCATCGGCGCGGGAAGGCCGATCGTGCTCGTCCACGGCTGGGGCAGCGACTGGCGGCATAATTGGCAGGCGACCGGCTGGGTCGAGGCGCTGCGCAGGATCCGCCGGGTGATCGCGCTCGATTGCCGCGGGCACGGGCGCAGCGACAAGCCGCACGAGCAGGCGGCGTACAGCTATCGCTCGATGTCGCGCGACGTGCTTCGCGTGATGGATCGGCTCGAGATCGAAACGGCCGACTTCTTCGGTTACTCGATGGGCGCTTTCATGGGCGCCTGTTTGTTGGATGAAGCTCCGCGTCGCTTCCGAGCGATGGTGCTCGGCGGCATCGGCGACGAGACTCCGGAGAGCAGCGGCGCGTGTCATGCGATTGCTGCGGGTCTACGGGCTCCGGACGCGAGTGCGATCAGCGACAAGATGGGTCGCGCCGCCCGCGCCTTCGTCGCAGTCAACCCACACAGTGACCTCGAGGCGCTGGCGCTCTCCGCGCTGCAGATGTGGCCGGAGGGCTATCCGCTGAAGCTCGCGGGCAATCGCCGCGCGGAGTTGAAGCTTCCGGTGCTCGTCGTCAACGGCGCCGACGATCAACCCTACGTCCGCAGCGATGAACGCCTCGTTGCGGCGATCCCGGGCGCGCGGCTCCAGCGGATCCCCGGCACGGACCACCTCTCGGTAGTTGGCGATCCGCGCTTCCGAGCGGCGGTGATTGGATTTCTCTCGGGGCTCGACGGGGCATAATCACATCGCTGCTGACGGGATCGGCGCTTGCTGCGCTTGCGCTGCGCCGTACGGACGTGACAGCGTGCGTCGTCATGGAACCCGCGGCAACGAGCGGCGCCGCTGCGCCGACGACTCCGGCCTACCGCGCCTACGCGCTCGGGCTGCTCGTCACGGTCTACGTCTTCAACTTCCTCGACCGCCAGATCCTGACGATCCTCGCCGGCCCGATTGCCGAGGAGCTGCGTTTCTCGGACAGCGAGCTCGGCTTCCTCACCGGCCCCGTGTTCGCGCTCTTCTACACGTCTGCGGGAATCCCGATTGCGCGCTGGGCCGACGTGGGAGTGCGGCGCTCGATCATCGCGCTCGCGCTCTTCGTGTGGAGCGGGATGACGGCGCTGAGCGGGTTCGCGCAGAGCCTCACGCAGCTCGCGCTCGCGCGCGTCGGCGTTGGCCTCGGTGAGGCTGGAGGCAGCCCGCCTGCGCACTCGCTGATCTCGGATCTCTTCCCGATCGAGCGGCGCGCGTCGGCGCTCGCGATCTACGCGCTCGGCGTCCCCTTCGGCGGCGCGCTCGGCACGTTGTTAGGCGGCTGGCTCGGCCAGCTGTACGGCTGGCGCACGGCGTTCCTTGCCGTTGGCATCCCCGGCATCCTGCTCGCCGGGCTCGTGCGCTCCACGCTTCGCGAGCCGCCGCGCGCGCCCGCGCCCGCGCGTCGCCAAAGCGCGCTCGAGGTGCTGCGCTTCATGGCGAGGCGGCGCGCGTTCGTGCACATGGCGAGCGGTGCGGCACTGCTCGCGTTCGCGGGCTACGGCGCTGGCGCGTTCACGCCGATCTTCCTGATGCGCGTGCACCACTTCGAGCTTGGGGAAGCCGGCACCTGGCTCGGCAGCATCGCTCTCGTCGCTGGCGGGCTCGGCACCTACCTCGGCGGCGCGCTCGCGGATCGGCTCGCGCGTTCCGAGGTGCGCTGGTACCTGCGCATGCCGGCGTTTGCCTCGCTGCTCAGCATCGTGTTCTCATGCTTGTTATACGCCTGGCCCGACGGGCGGACGGCGCTCGTGCTCTCGATCCCGGCATCCGTGCTCGGCATCATGTACCTCGGGCCGACCTTCGCGATGACGCAGAGCCTCGTGCGCCCCGAGATGCGCGCGCTCGCCGCCGCGATCCTGCTCTTCATCATCAACGCCGTG
Source organism: Deltaproteobacteria bacterium (assembly GCA_031401135.1). Classification (GTDB taxonomy): domain Bacteria; phylum Myxococcota_A; class UBA9160; order UBA9160; family UBA6930; genus VGRF01. Next base: position 4,476 of record JANNRF010000261.1, on the reverse strand, counting down.
GGCCTCGGCCTCGGGCCGTGGTTCGTCGGCGCACTGTCCGACGCCCTCGAACCGCGCTTCGGCGTCGATGCGATCCGCTGGGCGTCGCTCGCCACCGTCGTCGTCGCCACGAGCTGGGGCGCCGCGCACTACCTGCTCGGCGCGAGCAGCTTGAAGGAAGATCTACTCGCGAAGGACGCCTGAGCCGTAAGCGCCACGAGACCGAGCGGAGTCTGCGCAAGCGCCGTGTCAGCGCCCACCTGTTACGTCGAGCAGCGCGCCCGTCACATAGGACGCCGCGGGCGAGAGCAGCCACACGATCGATTCGGCGATCTCCTGCGGGCTGCCAGCGCGCTGCATCGGGATCGTCGGCGCGATGCGCTCGGGGCGGCTGGGCTCGCCGGTCGACGCGTGAATGTCTGTAATCACCAGCCCCGCGCGCACGGCGTTCACGCGGATGCCCTCGTTCGCGGTCTCGCGCGCGAGGCCGAGCGTGAAGCTGTCGATCGCACCCTTGCTGGCGGCGTAGTCGACGAACTCGTTAGGGGAACCGAGCCGCGACGCGCCCGAGGAGAGATTCACGATCGCGCCGCCGCTCCCGCCGTGCCGCGTCGACATGCGTTTCACGGCTTCGCGCGCGCACAGGAACGAGCCGATCACGTTGACGCCGAACACCCAGGCGAGCCGCTCCGCGTCCATCGCCTCGACGCGCGCCTGCACTGCGCACACGCCCGCGTTGTTGACGAGCGCGCTGATGCGCCCGAGCCGCGCGTCCACTTCGGCGAACAGGCGCAGCACGTCCGCCTCGCGCGCGACATCCCCTTGCACCGCGAGCGCGCGCCCGCCCGCGCGCTCGATCTCGGCGACGACGCGCAGCGCGGCGGCCTCGTCGCGCAGATAATTCACGCACACCGCGAAGCCGCGCGCGGCCGCGAGCCTCGCGGTCGCAGCGCCGATGCCGCGCGACGCGCCAGTGATTAGGGCGGTGCTCATTGCCCAACCTCGGAGTGGCGCGTTGCGCGCAGCCCCATCAACCCCCTGAGACACACCGTAGACGGATTCTCCAGCCACACTCGTTGATCCGCGGGCATCTCGCCGCGCGCGACATAACGGTTCATCACGCGCACCACGATCGCGCAGTAGCGCCACGCGGCCAGCACTTCGTAGTAGTGCGTGTCGCCCACTGCGAGGCCGGCGCATTTCTCATAATGAGCGCGCTGCTCGTCGCGGGTCGGCTCGCCGGGCGCGCGTGGCACGTCGCCCAGCGCTTCGTGGCTCCAGCGGTCGAACATCAGCCACCAGCCGAGATCGAAGGCGCGCGGGGCGATCGCGACGTTCTCGAAATCGGTGACGCACGCGCAGCGAAAATCTTGCCAGATCATGTTGCCGATGCGCGCATCGCCCCAGGAGAGCACGAGTGCTTCGCCCTGCGGCAAGTTGGCGCGCAGCCAGGCCAGCGCCTCGCTCATTAGGGGATGCGCGCGGCCCGCGAGTTCGCGCTCGGCGTACTGCGTCCAGAGCGCGAGTTGGCGCCCGGTGCCGGGCCTGACTCCCGGCGGCGAGAGCCAGCCGAAGCCCGCGGCGCGCCAATCGAGCGCGTGAAGCTCGGCGAGCACGCGCAGGCCGTCTTCGACGAGGCGGCGCCGCTCGTTCGGCTTGGCTTCGGCGAAGAAGCCCGCGGCTGGGTAGGGTGGTGTCACGCCGGGTACGAGGCCGTCCACGAAACCCATCACGAAGAACGGCGCACCGATTACGGCCGCGTCGCGCTCGAAGCCGACGAGCGGCGCCAGCGGTACGCGCGAGTGTTTTGCCAGCGCCTGCATCGTGCGCCATTGGATCTCAATCTCGATGTCGAGCCCGGGCGCTTGTTGGGGATAAACCGCGGGCTCGGGCGTCTCGCGGCGCAGCACGTAGCGCTCGCTACGCGCCGCGCCGCCGCGCTGTACCTGCGCCTCGAGCACGAGCGTCTCGGCTGAGTAGCCGCCGCCGAGGCGCTGCAGCTCGCCGAGTCGCACCGCCTCCACACCCTCGATGCGCGCGGCGAGCCAACGCTCGAGGTTCGCGCGGTCGCGCCCAGTCATGCTCGGTTCAGCCAACTTGCGCCCCTCTCGCGGAAACTTCTTGCCCGGCTCGAACGTCAGGCGGCGTAGGTTATGCGACAGCCGTCACAGATCGCCCGCGCCCGAACGGGTGAAACTGAAATGCGCGAAGCTGGGCTCGAGGAGATCGGGGCCGACATGTCCGCTGCATATCGCACGCTCGCCGCCATCGTCGGCCTGGCCTTCTCGGCGCTCGGGCTCGCGCTGTTCGCGAGCTTCTTCGCTTATCAGAACTCCGGCAGCCCGGCGCCGCTGCCCGGCGGCCCCCTCGTGCATTACGCCGCCGCAACCGCCGGCTGCGCGTTCGTCGCATGGGGCGGCGCGCTCGCGGCGGGCGGAATCCGCGGAGATCTCACGCGTTCGCTCGGCACCGTCACTGCATTCGCGCTCGTTCTGCTCGCGCTCATGCGGATCGTTGCGTGGTTCATGGGCGATTATTATGCGCTCGCGGGCGATCTCCCGCGCGCCGAGGCCGCGGGCGCGCTCGTGCTCGCGCTCGGCTTCGTCTGGCTGCGCCCGCGCGGCGAGCGGAGGATCTTCACGTGATGCGGTGGCTCGCGACCGCGGCGATCGCGTTCTTGTTCGCGCTGAATGCCGCGATGCCGCACACGCCGCTCGGGCGCCGCGGCAACGAGCGCAGCGTGCGCGCCCACGTGGCGGCTGCAGCGCAGCTCGTCGGTCAGCCGCTGCCCGCGCTCACGTTCGAAGACGGCGCCGGCCGCGCGGTGCGATTAGGGGATCTGCTCGAGCATCCCGTGCTGCTGGTCTTCGAACGCAGCGTGGATTGGTGACCCTTCACCAAGGCGCGGCTCGTGGAGCTGCGGAACGCACTCGAGAGCGAACCCGATCTGCAGATCGTGTGGGTGATGGCGAAGGGCCAGTACAACGCACGTTCGGATCGCTTCATCGATGATTATGGCCTGCGCGGGAGGATCCACTTCTGGCGCGATGCGGATTCGCGGGCGATCGATGCGCTGGGATTGCGCAGACCGAACGCGGAGGCGATTGAGGCGGGGGTGCCGCATCCGACGACCTTGCTGCTTGATCGCGGTGGGGTCGTGCGGTTCGTGGATGTGCGCGACGACTATCACGTTTGGCTCGACCCTGACGTGATTCGGGGAGCGCTGGCTTTGGTTCGGTGAGAGGTGGATCGGCGCCATCGGGGACTCGGCGCCGAAGAGAGGAGCGGGCGGCGCGTAGGGCGCGCTTCGCTTTCGGGGCGGGAGGGGTGCTGGCCGGCTGCGGGCCTTGTTGTTGGGGAGTGCGGGCAGCGTGTACGACGGGCATCGGGGCGAATTCTGCATCGCATTGAGGTGGTGGCGGAGATCCGCTGTGCGTTCGCTGCGGGTTGGTGTGCCGAGGGGCTGCTCGTAGCGGCCCTCCGCGGCCACACCCCGCTCCCGCCCCTCCGCTGCGCGCTTGTGCTCGCGTCCGGATTCGGACGCGGATGCGCGGACTCGGTGACGAGTCGACTTATTGGGGAGGGTGAAGCCGCGGCGGCGTTGAGCCGCCGTGGCTTCACTTTTCTAGCGAGGTGCGTGGGGCGTCTTTGTTTCAGGCGCGCGTCCGCGCGCTACATGCGGTCGGCGGCGGCGGCGTTGATGTCAGCGCTCTCGAGGATCCGCTTCGCGGATCCGTGGGCGGCGACGATGATCATGGCGCGGCCGACGCGCTCGGTGGTCGTTATCAGGGCGGGAGCGAGGGCTTCGATTAGGGGGATCAGCGGAGCGAGCGCGGTGTAGAGCACGCGGTAGACGGCGGTGCGCGAGGTGATGCCGTGGAGCGGCTGGATCATGCCGGGGCGGAAGATCGTGACTTCAGAGAACGGCAGCGCGAGTAGCGCGTTTTCGGCGTGGCCCTTTGTGCGCGCCCACATCGTGCGGCCCTGTTCGCTGCTGTCGGAGCCGGCACCCGAGATGAAGTTGAAGCGGAGTCGCGGGCTCGCGCGCAGTAGCGCGTTCGCGGCGGCGAGGGTCAAGTCCACAGTAATGGCTCGGTACTCCGCTTCGCCGAGGCCAGCGGACGAGACGCCGAGGCAGAAGAAACAAGCGTCGAAGCCGGCCAGCCGCTCCATCACCGCGGAGTAGTCGGTGAGATCGCGTAGCACCAAATCCTCGAGCTTGGCGTGCGTCTTTCCGCTCGCCGCACGCCCCACCGCGAGCACGCGCGTGACGCGCGAATCGAGCAGGCACTCTCGCAGCACGCCCTGCCCAATCATTCCCGTCGCGCCGAACAGAATCACGCGCATCGTAGGTGGGTGTCCTCGAGGCCCGGCAGCTTGACACAGCGCGACTTCGAGTCAGTCACAAAAAAGTGCTGGCGATCCAGAAGCCCGGCGGGTAGAACGGCCGAACGCGGCGGTTTTGTGCTGGCCTCAGCGCGCCAATTCGCTCGCCGT
>JANNRF010000260.1:0-8204 GCA_031401135.1 Deltaproteobacteria bacterium | reverse complement strand
GATGCGCGCGACCTCGTGATCGAAGTGCACCGCGCGCGGCAGCGGGTAGGGCGCGCTGAAGCGCTCGAGCACCACCACGCTGCGCCCGCGCTGTGCGAGCAGGATCGCGAGTGTGAGCCCGGTCGGGCCGCCGCCCACGATCGCGACGTCAGTGCTGAACACCGCGCTCACTACGCCTCGCTGCGCGCGAGCGCCACGATGTCGTCGGGCGCGAGAAACTCGCGCGGCACCGGCGGGCCCCACGAGGAGAGCCCCGCGACCGCAATCGACGACGCCACCCGCCAGGCTTCCTGGTCGACGATCACGTCGAGGTCGCTGCTGTACTCCGCAAAGTTTCCGGCAGGATCGCGCAGGTACCAGAAGTAATTACTGCCGATCGCGTGGCGGCCGAGACCCCAGGCGTGGCGCTTCGGGTCCGCCGCGAGCATCGCGCCGGCCGCTGCGCCCACCGCATCGACGTCGTCCATCTCCCACGCGCTGTGATGCAGGAACGCGAACGGGCCGGGCTGCACGAGCAGGTTGTGATGGTCGGTCGAACAGCGCAGGAAGACGGCGCCGAAGGCGGGCACCTCGTCGCTCACGTGGAAGCCGAGGCCTTCGACGAAAAAGCGGCGCGTGGCGGCGGGATCGGTCGAGGTGGTGACGGCGTGTGAGAGCTTGCGCGGGCGCGGTTTCTCAGCGGGCGCGACCGCGGCGGCCGAGCGCGCGTTTTCGCGCGGTGCGCGCCCGGGGCCGTTCGTCGCGAGCAGCGCACTCGGCTGCTGCGAGACGCGCGGCTCGATCGCGAGTGTCGCGCGAATGCCAGTAACAAGCTCGGTCGCCGTGAGCGAGTGCGCGCTGCGCTCGCAAGCAAAGCCGAGCTTCGCGAGCGAAGCGGCGGCGCGGCCGAGATCGTCCGCGTCATCGACGCCCACGCGGAGCGCGCGGAGCGTGCGCCGCGGGGCCGCGACGAACGCGAGCTGTTCGCCGCCGTCGAGTGTCGCGAAGCGGCCCGGAGCCGCTTCCGCGAGACCGAACTCTTGGTAGTAGGCGCAGGTTGCAGCGAGCGTGCTCTCGGGCACGCCGACTTCGATTTGCGAGAGACGGTGAAGCGCCATCAGAACTCCTTGTTGAAGAGGGCGAGCGCGTTGTCGCGGTCGAGCGCGCGATGCCCCGCGGCGTCGAGCGCTGCGTACGCGTCGAGCTGCGAGGTGACTAACACGTCGAACGCGAAAGCAGCCTCGGCGAGCGCGCCGTCCACGTCGGGCAGCGTGAGCGTCGCGAAGAAGCCGAAGCGGTGCGGGTGCGCGCGCACGGCCTCTGCGGCGAACTCGTTCACGCGCCGCGCCATCGCGCGCGCCTCGGCGACGCCGCGCTCGCTCGTATCGAGCCGCACACCGGGCGTAGAGATCGAGAGGATCGCGCCCGCGGTCTCGTGTTGATCCATCAGCGCGAGCGCGCCCTCGGCAGACCACGCCGGCAGCTCGCGCCCGGCCGCTCCGTCTACGCCGCGCTCGCGCAGCCAACTCGCGTAGGCCGGGGGCAGAAAGTGCTGGTGGACGTCGATGCGCTGACGCGAGCTCATCTTGCGTCCCGCGGCGGATGCGTCGCCGTCGTCTCCGGCTCCGGCACCACGCGATTCTCGAGCGCGCCGAGGCCCTCGATCTCGACGCGCACCACGTCGCCGGCTTTCAGCAAGCGCGGCGGCTTCATCGCAATGCCGACGCCGCCGGGCGTGCCCGTCGCGATCACGTCGCCGGGCTCGAGCGTGAACGCAGTCGTTAGGTGCTCGACGAGCGCGGCGCAGTCGAAGATCAAGTGCTTCGTGTTCGAATCCTGGCGGAGCTGGCCGTTCACGAAAGTGCGCAGCCGGAGGCTGCTCGGGTCGATCTCGTCCGCGGTCGTGAGCCAAGGGCCGAGCGGGCCGTGCGTGTCGAAGGACTTGCCCATCGTCCAGGTGGGGATGCGCAGCTGCCAATCGCGCACGCTCAGGTCGTTCACGACGAGGTAGCCGGCGATCACTTCGAAGGCGCGCGAGCGCGGCACGTGGCGGCAGCGCGCGCCGATCACGAAGCCGAGCTCGCCTTCGTAATCGAGCGCGCTCGAGATGCGGGGCAGATGCACGTCGTCGTGCGGGCCCGCGACGCAGGTCGACTGCTTGTTGAACACGGTCGGCAGCTTTGGCGCCTCGAGCCCGGCCTCGGCCACGTGGTCGGCGTAGTTGAGGCCGATCGCCAGGAACTTCGGCGGGCGCAGGATCGGCGCCGCGAGTGTTAGGGAAGCGAGTGGCGAGCGCGTGCGCGCGTTGGCTGCGGCGTTCCTCGCGCGCGCGAGCGCAGCGGGCCCCGCGGCGAGCAGGGCGACGAGGTCGTGCGGCAGCTCGGGAGCGGCGTTCGCGAGATCGACGACTGCGTCGCCTTCGACGACGCCGATGTGCGGCGCGCCGCTGTGGAGGAAGGTGCAGAGCTTCATGGGTTCTCCGAGGGTTCGGTCCGCGATTCAGTTGTTGGGGCGCCGGCGTTGCCCTCGCGCGAAGTCGCGCGGCCTCACCACGGCAGCGTGTTGCCGAGTTCGTGCGTGAGCTTCTCGTTCACGTCCTGCTCGCTGCGGACGTGACGCGGCGGCGTGCAGAACGTCGCGTAGGGCGTGGGCCGCAGGACGACACGGCCCTCCTTCACACCGCCCTTTTCGATCAGTGGGCGCACGGTCTCGGGCATCTCCTTGCCCGCCATCACGCCCGCGATGCGCATCATCAGGTCGACGACGGCTCTCGGCTCGCGCTCGACGCGCGCATCGCAGTAGACGACGACATAAGTGGGCGGCCACTGCTCGTCGAGCACGCACAGCGACACTTTTCCGTTTCGCGCGACGGCCTTGGCCTTGGCGCGCTCGCCCATCGTCGAGACGAGCAAATCCTCGCCGTCGCTCACGTAACAGATGATCGACTGCGCCGGCCCGTCGCTCTTGCGGTTCGTGCCGAACACGGCAGTGCGGTGCTTGCGCACGAAGGCGCGGCGTTCATCTCGATTCATGCGGACGATCTCCTTGCGCGCGGCGCGAGCGCGCGTGCGTCTTCCTGGCGCGCGAGGGCGCGGCGCTTTGCGCCAGCGCGCCATCGACGAACAAGTCGACGACGGCGTTCGCGTGGGCTTCGACCATCTCGGGGGCGCGCGCGTCGCGCCCGGTGACGCGCGCGAACTCGGGCGCGACGGCGAACACGTGGGCGATCGCGCCGATCATCACGTAGTGCAGGTGCGCCGCGTCGACGCCGGGCGCGGCCGCGCGGATCAGCGCCGTCGATCCCTCGAACAGCGGGCGGATGTGGCGAGCGACGAGCCAGCGCAGGCGCGGCCCGTCGTGCGAGCCCTCGTGCGTCATGAAGCAGTGCAGCTCGGGCCGGCGCGCCAGGAAGCGAACGAAGCGCTTTAGCGTGGCGCGCAGCCGCGTCGCCGGATCGACGTCGCGCAACGCTTCCGCAGCGTCCCGAAAGTCCGCGGCGAGATCGGCGAACACCCAATTCGCCGCCGCTTCCCAAAGCGCCTGCTTGCTCGCGAAGTGATAAGTGACGAGACCCTGCGGCACGCCAGCGGCAGCGGCGATCTCGCGCGTCGTGGCGCCGTCGAAGCCGCGCTCGGCGAAGGCCGCGAGCGCGGCGGAGAGGATCCGATCGGGCGCGGCCGCCGGCTGGAGGCGCTTGCGCGGCGCTGCTTTGCGGGGCCGGGAGACGGACGGCATGCGCGCATCTTGTTCAAGTGAACAAGAAAAGTCAACGAAATAGTTCGTTTGACCGGCGGGGCTCGGCCGCGCGGCGTTCGTACGCGCGCGGTTTCGGGCGCGAGCTTCTTCGCGCCGTCCGCGAGCGTGCTGCGAAAGCTGGCGCGAGGCTGACCCTCCCCGTGATACGGTCCGCGCATGAACCCGACCGCATTCGGCTTCGCATCGCTGGCAATTGCTGCCGCGAACGCGGGCGTGTTCTTCGGCCGAATGCGGCGCGTAGCGCTGCCGCAGAATCGCCTCGCGCACGAACTCGCATGGGGCCTTGCGCTAGCGCTCGGCGCCGCAGCCCTCGCGAGCGGCGTGGGCTGGCTCGGCGGCGTGCCCGCCGCACTCGGCGCGTTTCTCGGCGGCTTCATGCTGCTGCTGCGGCTCGGCAGCGCGCAGTCCCCTAACACGCCGGCGGTGAAGCTTGGCGGGCCGATTCTCGATTTCAGCGCGCCCGATCAGGACGGCGCGCCGTTCCGGCTCGCGTCGCTCGCTGGCAAGCCGTTCTTGCTGAAGTTCTTTCGGGGCCACTGGTGACCGTATTGCGTCGCCGAGTTGCGGCGATGGGAAGAACTCCGGCCGGAGCTGGACGCGCGTGGCGTCACGCTCGTGGCGCTCTGCACCGACACGCCGGAGCAGATTCGCGCCGGCCGGGCGAAGCACGGCGCCAAGGCGACGCTGCTTTCGGACCCCGAGCTGGCTGTCACGGACCTCTACGGCTTGCGCAATCCCCGCAACTTCGCGCCGGGCAGGAACGGCGTGCCGGGCTTTCGCGCGCTGCCGATCCCGACGACGATCTTGGTGGATGCACACGGCATGGTGCGCTGGATCGACCAGAGCACGGACTATCAGGTGCGCTCGAGTCCCGAGCGCGTTCGGGCTGCGCTCAGCGCGCGCCTGACATGAAGGAGTGACGTTGGCCGACGAGCCGCGCATCGCAGTGTTCGTGGATTTCGAGAACCTCGCGATCGGCGCGCGCGACATGCGCGGCCAGGAATCGTTTCGCATCGAGGTGGTGTTGCGCCGCCTGCTCGAGAAGGGGCGCATCGTCTACAAGCGCGCCTACTGCGACTGGACGCGCTACCGCGAGGCCACCAAGGAATTGCACCAGCAGGGCGTCGAGCTGATCGACGTGCCGCACACCGGCATGTCGGGCAAGAACAGCGCCGACATCCACATGGTCGTCGACGCGCTCGAGCTGTGTCACGCGAAGCAGCACATCGACGTGTTTGCGCTGCTAACGGGCGACAGCGATTTCTCGCCGCTCGTGGCGAAGCTCAAAGAGAATGACAAGCGCGTGATGGGCATCGGCGTGAAGGCCTCGTCGTCGAAGCTGCTGATCCAGAGCTGCGACGAGTTCATCTACTACGACGATCTGGTGCGCGCGAAGGCGCAGGTGGCGGCGAAGCCGGCGCCGAAGGCGGCCGTGCACGCGGCGCACGGCGGCAAGGAGACGAAGGCGGAGAAGAGCGAAGGCGACAAGAAGACCGACGCGATGGCGTACTTGGTGGAGACCGTGACGTCGCTCGCCGAGGATTACGAAGCGCCCTGGGGCTCGATGGTGAAGCAGACGCTGAAGCGCGTGCACCCCGGTTTCACCGAGGCGTATCACGGCTATCGCGATTTCGCCGAGCTGCTCGAGGACGCCGAGGACAAGGGGCTGGTCGAGCTCGATTGGGACGACAAGCGCGGGAATTATCAGGTGCGGCTGGCGAAGGCGAAACGTACGCGCGCAGGGAAGTAGGCGGACACTGCGAAGCGGCGCTTGTTCAAGGCGCGGGGGCTGCGACCCCCGCTGCCTTCTCCCGCGGCGCGAGATTCTTCTCGAAGAACGCGATCAGCGCTTCGTACCAGCGGATGCGATTCGCTTCGAGCAGGAAGCCGTGCACTTCGTCGGGGAACTCGAGGTACTCGACGTTCTTTCCTGCCGCGCGCAGCGCCTTCGCCATGCGCTGCGATTGGCGCACGTGCACGATGGGGTCGTCGGTGCCGTGCCCCAATAACACCGGGATTTGGATCTCGGCGGCGTGCCGAAGCGGCGAGGCCGCACGCAGCCGCTCTTTGTCACCTCGCTCGCCGCCGACCATCGTCTCCGCGTAGTCGTACGCGTGCTCGTACCACTTGTCCTCGCTGAGCGTGAGTTCGATGTCGGTGACGGCAGCGTAGGCGGCGGCGGCGCGGTAGAGGCTCGGCGTTTTCACGGCGCCGGCGAGTGAGGAGTACCCACCGAAACTCCCGCCGTGGATTCCAATGCGGTCCGGGTCGGCGATGCCTTCGGCAATCGCCCATTTTGCTCCATCTGTGATGTCGTCTTGAATCTTCTGGCCCCACTGCCGGTAGCCAGCTTCCTCGAACGCGTCGCCGTAGCCGGTCGAGCCGCGGAAGTTCATCTGCAGCACCGCGAAGCCGTGGCTCGCGAAGAGCTGCACCTCGGGATCCCAGTGAATCCAGTCGCGCGCCCGCGGTCCGCCGTGGGGCAGCACGATCAGCGGAAGGCTCTTCGGCTCACGCCCACGCGGCAGGGTGAGGAACGCGGGGATCGCGAGGCCATCGCGCGCCTGATAAGTCACGCGCCGCGTCTCGGAGAGCCGTTCGCGTTTCACGTCGGACCGCTCGTCGATCAGCGGCGCGAGCTGCTTCGCAGCGCGGTCGTAGAGGAAGTACGTCGGCGGCTGGGTGTCCGAACTGACGTGAAGGATCTCGCGGTTCCCATCCTGCGACGCGCCTGCCGGGTAGATCTGGACCGCTTGCCCGAACTCCTTGGCGAGCGCGCGCCCGAGGGCGGTGTGTTCGCGCTCTGCGGCAGCGTCAATGAATTGGATCTGAGGCGAATCGGTCGTGTATCGGAAGCCGACCACGCGCGAGTCGCCGCCGCTCGAAAAGAGCAGCGCATCCGCATCGACTTCGGGGTGAGAGAAGACCAGCGCGCCAACTTGCTTCTTGCGCAGGTCGAACTCGTAGACCGCGTCGCGTTTCTCGTGCGAACCCCACACGTAGATCTTCGCTGGGTCCGCGTGAAAGCCCACGAAGGTCGGGCCTTCCTGCGCAGCTTCGTTGCGTATCACCAGTTCGAGTTCGTCCTCTGGCGACACGCGCGCCCACAATTCGTACTGCTTGCCTGTTGGGTAGGCGGCTCCGGCGCGCACATGTCCCTTCTGATCCACGAACCAATGTTGAACCGTCGGCTTGGGCGAACTGAACGGGCGCAGCGCACCGGACACGACGTTGAGCTTCATCACCTTGGGCCACTCGCCGCGGTAGGGCGAATTGAAGTTGATCAGCACGTAGTCCGGGTCGTCCGGCGTCCAGTGCGCGATGTCATCTTCGAACTGCACCGTGGTCTGGTAATCGCCGAAGCGCGGCCAGCGCTTGCCGAGCCAGCGGAAGCCGCTGCCGTCGCGGTTGACCCCATACAGGTTCGTCCGCCGCGCGCGCACGCCGACCGCGTCGTGCATGCGCGCCTCGCCGCTGAGCAGGAGCCGCTCGTCGTTCGCCCAGCCCAGCCACTGCAAGCGGATCTCGGGGTCGTCGATCTTCGCGAGCGGTGTGGCTGGCCCACCCGAAACCGGGCGGGTGAGCACGAGGCCCACGTCGCCCTTGTTATAGATCACGGCGAGGGTCTGCCCGTCTGGCGAGAGCTGCGGGGACTCGAACGTCGGGTTGGCGAACAGCGCCCGTACGCTCAGCGGCGGCGGAGCTGGTTGAGCGGAGGCGCCGGCGCACGCGAGTAGGATTCCAGCTGCAAACGACGGACGCGGAATCATGAGTGCGGTTCCTCCAGGGAGTCATCAGGGTTGCTGGGAATCACCGCGCGCGGCGCGAGGTTCTTCTCGAAGAACGCGATCAGCGCTTCGTACCAGCGGATGCGATTCGCTTCGAGCAGGAAGCCGTGCACTTCGTCGGGGAACTCGAGGTAGGTCACCTGCTTGCCCGCCTCACGCAGCGCCTTCGCCATGCGCTGCGATTGGCGCACGTGAACTCGTTGATCGTCGGCGCCGTGGCCCAACAACACGGGCGCGCGCGTGCGCGCGACGTTGCGCAGCGGGGAGTTGACGCGCAGGCGGTCCTTGTCCCCGCTCTCACCGCCGATCATGGTCTCGTGCCAGTCGTAGCCCCACGAGTACCACTTGTCGTCGCTGAGCAGCAGCTCGATGTCCGTGACCGACGCGTAGGCCGCGCCGGCGCGATACAGCTCCGGCGTGTTCGTGAGCCCCGCGAGCGTGGCATAGCCGCCGAAGCTACCGCCCCAGACCGCGACGCCCGACACCGAGATGCACAGCGTGTTCTCCTTCTTCGTTGTCAGCAGCGCGACGCTCCGGACAGGGGAGCGCGAGTCCGGGACGGGTGCCGAGCGCACGTTGGTGCAATCGCGGTCCCCGGACTGCGGCACGTCGCGGGCATTGCGGCGGAAGCGCCACGACGCCTGCGTGACCGGGGCGAGCGAGATCGAGGCCGAGATGTGC
>JANNRF010000259.1:0-16561 GCA_031401135.1 Deltaproteobacteria bacterium | reverse complement strand
AGGTTCGAGGATGCGGTTGCGGCGCAGCCTGATAACTGGGCGTTCCGCCGCCTGAAGATCGCGGTCGCCGACGAGGCTGCGATCGGCAACTTCGCCGCGACGCCGGAGTTCTTGGCGCGGTGCAGAAGACTGCGGCTGAGGGCAAGCGTTGTTACGAGCTGATCGACATGCCGGGGATGCCGAGCGAGTAGCGGTTCGCACGGCGGGGGGGCTCTGCCCGCGGCGCCTACTTTGTTAGGCCGGCGCCCAGTCGCGCTTCAGCTGGGTGGCCCAGAAGGTGCCGCTCGGCGTCAGCGGCTCGCTGCGCGCGGATCCATCCGAAAGAACCAGATGTCCCTCGGCCCCTCGGTCGGCGCGTCCGCGAGCGGATCCGGCGCCACCATTTGCCTCGCCATTCCCTCGAGCTGCAAACGCAGCGCGGCCAACAGCTCCGGATCCGTCACCCGCACTGCCTGGCGCTGGTAACGCTTTCCATCGATCCGCAGCACGGCGCGCCCATCGCGCTGCGCATCTTCGTGCCAGCGCTTGAAGATGTAGATCAGATGCAACACGCGGCGTTGGCTCCCTGAGAACCGGCCCCACATGAAGCCGAGATCGCAGGGCACGTAGAGCTGGCCGTCGTGCTCCATGACTCCGACCCACCTCGAACTCGCCGGCTCGACGAGCTGGAGTTCGACAATCGCGATCCCGCCCGCGTCATCGAGGACCGCCGCCCAATCGATGTCTGCTTCCGACACGAGCGCGCCCGCGCGCAACGGGCCACCGGGGATGATGTCGTTCAGCGGTCCGTCTGAGAGACGCTGCGCCACGAGTCCCGCTCCAATCAGCAGGAGAATCAAGACTCCGAGAGCCTTCGCGGCGCGGCCTAACCAGCCTCGCTTCTTGTTCGGTTGAGCCGTCGTGTTCACGGTGATTCCTGGCGAGGGTGGACTGTCATGGGAGCGGGGCGCCTGCGCGCGGCTACGCCGCGGTGAAGCTGCGCGTTCGAACGAAGGAGGGCCATCGCATTCGCGGCATGACACACTGCCACCGCACCGCGCTCATAGCGCCGAGAGGAGGGGCATGAGAGTTCTCAAATGGTTTGGGTTGGCCGTGGTCATCGCTATCGCGGTCGGGTTCGTTGCGGCGCGTAGGGCCGACGGCCCGCTGGCCATCATCGCGGGCGGTCCGCTCGTCTCCGGCGAGCTGTACTCCGGCGCGGAACCTAATTGGTCGTTCGTGCGCGACGTGCGCGAAGTCGAGCTCCAGCTGCTCGAACCGGCGCGCTCGCGCACGACCTGGATCCTCGATGTCGAGGGCCGCGCGTTCATTCCGTGCGGCTACATGGACAGCACCTGGGGACGGCTCTGGAAGCACTGGCCGCTCGAGGCCGAACGCGATGGCCGCGCGGCATTGCGCGTCGGCGGCATCCGCTACGAGCGCCGGCTGGTGCGCGTGAAAGAACCCGCGCTCGTCGCGGCTGTCGTCGCCGAGCTGGCCCGCAAGTACGCGCCGGGCGTAACTACCGCGGCCGTGGAGTCCGATTCGCTCTGGATCTTCGAGCTCGCGCCGTAGGGCCGCGGTGAGCGTGAACTACCGGCCTAGTATCCGGCGACGCGATACCCGCGCCTTCTAGGGAGAAAAAACATGATCTACGAAGTTCGCGACTACCACTATCGCCCCGACATCTTCGACGCCTACCGGAAGTGGGCGACGGATGCGGTGGTCGTCCTTCGCCACCGTCTCGATGTGGTCGGCTTCTGGATCGACGAGGGCGCGAACGCGCCGGAGATTACGGGAACGAGCCCGATCGCCTCGCCGATCGGCAGCGCCAACGTCACCTGGATCATTCGCTGGGAGAGCAAGGCCGCTCGCGATGTCGCGATGAAGACAGCGTTCGCGGGCGAAGATTGGACTGCGGTGTGGTCGCGTCACCCGGACCCGAACGGTTATCTGCAGATGTCGGCGCGGTTCATGAGCGCGATGTAGAGAGGCTCGGCCCCGAGCAGCGTTCGCTTAGCGGCGCTTGGCGCCGGCGACCCGCGCGCTCGCTACCAAGCGTGCTCTTCGCCGTTCCACTTCATGAAGCGCCCCGTGTTCGCGACCGTGCTCCCAGCAATCACCGCCATAATCCCTGCCGCGCTCTCTTCCACGCTGATGTCGGCGTTCTTGCCGCCCATGTCGGTGCGCACGAAGCCGGGGTGAACGAGCACGACGGCGATGCCGTCCTTGGCCAGCTCGACCGAGGCCATCTTCATCACCTTGTTGACGGCGCCCTTCGACGAGCAGTACGCGTACATCACCGGCGTGCCCCAGGCGATCGCGCCCATCTGACTGGTGATCGTGATCGCGCGCGCGTTCGTGCCGGCTTTGAGGTTTGCGCGAAAGGCCTGCAGCATTCGCAGCGGCGCCATGGTGTTGACGGCGAAGGTCTCCGCCCAGCCCTCAAAATCCATGTCTGCCAGCGACTGCTTCTGAAACGCCGGGCCCGGCATGCCCGCGTTGTTAATGAGAATGTCGATAGGCGTGGCGCCGATCTCCTTGGCGACGGCTGCGACGGATGCGCCGTCGACTACGTGGACGCCGTGAATCGTGACGGCTTTGCCAGCGCTCGCGAGCGCCTGCAACTGCGCCGCCTTCCCGGGCTCGCGGCAGCAGGCGAGCACGCGGTTGCCGCCTGCGGCGTAGCGCTTGGCGAGTTCGAAGCCGATGCCGCGGTTGGCGCCAGTGATTAGGACGGTCTGCATGGTTCTGCTCCTGTGCGGGGTGCGGGTGACGCGCCGCGCACGCTAGCGCCAGGCGCCCGGCGTCTGCATCGCCAGTGCGTAGGAGGCGCGGCACGGGCCTAGTGCCGAGCGCGCCGCGACGAGCGGGCGCGCGCGAGACCTCTCGCCGCGGGCAACGGGTTCAGAGAGCCCGCAGGAACGCGAGCAGGGCGGCTCGATCCTTCGGCTTTAGCGCGCGGAAGCGATCGCGCGCAGCGCTCGCTTCGCCTGCGTGAAGCTCGATCGCCTGCTCGATCGTCGCGGCGCGGCCGTCGTGGAGGAACTGCTCGACGACGCGCAGGCCAATCAGTGGCTCCGTCCGGAACTCGCTCGGGGCGGCGTCGCCCAGGCAGATGTCCGCGAGCTCGGGCCCCATCTCGTGGAGCAACAGATCGGTGTACGCGCGGAAGCGCTTGGTCCGCAGCGCTGCGATCGCGGAAGGCCCCGTTCGCAGCTCGGGGACGTGACACGTTGCACAGCCGATTCGCGCGAACAGATGCGCGCCGCGGCGCGTCCGGTGCGGGCTCACGCTCGGCGTCGGCGCCGCCAGGAAGCGCACGAACCGATCGGCCGCTTCGGTCACTTGCTGACTGATCTCGGGCTCGGGTGTCGTATCCACGCCAGGCGGAATCGGTGCGCCCCCGATCGTCTCCTCCACGGGTAGGGCTGGGCTCGTGAGGCCCTGCTCGAACGCGAACGCTCCGTCGTTGAACTCGCGCAGCGTCGGCACGAAGGCCTTGCGGCCGAAGCGGCCGATGCGTCCATCGAAGAATCGATTAGGGCGTCCAGAAACGCCGTCGCCATCCCGATCGTCCGGATCGGCGAGAGCCAAGATGGCTGCTTCCGGCACCGCGTCGAGCAAGCCGCGTCCGAAGACGACCGGCGAGCTGCGCGTAGCGCGAGCGCCGTCGCTCGGCAGCGGCTCGCGATCGATCCCGAGCGCAGCCTCGAGCGCGGGCGTCGCGTGCTGTTGGATCACTGGCCCGCCCTGATTCTCCAACGTGTCACAACTCCCGTCGGGCCGGACGGCGGAGACGTGCACCTCGAGTTCGTCCCCGACGCCGCCCAGCACCGGACTCTCGTGACACTCGCCGCAGGCGTTCGCGTTGAAGAGCGGCCCCAGCCCGCTCTCGGGATCGAACGCGCGCGCAAACTCGGCGCGGCCGTGGACGAACTGCGCTCGTTCGGCGCGCGAGAGGCCCGGCAGCGGGTCGCCCGGCTCGACGGCCCGACAGGCCGCCAGAACGCCTAACAATCCAATGAATCGCCAACGCTGCGACATGTCCGGATCGCTCCCTCGACCCTCCGCACTGCGATCACACCCATACCACGAGGGTCTTTCGGGCTGACTCTATTGGCCGCGCGTGCCGCTGCAGTGACGCAGGTCGCGGAAGCTGCCGCGCAGATCGCCGCTCTACGGATCTCGCCCGAGCAGCAGCTTGCGCCGCTGAATCCGCTTCTCGAGTTCCTGGCGGAACGCGGCGAGTTTCTCGCTGCGCCAGAACAAGATGTCGTAGCCGGCGAGATCGAAGTGGACTCTCGGGCCGCCGACGCGATGGCGCGGGCTCTCCGGATCATGATCCTCGCGCGCGGTGAGGATCAAGTTGGTGGCCTTTCCCAAGCCGAGGGCATAGCCGACCTCGAGATAGCAGTTAGGCCGCTCGTTGGTGAGATCGGCGACCAGGATCTCGCTCTCTTCGATGAACGAGATGATCTCACTGGCCAGCAGGCCGCCACGGTTGTGACGATCGACGCGCCGCGGCGTGAAGCCGCAAGCTTCGAGTGCCGGAGCAATTACGCGATCGTAGATGCGTTCGAGCTCCGGTTCTCCGATCTGCATGATGACGAACGCTTGTGACATGGGATTTAGGGCGGGGCATGCACACGCCCAGTTCTTTATCGGGAGCTTCAGCCTCGCGCCCCGTGAGGCGGGTCACCGTCGCTGCCGCGCAGCGATGCGGGGCCCAGCGCCGCATCACGTGAGCGCGCCGCTCGCCGCCACGCGCGCGATTGCTTCGTCGTCGAGGCCCAGGATCTCTTGCAGCACCTGATAGCTGTGCTCGCCAAGACACGGCGCGGGGAAGCGCGGGCCGTTGTCGTAGCCCGCGATCTTGTAGGCGTGGCCTTCGTACGGGACGAGGCCCATTTCAGGATGTTCCATCGGCCTGAAGAAGCGGCGATGCGCGAGCTGCGGGTCGAGTTGGTGATCGCTCGAGCGTTGCACCATCCCGGCTGGGACGCCCGCAGCCTGTAACAAGTCCATCAACGCGCGCGGCGCGTGGCGTGCGGTGAACGCGCCGAGTTCGCGGTTGATCTGCTCGCGCTGTGCGAGGCGGCCCGCCGCGGTATCGAGTTCGCGCGCGGTCGCCCAGGCCGGCCCGCCGAGCACGCGGCGCAGCGCGCGCCACTGCTCGTCGCTCTCGACGGCGATCGCGCACCACTGGTCTTCGCCCGCGCACGGGTAGGCATCGTGGGGCGCTGCCGTAGGCGAATCATTGCCCGCGCGGCGTGGGTTCTTCCCGGTCAGTTGCACGTCGAGCAGCTCCGGTGCGAGGAAGTGCAGCGAGGATTCCATCTGCGCTTGATCGATGTACTGGCCCTCGCCGGTGCGGCGGCGGTGGTCGAGCGCGGCAATCAGGGTGGTCGCGAGGAAGCGCGGCGCGATCGTGTCGGTGTAGGCGTTCCAGGGGCCGCCCGGCGGGCGATCGTCCCAGCCTGTCACCTCGTAGAAACCGCTGACCGCGGCGGCGTGGTAGCCGTAGCCGCTGAGTTTTGCCGCGGGCCCGGTCTGACCCATTAGGCAGGTGCTGGCCATGATGATGCTCGGGTTCAGCTCGCGCGCCACGTCGTAGCCGAGGCCAAGGTCGGCCATCGTGCCCGCGGTGAACGAATCAAGGCAGACATCGGCCCACTGGATCAAGCGCTTCGCGACTTCGAGGCCTTCGGGCTTCTTCAGGTCGATCGCGAGCGAGAGCTTCGAGGTGTTGAAGGAAGCGAAGAACTGGCAGCGGTTGATGCCCGCGATGTTGTCCTTGAACGGGCCGACCAGGCGCAGGCGATCGGCGGGGTTCAGCGTCTCGACGTGCACGACCTCGGCGCCGTGATCGGCGAGCGCTTTCGCAGTAATGGGTCCGACGCCGATCCACGAGAAATCGGCGACTTTGATGCCCGCGAGCGGGAGGGGCGCGTCGGCGCTGGAAGCGGGCAGCGCCGCCGTCCGCGCGGCGGAAGCGCTCGCCGCCTGATGCGCGCGCGCTCTGGGCGCGAGCGCGCCTAACACCTCCGCAGTGTGCTCGCCCACCTCAGGCGCGGGCCGCGAGAACGCAACCGGCGTGCGCGAGAGGCGCACGAATGGGCCCGGCGCGCGCAGCTCGCGCCCGTCCGCGAGCCGCACGGGGCGCCAGAACTCGCGCACGCTCAGCTGTTCCATTGCCAGCACGTCGGCTGCGGTGTTCACCGGCGCGAGCGTCGCATCGCGCGCGATGCCGCCCGCGAACAACTCTGCCTTGCGGTGCTTGCGCGTGAACGTCTCGATGCGCGCGCGCATTTCGAGCACGGGATGCACCATTTCGCCGCCCGTCAGCATGCGCGCTTCGTACGAGTTCCAGTTCTCCGCGTCGGCCCAGCTTTGGGAGATGACGCCGTCCGCGACCATCCACGGAATCAGCACGAGCAGCGAAGCGCGGGTCGCGATCAGCACCACCTCGCCATCCGCGCACGGGTAGACGAGCGGCGTAACAAGCGTGCTCAGCTGGAGCACGGTCCCGTTGCGCTCGATGTTCTTGCCCTGGATCGCGTGGGCGATCATCGCGTTGAGGCCCGTCCAGAACACAGCGGCCTGCACCGAGACATCCACCTTCTGGGCCGCCCCCGTTCGCAGCGCCCGCTGATGCGCGACTAGCGCGCCGAGCGCGCTCTCGACCGCGGCGTGATACCAGGTCTGCGGCACCGTCACGCGCACCGGCCGGCGGTCGGAGTCGCCATTCAGCGCCATCGCACCGCCCATCGCCGAGAGTGTTAGGTCCGTCGCCAAGTGGCGCGCATACGGGCCGTCCTCGCCGAACGGGCTGATCGCCACGTACACGAGATCTGGCCGCGCCTCGCGCAGCGCCGCGAAGCCGAGCCCGCGCGCGTCCATCGCACCGGGGCCCGCGTTCTCCACCACGAAGTCCGCGCTCGCTACGAGCGAGAGAAAATCCTCGCGCCCGCGCGCGCTCTCCAGATCGAGCACCACGCTGCGCTTGCCGCGGTTGAAGGCGTGGAAGCGCAGGCTCGCGAGCGAGTCCGGCTGCCCCGAAGCCAGCGGGGCTTCCCGCCGCGAGGCCGAGCCGCCGGGAGGCTCGACCCTAATTACATCCGCACCGAGGCCCGCGAGCACGAACGGCCCAAGCTCGGCGCGCGAATCGGTGAGGTCGAGCACGCGGTAGGGGCTCAGCATCGCAGTGGGATTGGGCATGGGGCGGCGATCATCTCATCTTCAGCTGTGCCTCGGCAAACTCGTTCCTCAGCGCCACGCCTCTGTTATGGCGCGCCAGGCGTCGAGCTTCTTGTCAAACGACATGGAGGCATGCGCGGGACTCGTCGACGGGAGGCGCGCATAGCGGATGGAACCGTTGTCGACGCCTAGGGCGACGTGTCGCTTGAAGCAAGCCTCCGCCTTCGCGCCGTTGAAGAACACGCGCGAGATCCTCTGGTGGGCGCGAAAGAAGGTCTGGAAGTCGTTCGGGATCTGGCCGTCACGCTCGATCGTCGAATCCAAGCTCCCTTCGCGGGTGCACGAGCGGAGCACGTCCCAGACTGCAATTCGAGCTGATTTCAGGGCGCGAACTCGCTCGTCGTAGGGCGCCATCCGGTCCGGCAGACCAAGCTCCGCAAGGATCCGCCAAAAGGCATTCTGAGCGTGGGCGTAGTACTCGCCCGCAAGCAGCGATACCTGTCCTGGCATGCTGCCGAGTATCAGGATCTCCGCGCTCTCGTCTGCGATCGGCTCGAAGCTGTGGATGCGTGCCATGCGCGCTTCTTCTACCTCGCACAGCGTGTCGCAGGCTCCACGCTCACGGCGCGCCGAGGAAGTCTCCCTTCCCAATCTCGACGCCGCCTTGGCGCAGCAGCGCATACGTCATCGTGCAGTGAAACATGAAGTTCGGCATCGAGAGCCCCAGCAGCAGCCGCTCACCGCTGAACTTCATCGGGCCTGTCGGCATCGGCATCGTGATCTCGCGCGTCTCGGAGCCTTCGATCTTCGCGGCGGGCACGGAGTTCACATAATCGATCGTCTTGCGGATGCGCGCGCGCAGCTCGTCGAGCGTGGCTTCCTTGTCTTCCCACTTGGGTGCCTCGACGCCGGCGAGGCGCGCGACGCAACCTTTCGCGGCGTCGCTCGCGATCTGGATCTGGCGCGCGAAGGCCAGCATGTCGGGCGTGAGGCGCATGCCCACGAAGTTGTTGGGGTCGAACTTTTTCGCTTTGGCGTGGGCCTCGGCCTTGTCGAGCAAGCCGAGCAGGTTGTTCAGCATGCGAGCGAAGACCGGGACGCTGGCGGAGTACATCGAGAAGGCCATGAAATCTCCTGAGAGTTGGGCGTGCGTGGCGCAGGCTACCGCGGATGCGGAGCGAGGGATTCGCGTGGGGACGGATTCTCAGACGCGCTCGGAGGCGAGCGGCTCGCCCGGCTTCGGGCGGCGGAACGGATACGCGAGCTGACGCCAGAGGCCCGCCGGTACGGGCTCTGCGCCGACGCCGAACTCTGTCGGGACTCGGTTCTCGGGCATGTAATAGGTGCCGAACAGCAGATCCCAGATCGGGAACAGGCCGGCGAAGTTCTTGTCGCGGCCGGCGTCGGCGGAGGTGTGGTGCCAGCGGTGGAAGCGCGGCGTCGCGATCACCTGCTTTAGCGGGCCGAAGCTCCAGCCGACGTTGGCGTGGATCAGGATCGCGTAGAGCGTGAAGAGCGGCGCGACGACGGCGAACACGCGCGGGTCGAAGCCGAGGAAGAGCAGTGGCAGCGCCTGCACGATGCTCATTAGGGCTTGGTTCAGCGGATGCAGGCGCACGGACGAGAGCCAATCCAGGCGCGGCGAGGAGTGATGCACCGCGTGCAGCCCCCAGAGCGGGCGCGCGTGGAAGGCGCGGTGCATCCAGTAGGCGAGCGCGTCGGCGAGCGCGAGGCCCAGTAACAGCTGGAGCCCAAACGGCAGCGCGCGCAGCTGTTCGCGCCCGGCAGCCCAGCCGAGCTCGGAGACGCGTCCCGCCGCGATCTCGCTGCGCAGCGCCTCGAGCGAGCCGCCGCTCAGCCAGACTGCGCCCGCCACGGCGAGGCCGACCGCGATGCGCGTGAAGCTGCGCGAGACGAGCGGCGTGAAGAACCAATACGCGAGGTCGGTGGCGAAATCGCGGCGGCGGAAGAAGATCGGCGAGTCGGCGCTGCGGAGGCGCGTCTCCAGCAGCGCGAACACGGCGCCGAGCGCGGCGAACGCGATGACGAGGCCGAGCAAGCTTGCGCCCGGTCTCATCGGTCGTCTCGCGGCGCGGCGTTCATCGCACCACGGGCTGGATGTACGCGATCGTCGCGCCCTCGTTCAGCGTGTATGCCGGCGCGGCCTGATAACCGTTCGCTTCGCGGTGCGCGCGCAGCGCGCCGTCGACTCGGAAGAAGCCCACCACGAATGAGATGGGATGCTTCCACGGAAGGCGCGCGACCATGCACGGCTCGGCGGGAATCGTGCGCTGAAGCAACGAGAGATCGAGCCCAGCGAGCGCCTGCCACTGTTCCTCCGCCACCTCCCAGCCGATCTCGTTAGGCGTGCTGGCTTCATCGGGGTAGTAGACGTCGAAGGGCCGGATTCGCGTGACGCCCGCGATGCGCAGCGCGTTGCCGACTTGCTCTGTGATCTCGCCGACCCGCCGCGGATCGGCGCCGTCAAGCGCGCGGTACACGAATCGGAAGGGCCCCATCGCTCGCTCTTCGACCTCGACGCTCGCGAACGCGCCCAAGTACGCGAGCGCGGCAAGGCTCACGACGAGCAGCAACACAACCAAGATCCCGAGCGCTCGAAGCATCACCGCGCCTCCTGATTGCGGCGAATCTTGTCATAGGCGGTGCAATAATCGCGCGATGCAGCTCCGCTCACGCCGCCTCGCGCGCGTCTTCATTGCCGGGTCGATCGCGGCGCTCCCGCTGCTCGCGACCGTCTTGATCTTCACCTGGAGCGTGCGCTTCGCGATGTCGTGGCTCGGCCCGGACAGCGCGCTCGGCCGCGTGCTGGGCGCGGTCGGGCTGCGCGCCACGGGCTCGCCGCTCGCGGGCTACGCAATCGGCGTCGCGTTCATGCTCGCGGCGATCTTGCTGCTCGGCGTGCTCGTGGAAGCCGGCATGCAGCGCGGCCTCGAGGCGATGCTCGACGGCGTGGTGCAGCGCATCCCGATCGTGCGCAACGTCTACGACACGATCGAGCGCTTCGTGCAGATGCTCTCGAAGCGCGACCACGAGGGCGGCCTCAAGTCGATGAGCCCGGTCTGGTGCCACTTCGGTGGCCCGGGTGGCGCCACCGTGCTCGGCCTGCTCTCGACTCCCGAGCCAGTCATTATTGGCGGGCAGCCCTTCCGCGCGGTGCTCGTGCCCACCGCGCCGGTGCCGATCGGCGGCGCGCTGATCTACGTCCCCGACGCCTGGGTGACGCCCGCGCAGATCGGGATGGAAGCGCTCACCAGCATCTACGTCTCGATGGGCGTCACCTCTGGGCAATACCTCGGCGCGGGCGAGAAGCATTAGGTGGGCGCGGGCGCCCAGGATCGCCGCATTGCGCTGCGGCTGGCGCTCGTGCTCGCCGCGTTCCTCGCGATCTTCCACCGCGGCCACTTCATGTCGACCGACGAGGCCGGCGTTTACTTCCAGACGAAATCGCTGTCCGAGGATTTCTCGCTCGCGATTCCTGCCCGTGTGAACTTGGCGTTTCGCGGGCGCGACGGACGGATCTACAGCGAGTACGTCGTTGGGCAATCGCTGCTGGCAGTCCCGTTCTAGGCGCTCGGCGATCTGCTCGACCCGCTGCTCACTCTCGGCGCGTTCTTCTTCTGGC
Source organism: Deltaproteobacteria bacterium (assembly GCA_031401135.1). Lineage (GTDB taxonomy): Bacteria > Myxococcota_A > UBA9160 > UBA9160 > UBA6930 > VGRF01. Next base: position 5,739 of record JANNRF010000259.1, on the reverse strand, counting down.
ACCGCTACCGCGAATCGGGCGCGGCGCGGGACGTGTTGTTGGGGAGCGCCTGCGCTTCCGCGATCTTCAACGTGCGGGCCGCGGGCGCGCTGAACGGCGTCGCGCTCGGCGGCTACTTGCTGTTCGTGCTGGCGGAGCGCGCGCTTGCGAAACCCATACAGCAGGAGCGCGGCACAGCGAAGCTCGCGCGAGCGCTCGCGGCGGCGGCGCTACCGGTCATCGCGTCGGCCGCGTTCTACGCCCTAATGAACTGGCTGAAGCGGGGCAGCTGGCTCGAATCACCGCGACTCGAAGAGCGCAGCACGCTCGGCAACGACCCGCGCGCTGCGCTGCTCGGCTTTCTCGCGAGCCCCGGCATGAGCGTGTTCCTCTACACGCCACTGCTCTTGCTCGCGCCGTTCACACTCGCGCGCTTCTGGCGCAAGCAAAGCGCCGAGGCGCTCACGCTGCTTGCTCTGTTCGCGACGACGCTCGCGTTCTACTCGACCTACGCGCTCTGGACGGGCCTCTTCTCCTGTCCCGGCCCGCGTTACCTGTTCACCGCGATGGTTTTCCTGATGCTTCCGCTCGGGCCCTGGCTCGACGCGAATCGCGGCTTCGCCGCGCGCGCGTCATTCGGCGTGCTCGCGCTCTGCGGCGCGGCAGTGCAGCTGATCTCGACGACTGTTTCGTGGGGCCGCCTAGTTGCTGTCGAAAACTACGAGGCCTGGAGCCCACGCTTCGGCTTCGTGATCGATTGGAACGCCGCCCCGCTGATCGCGGCGGCACGGCACGCACTCGATCCCGCGTTCGCCGACATCTGGGTCGCTCGCACTGCGCTCGGCTGGAGCGGGCAGCCTGCGAAGCCAGTGCTCGCCGCCGCGATCGTGGTCGTCTGGGTGCTCGGGGTGGTGCTGCTCGCGCGCAGGTTGCGCGCTGCGCTGGCCGAGGTGGGCGAAGCCGGAAGCCCCACGAGCAGTTAGGCCGGCAGCCTGTCAGCGAAGTCAACCCGGCCGGCGGCGGATGCCGAGCATGCTGTAGACGAACGAGGCGAGCACCGTCTGCATGCCGACCGCCACCAGCGTCGCGCCCATCACGGAGGGACGCAGCGTGATCGCGATATCCACGGGGTCCCAGCCCGAGCGCGACCAACTCCAGAGTTGGCCCACGATCAGCGCGGCGCCGACCGCTGCTACGAGCAGGCCCGCCGCGATGCCGCGCTCGAGCGTGAGAAACGCAAACGAGCGCTCGAGCCGCGGCGCGGGCGGCCCTAATTCCTCGACCAGCGCGAAGATGCGCATCGCGAACGCCGTGGTGATCGCGCCGTAGCCCACCGTCACGAGCAGGCTGCCGATCAGCATGGTGTGGATGTCGCGAGCGAGCGAAGGCGCATTCGAGGGCGTGAGCGTCACGGCGGCCATCAGCGCGGCGCCGACTGTTACGAGCACCGTGCCCGGGAACATCAGCGTCCAGCGCGGCGAGAGCGCCAGCAGGAAGCGCAGGTGCCGCCAGCCGTCCCGCCAAGTCCGCAAGTGAGGCGCGCGGCCGCGGCCGTCGGGCCGCAGCGTGACGGGTGCTTCCGTAATGCGCAGGTGGCGCACCGCGGCTTTCACGACGAGTTCGCTCGCGAACTCCATGCCGGTCGTGCGCAGCCCCATCGCCTGATAAGCGTCCTTCGTGAGGGCGCGCAGCCCGCAGTGAAAATCCGAAATGGGTACGCGAAACAGGCGGCGGCCAATGAACGAGAGCACCGGATTGCCGAGGTAGCGGTGCAGCCACGGCATCGCGCCGGCTTCGATGCGCCCGAGGAAGCGCGAGCCCATCGCGAGATCGGCGCCGGCGCGCAGCAGCTCGAGCAAGCGCGGTGCCTCGCGAAAATCGTACGAGAGATCCGCGTCGCCCATCACGAGAAACTTGCCGCGCGCGGCTTCGAAGCCGCCCATCAGCGCGCTGCCGTAGCCGGGCTCTGCAACGTGCACCACGCGCGCGCCGGCATGCGCTGCGAGCTGTGCCGAGCCGTCGCGCGAGCCGTTGTCCGCGACCACGATCTCCGCGGAGAGCCCGTGCTCTGCGATGCACTCCTGGATCTCGCGCACGCACGCCTCGATCGTCTGCGCCTCGTTCAGGCACGGCACGACGAACGAGACTTCGGGGTCGGGCGCCACGTCCCCATTATGCCGCCGCGGGCTACTCACGGATACCGCAGAATTGACGCATTCTGCGCGGCAGCGGCCGCGCAACGAGTGTGCAACCGCGCGCGCGAACGGAAGTGAAGATGGAAGCCCGGGACCGCACGCGCACAGAGGCCGAAGAGCGCGCGTTCTTCGCGCGCTATTACGCCGAGCAGCGATACCACCCGGTCGGCTGGCGCTTACGCATGCAGCGCGATCTGCGTGTGCTGCGCGATGCGGCGGGCGCGCGCGGCCTCGGCAAAGTGTTGTCGGTGGGCTGCGGCGATGGAGCGTTCGAGTTGCTGGCTGCGAAACACGCCGATTCGGTGCTCGCGGTGGATCTCTCGCCCGAAGCCATCGCGGTCGCCGAGCACGCGCGCGCCGCGAGCGGCGTTCGCAACGTCGAGTTCCGCTGCGCGTCGTTCCGCGATCTGCCGTGGGACGAGAAGTTCGACACGATCGTGTGTCTCGCGTTCCTGCATCACGTCTCGGAAGCCGAGCTGCCCGGCTTCCTGCGCGCTTGCCACGACCATCTCGCGCCCGGCGGCGTGTTCTTCTCGCAAGATCCGAACGTGCACGGCGTGCTGCGCGCGATCGGCCGCGTCGTAATGGGCGCGGGCTACGACAAGTACCACTCGCCCGAGGAGCGCGAGCTCGATCCGGAGGAACTGCGCGGCCAGCTGCACGAGGCGGGCCTCGGCGCGGTGCAGATCCGTCACGTCGACCTCACGCTGATCCCGGCTTGTTATGTGATCCGGCGCGGGCCCGGCTTGCCGCTGCGCGTGCTCGCGTGGCTCGATCGCGCCTGGTGCGCGACGCCGCTGGCGCCGTGGAGCAGCGGCTTCGCGGCGTGGGGCAGGCGCGAGGCTTAGGGAGAGGCCGCACCCTCGCGCGGCGCCAGCGTCAGACGCCGCTTCGTCGCAGCTTTCGGAAACTTCTCAGGCTTGTCGTAGAACCAGAGCGGCGCGTACTCGCCCTTCGCCCAAAGCGCGAGTTGATCGTCGTAGTGCGGGCTGGTCGGGTCGCCGCTTTGGCCGCCGGGGTACGTGCCGACGCTCTTCGCGAGCGCACCGAGATCGACGACCTGCCGCCACGAAGCGCCGCTCGAGACGCCGTCGCCCTTGCCGCCGGGGTTCAGCGTGAACGGCCCGCCGCGCAGCACTGGGCCGCTGCGCGCGCTCGCCGGGTCGGGCGAGAGCGCTTCGGGCGCGAAGGAGTTGCCGAGGCCCCACTGCCATCGCGCAACCTCTGGGCCGAGCTGTTGGGTGAGGTCGCTGATCGTCGCGCGGAACGAAGCGATTAGGATCTCATCGCGCGTTTCGCGCTCGAGTGTCGCGCGATCGTCGAACCACACCGAGCCCGGGTTTTCGCGCGTCATGTGCTCGAGCACTTCGAGTGCGGGCTCGCGCCGGTTGTCTCCGCTGTAACCCCAGCTGCCCGCCGGCTGCACGATGCCGCGCGCCTTCCACTCGTCTTCCCACACCGCATCGCGATAGCGCTCGAACCAGCGGTTGAAGACGCTGCCGGCGGTGGTCTCGGACGTGAAGACGTAATCCCAGGTTCGCAGCGCATTCAGGGCTTCTAATTCTGTGGCGTTCAGCGCCGAGATCTTGCCGAGCACTTCGACGAGTACCGGCGTGAAAACTTCCGCCGCCTTGTCGTGTGCGTCGAACTGGAAGCGCTGCATGTCCGCGAGCGAGAGCTTTGCGTCGCCAGCCAGCAAATCGTTGATGCGCCGGGTGCGGTAGCTCGGGTCCCACATCCAGCCCAAATGGTGCGTGTAGCCCACCGGTGTCGGCCGGCCGTTCGCGCTGGCGAGCCAGCCGCGTTTCGGATTGAGCGCGAACGGGAGTTCGTCGCGCGGGATCAGGCCCGTCCAGTCGTATTCGCCGCTCGCGCCGTCGACGGGCACGCGCCCGAGTCCGCGCGCGCGCAGCGGCAGGTCGCCCCAGGGCGAGATCGCGATGTTTCCCTCGACGTCCGCGTAGACCACGTTCATCGGCGGCGTGTCGAGCACGCGCATCGCTTCGAGATAGTCCTCGAGCCCGCGCGCGCGGTTCAGGCGCGCGATCGCGAGCGCCTCGCGCGTCGGCGAGAGGCCCGTCCACGCGATCGCGACGAGCTTGCCGCCAGTCTCGAGGACGGGGCCGTGGACTGTGGTGCGAATCGTGAGCTTCCGAGCCTTGCCGCCGCGCACGGGAATCGTCTCGACGCGTTCCTCGAAGTTCTTCCATTCGCCGCGGTGCCGGTACTGGCGCGAGTTGCTCGGGTTCGCGGTCTCGACGAAATAGTCCACCGCGTCCGATTGCAGATTCGTGAAACCCCAGGCGATGCGGTCGTTGTGGCCGAGCGTGACAAAGGGCTGGCCCGGGAACGTCACGCCGATCACGTTCAGCCCCGGCGCGACCAGATGCGCGGTGTACCAGAGCGACGGGATCGTGAAGCCGAGGTGCGGATCGTTGGCGAGCAGGGGCTTGCCCGTGGCGGACTTCTCGCCAGAGATCACCCAGTTGTTACTGCCGAAGGCGCTGCCCGAATCGTCGCGTGCGGCGGCGGCGAGTTGGGCGATCAACGCGCGCGATTCGCGCTCGCTGAGCCGCGGCGCCGCGCGAGAGGCCAGGGCGACTACGTCCTCCGAGGCCGCGTCGCGCGCCGCGCGTTTCCCCTTCGCCGGCATCCGCGCGTCGTCTGCGGGAATCGTCGCAATCTCGTAGGGGCGATCGAGCGGCCACAGCTCCGCGACGGTCTCCGCACCGAGTCTCTCGACCATCATGCCGAGCCAGAGATCCGCATCGCTGCCGCTCTGGTCCCAACCCATGTACTTGCTGAACGCCGCGCTGTCGCCCGGCGTCCACGGCGCGGGCTCGGCGCCCAACGCCTTGAACTCGGCAGGCAGCCCGGCCGCGCCCAACTCCGCGAGCTTTGCGTTCACGCCCTCCGCGTACGCCGCTAGCCAGCGCGGCACATCTGGCCCCGCGAGCCCACTGCGCAGCGCCTGTTCCGCCGTGCGCCGGATCCCGAGCCGCCGGACCAGTTCGTCCGACGCCAACCCGTCCGGTCCGATCAACTCCGCCAACGTCCCCGAAGCGCGCCTTCGTAACAACTCCATCTGCCACAGCCGTTCGCCCGCATGCAGGTAGCCGAGCGCGCGATACGCGTCTTCGGGCGAGTGCGCGTAGATGTGCGGGATGTCGTAGGCGTCGAACAGAATCTGCACGCGCCCGGAGAGGGCTGGCAACTGCACGGCGGCCGGTTGCGGCGACGACGGCGCGGCCAAGGCGGCGATGCCCGCGAGCCAGCTCCAAGCGAGTATCGAAGCGCGCATGAAGGAACGAACTCGCTGCACCGGGATTCTCCCTGAGAGATTTTGCGGAAGGCTAGATCAGCGCGTCTAGACTCTCGCCATGATCGCGCTGCGCTCCCTTCGCCACGCTTCGATCCTGCTCTGCCTGCTCGCAGCTTTCGGCGCCTCTGCGGCGCGAGCCGAACCGCCCGCCGTTCCGCCTGCTGTTCTCGCCGAAGCGAAACGGCTGCTCGCCGAGCTAATCGCGATCGACACGACGCAAGCGGGGAGCACCGCGCCCGCGGT
>JANNRF010000258.1:0-9324 GCA_031401135.1 Deltaproteobacteria bacterium | reverse complement strand
TCGCGTGCGTAGAGCGCGGCGAGAATGCCCGCGAGCAGCGTGAGCGCGCCGGAGTGATCGGCGACGAGGGCGCCCGCCGCGTGCGGCTCGCCGCTATCGGGACCGGTCTTGGCCATTAGGCCGCCGACGGCCTGCGCCAGCGTGTCGCGGCTCGGGCGCGAGCGCCAAGGGCCGAGGGGGCCCCACGAGGAACCCTGCGCGAACACGAGACGCGGGTTGCGGCGATGCAGTTCGTCCCACGAGAAGCCGAGCCGGTCGAACACGCCGGGGCGGTAGTTGGTGACGAGCACGTCTGCTCGCTCGAGCAACCGCCATAACACTTCCTTCGCGGCGGGGTGCTTCAAGTCGAGCGTGATGCTCTTCTTGCCGCGGTTCATCGCCAGGAAGTAATGGCTGAACTCGGCGTTTTTCGCATCCGCACCGCCGATCAGCTTGATCTTCATGTGGCGCGAGAGATCGCCGACCTTCGGCATCTCGACCTTCAGGATCTCGGCGCCGAGATCGGCGAGGTGCATCGCCGCGTACGGGCCTTGAATTTCCTGCGCAATCTCGACGACACGAATTCCATCCAGCGGTCCCGGCATGGCGAACACCTCCGTGGGGAGCCGCGCTCTCGCGCAACTCGGGCCGTCGAGGTTACGCCGGCCTGACGCTCCTCAAAACCGGCATGCCTCAGAACCTCTGAATCATCTGCTGGCGATCGATTCGCCAGCCATCCGCGGCGCGCGAGGCGAACACCCAACTCCGGTGGCCGTGAAGCGGCGACGAGTAGGTCGTGCGTAAGAAAAGTGCTGCGGCGCCATCCGCCGAGAAGCCGACGCGCGACACCACGACGACGGGGAAGGCGTGGAACATCGGGCGATCGATCTGGCGCCAACGCACGCAGCGCTCGTACGCGATGTGAAGCCCGTCGCAGCGCAGGGAGCCTCGGCGTTGGTTGGCGGCTTCGAGTGCACTCAACAACTCCGCCGCAACGCTGCATTTCTCCGCGCGCGCTTCCGCGGGCCCGCACGGCGACGTTTCGGGTGCGCGCGTCTCGATCGCGTAAGTCTCGGTGCCGAGGGCGGCGCGGTAGACCGCGTACTCCTCGAGTTCGATCGTGCCCCGCGTCGCGCGAGTTTGGCAGGCCTCGGACGCCAGACTGCAAGCCAGTAACAACACACACAGCGCGAAGCGTTGCGCCCGTCCCATCTGAGTTTCAAACACGCGCGATCTCCCGTTCGATGCCATCGAAGAACCCCCACCACGCGGCCAGCGATTGCCGCACCGCCGCGCGAATGCGTCCGCGCAGATCCTCGCCGTTCGCGTGCTGACCGACGGCGTGGTCGCCGACGTCCGCGTGATCGCGGTCGGCAATTTCGTGCACGTCCCAGAACGAGACCGCTTCCTTCGAGAGCCCGTAATGCTTCTCGAGCGCGCGCGCGAAGGGGCCGAACGCGCCGGGCACCTGCCCTTCGGCGGAGAGCTGGATCGCGGCCGCACCTTCCAGAAACGGGCGATTGCGCGTCGAGTTCTCGAACCAGTGAATCAGCGCCGCGGTCGAGGGCAGCGGCTCGCTCGCGACGAGTTCCTCCCACGGCACGCCCACGGCGCTCGCGAACAGCCCGAACAGCCGCGGGTGCGGGAGATTGCAGCCGGAGATCCGGCCGGTTTCCTCTTCGTACAAGCTCTCAGCGAGCTCGTGTCGCAGTTCGGTGTAGGGGCAACTCGCATGCAGCGCGGAAACTGCGCGCGGGAACTCGTTCACCTGCAAGTAGAACTGGCGCGCGAAAATACCGAGGCCTGCGCGCGAGACTTTACCCGCGGCGATGGCGTGCCAGAGCGGGTGGCCGCCGAAACTGCGGCGGCTGCGGATCTCCACAACGAGTTCGTCGATGAAGGCGCGGTTCGAGGCGTTCATGCGGCGCGAGGCTATCACGGCGCGGCAGCCGGCCGCGCGCCAGAGCGCGGCGGCGCGAGGCGCGAGCCGCGGCGAGTTCATTCGCGGAAGTAGCGCTCGTAGCGGAGCGGCTCGCCGGTCTCCCAGGGCCGATATTCGTTGCAGAAATCGACGCGCTCGCCCACCGCGGGATGCGAGCCGCGCATCCACACCACCCACGCATCGGGGCGCGGGTAGCCGAGATTGCTCGTCTGCATCGTCACGAAGGCGTTCGCGCAGCCGCGGTTGTCGCGCGTGATCTCGAGCGCGAAGCGGTCCGCTTCGTGCTCTTGCCGGCGCGAGAACGCGAACGTGGCGGGCGAGAGCAAAAGCAGCGCCAGCGAGCCGAGCATCAATAACAACGGCAGCGCCGCGGGGTCGGAGAGATCGCGCAACCCGAGCCGCGCGCCGCTGCGCCCGAGAGTCGCGTGCCCGGCAAGGTGCACGAGGCCAAAGCCGAGCGTGAGCAGCACCGAGTAGGCGCAGATGCCGACCACGACGTGGCGCATCGCGTAATGCCCCATCTCGTGGCCCATCACGACGAGCACTTGCTCGGGGGAGAGCTTCGCGAGCAGCGTGTCCCAGAGCACGATGCGCTTGGTGCTGCCGAAGCCCGTGACGTAGGCATTCATGCGATTCGTGTCGGCGCTCTTGTCCACCTCGAACACGCGTGCGCCCTCGATGCCCGCCCGCTCGGCGAGCCCGAGGATGCGCCCTTCCAGCTGCGCGTTCTGCATCGGGCCGAAGTTGTCGGTGAGCGGGTCGATCCAGACCGGCATCACGAACAACACGAGCGAGAGAAACGGCACGCACAGCGCGCCGGTCGCGAGCCACCAAAGTCGCGGCAAGCGGCGGATCAAGAGCAGCGGAACCCAGAAGAACAGCGCGCCGATCGCGATCGTGACGCCGAGCCCGATCGCGCTGTCCTTTAGCCACGTGGCCGCCGTTTGGTTCGACATGCCGTACTCGTGCTGGCGCAGAAATCCGGCGTAATAAGCGAACGGCAACGAGAGCAACCATTCCAGCACGAAGTAGGCGGCGAAAAAGAGCGCCGCGCCGAGCGGCCAGAACCGCACGCCGCGCTCGATGTGCGTGCGCAGCGCCACGGCGAGCCCGCTCCACAGGATCAACGCGGGCACCGCTATCCCGATCGCGTTGCTGGCAGCCCACACCCAATGACCCGTCTCGTAATAACGCACCGCTTCGGACGTCGGCGCGGGCACCGCAACCGGCGCGCGTTGCTCGGCGAGTTCGTCTTCCATCAGCGGCAGCGCGGCGGCGGTGGATTCCTGCGCGAATGCGGGCGCAGCGAGGAGCAGCGAGATCGCGGCGAGCAGGAGAGCGAACGAGCGGCGCATAAGTGGCCTCCGTTCCGCGCAGTCTATCCGCGGAGCGCGCGCGGCCGCCGTAGTAGAGTGCGCGAATGAGTGCAGAGCTGAGCGCGGAGCCGAACCTCGAAGTGGGCGCCAAGGGCGCCGAAACCGCGGGCCGCGTGCCACTAAGGCGGCTGATCGCCTACGCCGCGCTCGAGTTGCCCGTAATGGGCGCGATGAACCTGATGACTCTGTTCCTCGGCTTCCGCTACTCCGAGCTCGGCGTGAGCCTCGGAAGCGTCGCCGTGATCGTGATGGTCGCGCGGCTACTCGACGTGCTGATCGATCCCGCGGTCGGCTTCCTGTCCGATCGAACGCGCAGCCGCCTCGGTCGCCGCAAGGTCTGGATCTTCGCGGGCACGCCCGTCTACCTTTTCGCGGTGTGGCGCCTGTTCATTCCACCCGAGCAGGTCGACGCCGTCTACTTCGCGACGTGGATGGTGGTGTTCTGGCTCGGCTTCTCGATGATCAACATCCCTTATTACGCCTGGGGCGCCGAGCTCTCCCCCGACTACCGCGAGCGAACGCGCGTAACCACTTGGCGCACCGTCGCGGGCTCTGCCGGCTTCTGGCTCGGCGTCACCGTGCCGACCCTCGTCTACGGCACCGACCCGAAGGCCGGTGACGCGCTCCGAATCGTGGCGATGTACACGGCGCTCTTGCTGCCGGTGGCCGTAATAGCGGTCGGCTTTCTCGTGCCGGATCGCGGCACGGGCAGCGCCGCAGTGCCGATCTTGCGCGGCCTCGGCGTAATGCTTCGCAACGGCCCATTCCTTCGGCTGCTCGCCGCGTTCACGATCGTGGGCCTCGGCCCCGTGCTGCAGGGTGTCATGTACCCGTTCTTCGTGAAGCACATCGTCGGCTCCGGAGGCTCGGGGATCTCGAACTTGATCGCGTACATCCCGTTCGTGATGGGCGGCGTCGTGATCTGGGGCCTGCTCGCGACGCGAATCGAGAAGCACCAAGCCTGGATGTGCGGCATGACGTTCATGGTCTTCGCGACGTCGCTCTACATGCTCGTCGGCGAAGGCGACAAGACCCTAATGCTCTGTGTGCTGATGACATCGGGCATCGGCTCCGGCGCGCTGACCGCGCTGCCCGCCTCGATGAAGGCCGATGTCGTCGATCTCGACGCGATCGAGAGCGGCGAAGATCGAGCAGGCCTGTTCTTCGCAGCGTGGTCGCTCGCGGTGAAGCTGATCGCCGCGCTCGGCCAATTCCTCGCGTTCGGATCGCTCGCGCTCGTCGGCTTCCAGACCGACGGCGTGAACCCGCCCGAGAAGCTGCTCGGCCTGCGCATCTTCTACTCCGCCGGGCCTGGATTGCTTTACCTGATCGGGCTGCTGCTCGTGTGGAACTACCCGATCACCTCGATTCGCCACGCGCAGCTTCGCGCCCAGCTCGCTGAACGCGGCGCTCGTTGATCTCCCCAACAACTCGAAAGGCAACCCGATTGAAACGCAAGTTCCGATCACGGCTCTCTACGCAGCGATCCAAGGCATCATCGCGTTCGCGCTCTCGGCGCCGATCGGGCCGCTGCGAGGCAAGCTGAACGTCTCGATCGGCGACGGCGGCAACGCGCAGCTGCATCTCGCGAGCCGCCGCCACGGCAACTGGGCCGAGCACGTCCCGTTCGCGCTGCTGCTGATGGCGCTACTCGAGCTGAACGGCGGCAGCGCGGCGTGGCTGAATGGGCTCGGGATCGCGCTCCTCGCGGCGCGCATCGCGCACCCGCTCGGCCTCAACGCCGAGAAGGTCAACTCGCCGCTACGCATCGTCGGCGCTGTCGCGACCGGCGGCGTCACGATGGCCGCAGCGGTGTTGTTGCTGATCAAGGCGTTCTGAACGCGGTAGCTTCGGCCCCAAGAGGGTCCCCATGTCCGACGCACTGCTGACCGACGAACACATTCGCGAATACTGGGAGCGCGGCTTCACCGTGGTGCGCGGGCTCTTCACCGCCGAAGAGCTCGCGGCCTGGGACACGCGCTTCCTCGACATCGCGGAGAAGCGCGTGCCCGCGGCGCCGCGCACGCTGGTGATGCGCGACGTGATGGTCGCGAAGGGCGCGGTAAAGCCAAAGAGCGAGCTGCACGCGATCGCGAAGATCCAGGATTTCGAGAACGACCCGGTGCTCGATTCCGATAACACCCACCCGAGAATGCTGGATTGCGTGGAACGCCTGCTCGGCCCGAATCTGTTGTCGATCCACTGCATGCTGATCAACAAGCCGCCGGACGTGGACGGGCGTCATCCGCTGCATCAAGACCTCGTCTACTTCCCGTTCCGCCCGGCAGATGGCGTGCTCGGCACCTGGACGGCGCTGCAGCGCGTGACGCGCGAGAACGGCTGCCTCGTGGTCGGCGCGGGCACGCACCGCGGGCCGCTGCTCGAGCACGAGAACATGGACTGGGAGTACGTAAACTCGGGCTACTTCGGCGCGAAGGGCGCGGGCGAACTGACCGAGCGTGTGCACGTCGCGTGCGATCCAGGCGACACGATCTTGTTCCACTCGCTGATCGTGCACGGCTCGGGCCGCAACACTACGGGCGGCTTCCGCCGCGCGATCTCCTGCCACTATGCGAGCGCGGACAGCGAGAAGACCTACGAGGCGAAACCCGAGGAGCTGCGTTGGTACCGGCCGCTGCGCGGGAGGGCGCCGAGCTGGGGCGAGGTTCCTCTCGACGGCGCGCGGCCGGGCTTGCCGGACTATCAGCCGCCCAAGAGCACGCGGCGGATCTGAGCGGTGGCGGCGCAGTTCGACTCGGTGTTCCGGCGCGGTCTGTTCGCGGGCAAAGTTGTGCTTGTTACGGGCGGCGGCACCGGCCTCGGGCGCTGCACCGCGCACGAGCTCGCGTCGCTCGGCGCGCAGGTCGTAATCGCAGCGCGGCGCGAGGAGCTGCTGGCGAAGACCGCGGCGGAGATCGCCGAAGCCGGCGGCAAGTGCAGCACCATCGCGGTGAACATCCGCGACGAGAAAGCGATCGACGCGATGGTCGCGAGCGTGCTCGAACGCCACGGCCGCATCGACGGGCTCGTCAACAACGCCGGCGGCCAGTTCGTGGCGCCGCTCGCCGAGATGTCGCCGAACGGCTGGCGCACTGTGATCGACCTCAACCTGAACGGCACTTATTTGGTCTCGCGCGCCGTCTATCGCGCGTGGATGAAGGACCACGGCGGCGCGATCGTGAACATGCTCGCCGACATCTGGACGGGCTACCCGGGCATGGGCCACATGTCCGCCGCACGCGCGGGCATCGAGAACATGAGCTTCACGATGTCGCTGGAATGGGCGCGCTCCGACGTGCGCGTGAACTGCATCGCGCCCGGCACGATCCTCTCGAACGGCATGCTCACCTACACGCCCGACGTGCAGCAGCGCACAGCCGACGAAGCGATCAAGCAACCCGCGGCGCGCCTCGGCACCGAGAGCGAAGTCTCCGCCGCGATCGTGTTCCTGCTCTCACCCGCCGCGTCATTTATTACGGGCGAAACGATCAAGGTCGACGGCGGCGCGCAGTTCCAAAAGTTCAGGCTGATCGAGCCCGGCAGCCACGCCGGCCTCACGCAGTGGAACGGCTTCCACCTGAAGCCCGACTTCACGGGTTCGCCCTACGAGCGCTTCTTCAAAAAGTCTGGCAGCCAGTAACAAGCGCTGTGGCGCCCAGCGCGCCTCAGCGCGCGAGTCCCTCTCCGCAGCCGCGCGCCCACTCGACGGCGCGCACGTAGACGTCGACCAGCGCGTCGCCGTCCGCTGAGCTGTCGCTCAGCAGGAGGTCGATCGCGTTCCAGTCGCCGCGCTCCCAGGCGACCGCGCAGACGAGCGGGCCCGCGAGCGGCCCCGTCGAAAAGCGCACCGCGTCGGCGAGTTCTTTCGCGAGCGGAATCTCGGCGAGTACGTCCTGCATCGGGCGATCGAGCACGGCGTCGAGCAGGGAGAACAAGCCGACCAGGAACAAATCCGTCGAGCGCGCGCCGAGACCGAACTGGTCCGCAACTTCCTCGCAGAAGCGGGCGCGCACCAGCGTCGTGCGGATCAACTCGGCGGGCTTGCCCTGCGCGAGACCCGCGAGCGTGAGCAGCGCGACCCACTTGCGCACTTCCTGATCGCCGAGCATCGAGAGCGCGTGATGAATCGATTCGACGCGGCCGCGCTTCCCGAACGCAGCCGAGTTCGCGACCCGCAGCAGCTTGAGGCACAGCGAGACGTCGCGACGCACGACTTCCTCTACGTCGCGCAGGTTGCAGTTCGGCGCGTTCACGACCTCGAGGATCTGCACGTAACTCTGGAGATAGCCGTGCACGTCGCGGCCGATCACGGTGTTAGGCCGCGCGAAGAAGAAGCCCTGGAACCACGCGTAGCCCGCGTCGATGCGGGCTGCGAAATCCGAGCGCAGCTCGACTTTCTCCGCGAGCAGCGTGACGTCGAACTCCCGCAGCTTGCGCGCCAACTCGGCGCGCTCCTGGCCGCGCGTGACGAGGAAGTCGACCTTCACGATGTCCGCGAGTTCGAGCAGCGGGCGGAACTGTTCGCTCCAGACGAAATCGTCGAGCGCGATGCGATAGCCATTCGCCTTGAGCCGCCGGCACGCGCGGAGGACCTCGTCGTCCGGCTCGATCGTCTCGAGCAGCTCGACGACCACCAGATCGGGCGGCAACAGCGAGGCGAAATCCTGAAGCAGCGCTTCGCGCGTGAAGTTGAGGAACGCGGGCTTGCCGCCCGTGAGCGCCTCGATGCCGATCACGGCGAACGAATCCGCGATCACGCTGCTCGTCGCCATGTCCGGCGAGTCGCAGGCGAACGCCTCCCCCAACCCGGAGCGAAATAACAACTCGTAGGCCACTACCCGCTGCCTTGCGTCGAGGATCGGTTGGCGCGCGACGTAGCGCGCATGCGAGGCCGGGGACGAGGTCATCGGTGCCGGATCGGGCGCGCGAGCGGAGAAATGAATCGGGGAAAGACCCGAGAACGGCGGTGCGGAGCGGAGTCGTTCCGGACAGAGGCGGATTCGCGTGGCTCGGCGAGAGATGGAACGCACTAGTGTGCTCACCGTCAGCGAGGATCGCGCCCAATGTCGCACGATGCAGAGATCGCGCGTGGAATTGCAGTGCCCCTGCTGCGCGGACCGCTGCGCGGGATGCGCTGGTTGCCGAGCAGCGGCGGCAAGCTCGCGCGCTTCTTGCTCGGCAGTTACGAGGCGAAGCAGAGCGCGCTGTTCGCGGAGCTGGTGCGCCCTGGCCAGCAGGTGCTCGATCTGGGCGCCGCCGCTGGTTACTACACGCTGCTCGCCGCCAAGTGCGTCGGCGCCAGCGGCAGCGTAATTGCCTGCGAGCCCGACGCGGGGAACCTGAGCTTTCTGCGGGCGCACGTTGCGCGGAATCGGTTGATGAACGTGCGCGTACTGCCGCTCGCACTCGCGAACCAGAACGGCAGCGCTCGCTTCGGGCGCACGCGGGGAAGCGGGCGCGGGCGACTCATGGGCGAAGGCGCGAGCGAGGTCGCTGTGCGGCGGCTCGACGACTTGGCGGACGAGCTTTCATTGCGGCCCCAGCATTTGAAGATTGATGTCGAAGGCGCCGAGTTCGATGTGCTGCGCGGTGGGGAGCGGTTGATTCGCGAGTGTGCGCCGACGCTGTTTCTTTCGACGCATGATCGACAGAAGCCTGGGGTTCAACAGGCTTGTTGCGAGCTGCTCTTGAGCTGGGGTTATCAGGTCAGCGCGATTGGGTCGGGCGAGTTGTTGTGCGTGCGCGACGGGATTGGTTGAGAGGCGCGTCTCTCGATCGTGGCGCCGCTCAGGGGCGGGTGGGGTGCTGTCCGCCTCCGGGCCTTGGCCACCCGGTGTGCGAGCAGCGGGTACGACGGGCAGCGGGGCGAGTTCTGCATCACAGCGAGGTGGTGGCGGAGATCTGTTGTGCGTTCGGGGCGCTCTGCCGTGCGGACTCGTTGCCTGTAGCGGCCCTCCGCGGCCACACCCCGCTCCCGCCCCTGCGCTCCTTGCGATTCTGCAACTGCACGAGCAGCCGAGTCGATTA
>JANNRF010000257.1:0-11674 GCA_031401135.1 Deltaproteobacteria bacterium | reverse complement strand
CAAGATCGCGAGCAGCGTGAGCGCGTGCACCATGCCCGCGATCGGCGTGCGCCCGCCGCTGCGCACGTTGGTCGCTGTGCGCGCGATGGCGCCCGTCGCGGGCATGCCGCCGAACAGCGGCGAGGCGAGGTTCGCGATGCCTTGCGCCACCAGCTCCATTTTCGAGCGGTGGCGCGTGCCGGCCATGCCGTCGGCGACGACGGCGGAGAGCAGCGACTCGATTGCGCCGAGCAACGCGATCGAGATCGCGTCGGGGAACACTGCGCGCACGTCGGCCCACGTGAAATCCGGGAGGTGCGGCATCGGCAGGCTCGAGGGCACCGCGCCGAAGCGGTCGCCGATCGTCTCCACTGGCAGATCGAGCAGCTGCACCGCGGCGGTCGCGAGCAGAATCGCGACGAGCGAGCCGGGCACGCGGGGCAAGATCTTCGGCCAGACCGCGACCAGCACCGTGGTGCCGAGCCCGATCGCGAGCGCCGCGAGGTTGATCGAGCGCGCGTGTTCCCAATAAGCCGCGAGCTGATCGATGAAGCCGGCCGGCAGCTTCGCGATGTCGAGGCCGAACACGTCGCGCAGCTGGGAGGTCGCAATGATCAGCGCGATGCCCGCGGTGAAGCCGACGGTGACCGGGAACGGCACGAACTGGATCACGGTGCCCAGCCGCGCAAATCCCATGACGAGCAGCAGCACGCCAGCAATTAGGGTCGCGAGCGCGAGGCCCTCGACCCCGTGGCGCTGCACGACGCCGTAGACGATCACCACGAACGCACCGGTCGGGCCGCCGATCTGGACGCGGCTGCCGCCGAGCGCCGAGATCAAGAAGCCCGCGACGATCGCGGTGGCGAGTCCCTGCGCGGGCGAGACGCCTGAGGCGATCGCGAAGGCGATCGCGAGCGGCAACGCGACGATGCCGACGATCACGCCCGCCAGCGTGTCGCGCGCGACGTCGCGCAGCGTGAGGCCTTCGCGCAGAACGGTGAGCAGTTTTGGTTCGAGGCGGCTCGTCAGGTCGCTAGCAGACTCCGGCATCGCTCGGGCTGGATAGCTCCTTGGGAACGACGCTTCCCGAGATTCGCGGCGACGGCCGTTTCGCTTTGGCGACCGGAGCGTTCGCAGGCGCGAGAACCGCCGGAACGACGCCCCGATTTTGGCCTCTCCCTAACGCTCAAGAAACGGTGTGGCATCACCGAAGCCGCTCCATTCCTGTCGCCTCGCGAGGGGCGGGCTTTGGGGTGGCACGTGAGTTTCGAGCGAAGACCCGCGGGCTGGACCCTCGCGCAGCGCATGACGGCGGCGCTCGCCGCGGTTGCGCTGTCGTCGATGTTGATCGCCTTTCTGCTCTACGACCGCGCCTTGGCGCGCGGGATGCGAGCGAACGCCGAACAGCGCCTCGCGCGAGCCTCTCACTCCGCGGATCTGCTGATCGAGGATCACCTCGACCAGACCCAAGCTCGATACCGTGCCGTGGCCGCGACGCCGCAGCTCCGCGCGACTCTGGAGCTGGCTCATGCGCCGACGACCCAGGCGTTGGCCGAGCAGATTCGTGCTCAACAGGACGCAGCTTCGATCGCGTTTGCGTCCCCACGCGGGAAGCTGCTGGCGCGCAGCGGGCTCGATGCGAGCGCGCTCAACCCGCCCGGCGGCGGGGGCGCGACTTTGTCAGTCGTCGCAGGCGAACTCCACGCGGGCGTTTCGATCCCGATCGATCTTTCGCCCACCCACAGCGTCACGCTGGTCGCGCTCGAACCCATCAGCGCCGAGTTGCTGAAGAGATGGTCGGATCTGTGCGGAGCGACGTTGACCCTGGCAGCGGCCGAGACACCGCCACGAGACGAACTCACGGCCCCGATCGAGCACTGGGGCAGCACGGGTCTTCGGGTCGTGGCCGACCTCGCCCTCGAGCGCGAGGCGCTGCTGAACGCGCGCTGGAAGCTCGGGTGGGCGGGCTTGATCGCGCTTGGTTTGACGCTCGGCACCTGCAGCGCGGTTGCGCGCGGGCTGGTCCGTCCTCTGCGACAAATCCAGGGCGCGCTTGCGCGCATCGGCGACGGCGATCTCTCGGCACGCATCGAGAGCCGCCGGAGCGACGAGATCGGCGAGATGGCCCGGGATGTCGATCGGATGGCGGGGCGGCTCGCCGCGTCGCACGGCGAACTCGCGCTGCGCGTTACCGAACTCCGCCGCAGCCGAGAGCACCTCACCCGCGCCCAACAAATCGCGCGGCTCGGGAGCTTCGAGTTCGATCTCGCCAGCAGCGAACTGTCGGCGTCGGAGGAGTTCTGGACGCTCTTCGCCGCCGAGGACATTCGCAAGGGCCTCTCCGCTGACCAACTGCTGGAGCGACTCCACGCAGAGGACCGCAGCTCCGTGTTGGAAGCGTTTCGCTCCTGCGTCCAGCACGGCACTCGAGCGCAGATAGATTTTCGAATCCGCTTGCCCGACGGCGGGGAGCGCTTCCTCCAAGCCCAGTTTCACCTCTTGAGCGTGGGCGGAGTGACGCACCGACGTGTCGAGGGGACGGTCCAGGATCTCACGGAACGAAGGCGAGCCGAGGATCAGATCCGTTACCTCGCCTACCACGACAGCCTGACCGGCCTCGGCAATCGTTTGCTCTTCACCGAGCGCGTGAACCTCGCGGTTCCTCAAGCGCGGCGCCGCGGAACGAAGCTTGGAATTCTCTACCTGGATCTCGACGATTTCAAACGCGTCAACGACACGCTCGGGCACGACGTGGGCGACGACGTGCTGCGACAGGTCGCGGACCGCATCGTCCAAGGTACGAGGCAGGCGGAGATCGCCACCCACGACCGCGCCTCCGACTTCGAACCGGCCGTCGCCCGCCTTGGCGGGGACGAGTTCGTCGTCCTGATCACCGATGTGCGCGACACGAGCGATCTCGCGCTGATCAGCGAGCACCTCTTGCATGGGCTCCAGCGCCCGTATCGGATCGGGAACGCAGAAGTCGTGATCAGCGCGAGCATCGGCATTGCGACCTGGCCCGACGACGGCGAACGCGTCGATGCGTTGTTAGGCAACGCGGATGCAGCGATGTACCACGCGAAGGCCGACGGCCGAAATACGTGCAGTTTCTACGACGTCTCGATGAACGAGGCCGCCATGCGACGCTTGAGCGTGGAGGTTCGCCTGCGCGAAGCGATCGAGGCGGGCGCTCTCGAACTGTATTTCCAGCCCAAGGCCGAGCTCACGGGTAGCGGCCGCATCGTCGGATTCGAGGCGCTCGCACGCTGGAATGATCCCGAGCTCGGCGTCGTGTCCCCGACTGATTTCGTCGCGGTCGCGGAGCAGACGGGATTGATCTCGGGCTTGGGGCGCTGGGTGCTCGATCGAGTCTGCGACGAGGTGACGGCGCGGGAAGCGGCGCTGCGGGCCGCCGGCGCGCGGGTTTCCTTCAACGTGTCGGCGCGGGAGTTCGGGCCGCGCTTCGCGAGCGAGGTCGCCGCCACGCTGAGCGCGCGCGGGGTCGATCCCAGCTTGCTCGAGATCGAGATCACCGAAACCGCGATCATGCGCGACGAGGAGA
Source organism: Deltaproteobacteria bacterium (assembly GCA_031401135.1). Lineage (GTDB taxonomy): Bacteria > Myxococcota_A > UBA9160 > UBA9160 > UBA6930 > VGRF01. The sequence goes on along the minus strand of JANNRF010000257.1, from coordinate 8,133 downwards.
CGGCGATCGCCGCGCTTCACGATCTCAAGGCGCTGGGTGTATCGATCGCGCTGGACGATTTCGGGACCGGCTACTCGTCTCTCGCGTACCTCCAGCGCCTGCCCGTGGACACGCTGAAGATGGACCGATCCTTCATCTGTTCGATCGCCGAGGACACGGGCGCTGCCTCGCTGACCCGCTCGATCGTGGCGATGGGGAAGGCATTAGGGCTGAACGTCGTGGCGGAGGGCGTCGAGCACGAGGCGCAGCGCGTGCTTCTCGAAGAGTGGGGCTGCGACGCGATCCAGGGCTACTTGGTGGGCCATCCGTCGCGCGCAGCTGAGGCCTTTGCGAGCCTCGCAGAGGGCGGGCGGCGCCGTCAGCCGCGCTCTGGGGCGAGCAACACGTCCGCATGAGCGGATTCGCCTGCGCTTAGAGTGATCTCCCGCGCCGTCGCGGACCAGCCATCGCTCCAGGCGCTCAATAGGTGCCGGCCAGGCGGGACGCCGTGGATCGCGTACTGCGCGCGGCGCGAGGCGCGGCGCGAGGCGCGGCTGAGATACGGGCTCGGGGCAACGAACACGATGCCGCCCTCGCCGACGTGGATCGGGCAGTGGAAGCGGACTGGGCCCGCCATTGCCAGCGAGATTGAGCGGCGCTCGTTCGGAGCGAACATGCCCAAGTCGAACCGGTTGCGACTCGAAAACGAGAACACGCCGTGGAAGATCGGGTCGAGATTCGCCCACGTAATGCGCTGACCCCGTTGCACGACCAGCACTCGCGGTTCGAAGCGTCCCTTGCGCAGGCGAATCTCTAGCTCGCCGAGGTTCGCGGGCGATCCCGCATCAGCGATGGGTTCGAGAAACACGATCGCGCCTGCGAGATCCGCTTTGATCTCGCCCGTGGCAATCACGGACCCGGTCAAGGAAGCCGTGTTCTCGAGTGGCGCCGGCGGGGGCAAACGAGGTGGCGGTCGCGGGGCGCGGACGCACGCGGTGAAGCCGCCTAGCAGCAGCAAGCAGACGAAGCGCGCGCGCAAGGCACCTCCCGACGGATCCGCTCGGGGTATCGGCGCGCCTCGCGCACCACTTCAACTCGCGCTGGTCAGGGCTCACCGCTGGCGAGCGGAGCCGCAAATACCTCGCTCATCCGCTCCGAGCCGGGCTCGCAACGGTCACGTAGCAACGCGCGCGCGCCGAAGAGCATCAAGGGCGCATCTGAGTGGACGCTTTGGCGAACGCCTTGCTCGCGGATGTCGCTCGCGGCAGTGAGTGCTCGTGAAGACGATTCTCTATATCGACGACGAAGCGGCCCTGCCGGGCGGGTTCACGACCACGGCGGGCGACCTCGGCTTTCGCATCGTTCACGCCGAGAGCATCGGTTCGGCTGAGCAAGCACTACGCGATCAGCCGCCGGAACTCGTGATCATCGAGCCGCTGTTGGCCGAGGGCGGTTGGGAGCTGTTAGAGCGTCTCGCGGCGCAACGACGGAACGCGATCGTGCTGACGCGAGGTGACCGCGGCCCGCGGGTGTACGGCCGCGCGCTGGATCTCGGAATTCGCGAGTTCCTGTGCAAGCCCGCGCTACGTGCAGAACTGCTCGAGTGCGTGCTCGAGATCGAGAGCCGCGGCGCGCGTGCGCCCGCGAGCGAGAGCCCGCCCGGCGAGATCGCACCCTCCGCGGCCAGCGCCCCGGAGGCCGCGCGCGCGAGCCCGCAAACTGGCGGACCCGCTCGCTTGGGCGTTTTGGCCAGCGCCGGCTTGATCGAGTTGCTTGCCGAACTCCACAGGTCGGGAGCGAGCGGAGTTCTTAGGGTCGAGTGCAGCGACGATTCGCTCGGTATCGAACTCCGCAACGGTTCGATCGTGGCGCGATCGCGAACGGAGGAAGAGAGGTTCGAGGAATTCTTGGCGCGCACGGGCCGGATCACTGGGCGGGACCGGGAGCGTGTGCTCGATTTCGTCGAACTCGGCCAAGCGAGCGTCCGCGACGCCTTGATCGACCACTGCTTCCTCACCGAGAGCGAGGTGGAGGACGCGCTTCGCGAGCGAGCGGAGGAACGTCTTTGGGCGGCGCTTGCGTGGGCCGATGGGACCTATCGTTTCCAGGCGGACGACGCGCTCGATCCGCGCAGCTCGCTGGAGATCGAACGCGAAACGGGCTGGCTTCTCTACGAGGCCGTGCAGAAGGCGCCCGACGGACGGCGCTTCGCCGCCTGGTTGCGATCTCAACGCGATCACGTCGTCGTTCCCGTGCCTGACCGTCGGGGGCGCTTCGCCGGTCGCCTCGAGAAGGATGAAGGTCAGGATGTATTGGAGGCGATCAGCGAGGAGCGGACCGTCGGCGATCTCTTGGCGAGCGGTGCGATCGGCGAACGAACGCTGTTCGGGCTGGTGTTCGCGGGCTGGGCCGAGTGCCTAGCCGAGATCGAAGTCATCGACAGCGAAGAGGTCGCGCAGTCCGTCGCAAGCGAAGCGACGATGGTTGCGAACCCGGCTGGCGCAGTTGTCGAATCGGTGGAGTCGAGCCACGCAATCGCACTGCGATCGACGCAGCTGGCTGTGGCCGCGCAGGACGAGCGGACTGCCGCTGAGCGCGCTCTCGAGGGCGAGAGTTGGTTCCGCAAGGGCAAGGCGTTACTCGAGTCGAAGCGCTCTCGCGAGGCGGCCGAGGCGTTCGGCATGGCCTCGCATCTCGATCCCGAGGACGGCGAGTACGCAGCCCACCTTGGTTACTCGCTCTATCTGACGAATCCCGCGGACAGCACCGTGGAACGCGAATCGCTCGAGCACATCGCGCGTGGCATCAAGCGCTCGCCGACGCGCGAACTCTCGTACGTGTTCCTGGGCCGCATCTTCAAGGCCAAGGGCGACTTCGAGATGGCGGGCAAAGTTTTCCGGCGGGCGCTCAAGATCCGGCCCGATTGCCATCCGGCTCGGCAGGAGTTGCGCCTGCTCGATCTGCGCGATTCGAAGAAGTCGTCGTTATTAGGGAGACTGTTCGAGAAGTAAAGCGAGCGGCCCGCGTGCCGGGAACCGGGCTCGACTGAGGCGCGGCGGGCGCGCGCTAGCGCCCCAGCACGTCGAAGGAGTTGTTGAGGTCGCGTCTGAACGCGCCCCGCTCGCGGCGTTCGCGCTGCCTCAGTTCAAGCGCACGGCAGGACCAGGCGGAACTCCGTACCGCCACCGTCGCGCGCAAACGCCTCCAGCGTTCCGCCGTTCTGGCGCGCCAACTCCCAGCAAAGGCTGAGGCCAAGACCAGTCCGGTGCGGCCGGTCGGTCGTGAAAAACGGCTCGAACACGCGCGCCGCGTCTCCAGTCGGAAGCCCCGTCCCGCGGTCGAGAATCCGGATTCGGACGGATGCCTCAGCGGAGTCGATCTCCACTTCCACTGGCGTTCCGTCGGCGCTTGCCTGCACCGCGTTCTGGATCAAGTGGAACAGCATCTCGAGCAGCTCTCCGCCACGAACCGAAGCCCGGGGCGCCTCCGCGACGGCGCGCACAACCACCGCTCCCGCGCCCTTGCCGACGCGTGCGAGCTCCGCCGCGCGCTCGGCGATCAGCGCCACATCGACAGCCTCTGGGCCGCGCGCAGCCGTCGCCGGTGAGGCCAGGCGGTTCATCCGCCGCACAATCTCGGCGATGCGCGTGGCGCCGGCGTCGATGTCCCCCAACAGCTGCTCGACCTCGACGCCGAGCGCGCCTGGTGCGCGATCGCGGAGCCGCATCGCAAGGAGTTCGGCGTTACCCGAGACCACGGCCAGGGGGTTGTTGATCTCGTGCGCAAGCCCGTGCGCGAGCAGGCGCCCGCGAACAGCAGCCGGCGACACCAGAGCAGCTGCTGTGACGTGGTCGCGAGGAGCGCCAACAACTCCCCGGTGGCCCAGACCGAGGTGATGAGGCCGAGCCACGCGACGGGGTTGAAGGCTCTTCGGTGAGCTCCACCGCGCGCGTCGAGCGCGATTGCTGCGCCGAGGGCGATCGTCGCCATGAGCCCGAGTTCCCAGAGCACCCGCGCGCCTCCGACCTGCGCAGGATATGCGGATCGCGGGTCCGCTCGCCTCGCTCTCGACGCGAAACGGCAGCGGTGACGAATCGCGGCACCAATCGGCGTGGAGCGGTGCGCTGAGGTGTCGCGGCGTTGGCACGCGGGTTGCTCAGTCTAAGCCTCGCCCCACGTGGGCGCGTTCGAAGGATCCGATGCGCAACTCGCCCAACAATCAGGTTCAGATCCAGGTGGCCGGCCAGGCAAAACAGCCCGCCGAGTTGCAGGCGGTTTCCATCCGTGGCTGCTTGGTGACCGGCGCGAACCTGCAGGCGGCGGTTGGCGCGCTCGTCGACTTGTTCGCCCCTAACACCACGGCGAGCCCGACCCAGCTCGAAGCTCGCGTCACGCACGTTCGCGAGGGCGGGCTCAGGCTGGAATTTCTCCGACTCTCGCCAGCCGGTCTCGCGTGGGTTGCGGAGCGGATCGACGAAGGAAGCGGCACGAGGCGCGGTTGATCGGGGCGGCCGCGCGCGATCGGACTCAGCGCGGGCTACGAGAGCAGCAGCGCGTACGCGTCGAGCGCCGGCAGCACTGCGTCGCGCGGCGCCGAGGGCAGGCGCAGCACGCACTCGGTGACGCCGAGTTCGCGGTAGTACGCGAGCTTCGCGGCATCGGGGAACACGCCCATCGGCACGACGTGCAGCGCGCTCGGGTCGCGCCCGCGCTCCGCGACGAGCCGCCGCAGCTCGGGCAGCGCCTGCTTGAGGCCCGCGCCGCCGATGGGCATCCAGCCATCGGCGTACTCGGCGATGTGTGCGAACAGCTTGGGCCCCGGCGCGCCGCCGATCAGCACGCGCGGGCGCGGCTGCTGCACGGGCTTCGGCCACGCATAGCTCGGCGTGAAGCGCACGAACTCGCCCTGATAACCCGCGACCTCGTTCGACCAGAGCGCCTGCATCGCGAGCATCGTCTCGCGCACGTGCGCGCGACGGCGACGCGGGTCGATGCCGTGGTTTTCCATCTCGTCCTCGTTCCAGCCGTAGCCGATGCCGAACACGAAGCGGCCGCCGGCGATGCGATCGAGCGTGGCGATCTGCTTCGCGTACGAGATCGGGTCGTGCTGCGCGGGCAGCGCGATGCCGGTGCCGAGCAGGATGCGCTGCGTGACCGCCGCCGCGGCCGCGAGCGCGACCACCGGGTCGGGGCTTCGGTAGTACTGCTGCGCGAGCTCGGCTTCGCCCGTAGGCGGTGGCGTTCGACGGCTCGCGGGGATGTGCGTGTGCTCGGGGATGTAGAGCGAGTAGAAGCCGCGCGCCTCGGCCTCGCGCGCGAGCTCGGCCACGTCCATGGCGAGATCGGTCGCGTGCATCGTGACGCCGAGCTTCATCGGGCCCCCGTGCGAAGCCGCGCACTCTATCGGGGTTTCGACCGATCAAGTGACGCGAGGCGGCGGCCGAATCAAGCGCGTGGTTGACAGAGCGTCGATCTGCCGGGAGGCTGGGTTTCTTGGAACCGAGAGCTGAAAGAATCCGCGCCAGCCGTTTCATCGCGGTCGCGAGCGCGCTGCTGCTGACGGTTGCGAACGCTCAGCTCGCGTTCGGCCTTGCGTGGTTCGGCGCACAGTTCTCGGACCACGCGCACGTGCTGAGTTCCACCTCCGACGGCAGCCATCTGGACGTTGTGTTGTCCCACGCCGCCGCGGGCGACGCGCACGATCATGGCCACGCCGCAAATCTGCGCGGCAGCCCTGCGGATGATCACGTCGTACACCTGACGAGCGACGAAGCGCGCGACTCGCGGCGCACGCCGGCGGTCGCGCCTCCGACGACGCTCGCGAGTGCACTCCCTGTGATTGCGGCGCCTCGCGTCGCTGCGGCGTTACCGCCGCCGTCGGCGCGTCCGGTTCCTCCGCTCTCCCGCCGTTCGGTCGTCCTCCGCACCTGAGAACTGGCGAGCTGCACGCGCTGCCTCCGGCATGCGCGGCTCCGCCTTCCCTTCTCAGCCGAGGACACCTTCGTCATGTGCCGCATCGCATTGCTGCGATGCGCGGTCGCCCTGAGCGCCGCGCTCGCATCCCTCGCTCACGCCGATCCGCCGGACCGCTACCCGCTGGCTCAGGATCTCCCCGCCTTCGAAGCGCCTGATTCTCCGAGCACGCCCGCTGAGCCCGAGTCCGCCGAGCCGAGTGGCGATCTTGCGCTTGGCGATGCGATCGCGCTCGCGCTGCTCCGGAATCCCGAGCTCGCGGTGGACTCGTTCGAACAGCGCGCGCGCGAGGCTGCGGCGCTGCAAGCCGGCGTACGCCCGAACCCGACGCTCTCGATCGAGCTCGAAGATTTTGCGGGCAGCGGCGCCTTTCGCGGCGCGCGGCGAGCGCAGACGACGCTGCTGCTCGGGCAGCTCGTCGAGCTCGGTGGCAAGCGCGCGGCGCGCGCCCTGCTCGCGCAAGCGGATGTAGACGTCGCAGCGTGGGACTACGAGCTGCGCCGCATCGATGTGCTTTCGCGCACGAGCGACGCGTTCATCGAGCTGCTCGCGGCGCAAGAGCGGCTCGAGCTTGCGGACGAGGCGCTCGCGCTCGCGCGCAAAGTCGAGCGCGTTGCAGGCCTGCGCAGACGCGCCGGCATGGCTTCGCCCGCAGAGGAGATCCGCGCTGGCGTTGCGGTCGATGTCGCGGGCGTCGAGCGCGAGCACACGCAGCACGGGCTTGCGACCGCGCGCCAGGCGCTCGCCGCGATGTGGGCCGGCGAGGCGAGCTTCACGCGCGCGCTCGGCGATCTGGCGCAGCTGCCTAAGCCGCCGCGCCGCGCCGAGCTCGCGAGCCGCCTCGCCGCGAGCCCGGGCGTCGCGCGCTGGCAGGCGGAACTCGCGCGACGCGAGGCGGCCCGCGCGCTCGTGCGCAGCGGGCTCACGCCGGATCTCGCGCTGACGGCCGGCCCGCGGCACCTGGCCGGCGCGGACGACGTCGCGCTCGTGGTCGGTGTCTCCGTGCCGCTCCCGCTCTTCGACCGTAAAGCCGGCGCGATCGCGGAATCGGAGCTGCGCATCGCGAAGCTCGCGGCGGAGCAGCGCGCCCAGCGCGTGCGCATCGCGACCGCGCTGAACGCTGCTCAGCTCGCGCTGATCGCCTCGATCGAGGAGGCGAAGCTGCTGCGGGAGCGCGTGCTGCCGGGCATCGAGCGCGCCGCGCAGGTGATGCAGCGCGGCTACGAGGAGGGGCGCTTCGCGCAGATCGAAGTGCTCGAGACGGAACGGGCGCGCGCAGAGGCGCGCGAGCAAACCCTGCGCGCGCTGGTCGAAGCGCATCACAACGCGCGCGAGATCGAACGTCTCACCGGCGTCGCACTGGAGGTTCAGCCGTGAGGCGAACGAATTTCGGGTTGTTGGGGATTTGTCTCGCTGCGTGCCTGTCGGCGCTCGCTGCGTTCGGCTGCTCTGGCGACGAGGCCGCAGGCGGGCACGGCGATCACGCCGAGGCGGCTGGCGCGGAGGAGTTCGAGCGCGGCCCGCACCGTGGGCGCTGGCTCGAAGACGGCGCGTTCGCGCTCGAGCTCACGATCTTCGAGGACGGCGTTCCGCCGGAGTTCCGCGCGTTCGTTTATCAGGGCGGCGAGCCGCGCGATCCGGCGGGTGTCGCGCTCGAAGTCACGCTCTCGCGGCTGGGCGGGCGCAGCGATCGCATCTCGTTTGCGCAGCGCGGCGAGTACCTGCTCGGCGACCGCGAGGTCTCCGAGCCGCACTCGTTCGAGGTCGAAGTCGTCGCGCGAGCGAGCGGCAAGGAGCATCGCTTCGCGTACAGCTCGTATGAGAACCGCGTCACCCTAATGCCCGAGCAGCTGAGTGCTGCAGGCATCGCGGTCGAAGCCGCGGGGCCCGCGACGATCCGCGAACGCGTTGCGCTGAACGGCCGCATCGTCGCCAACGAGGACGCGCTCGCGCACGTGATGCCGCGCTTCCCGGGCGTCGTGCGCTCCGTGCACAAGCGATTAGGCGACGCCGTCGCGAAGGGCGACTTGCTCGCCGTGATCGAGAGCAACGAGAGCCTGCATCCCTACGAGCTGCGCGCGCGCATCGCGGGCACCGTGCTCGCACGCAATGTCGCGCCCGGCGAGTTCGTCTCGACGGATCGCGAGATCTTCTCGATCGCGGATCTCTCCACGGTCTGGG
>JANNRF010000256.1:0-11631 GCA_031401135.1 Deltaproteobacteria bacterium | reverse complement strand
ATCTTCCGTGCCGCTACCGCGCAGCGGCCTCGTCGATCAGTCGTGAGGCCTCGAGGATCACTTCGGTCACGGAAGCCTCGAAGCTCGTCTCGGGAGCGGGGCTGCCGGGCGTGAACTCGAAGCGCCCGGTCTCGATCTGCGCAATTTCGATCGCGGCGTCGATGCCGCGCGTCTTCGCCGTTTCCGCGTGAACGATGCGGTTTCTCGCGAGCCAGAGCGCGCACTCGCCGTCGCTGCTCTCGACCGTGAGGCAGCCGTTCTGGCCACCCATCTCGAGCATCTGCAACACGGCGAACAGGGGGATCTTTGCGACGTCACCGCGCAGCGCGGAGGGCGCGGGCGCGCTCGCCCTGGCGAAGGAGATCACGGTGCGGTCGCTCGCGACGTTTTCGCGCCCCGCGAAGTCGGCATCGACGCGGCAGAACGTGATGGTCGCGCCGCCCACTTCGATGCGATCGCCGGGCTCGAGCACGTGCTCGCCGACGATCTTCGCGCCGTTCACGAGCGTGCCGTTGGTGCTGCCGAGATCGCGAACGACGACGCTGTCTCCTCGCCAACGAACGGCAGCATGGCGCCGCGACGCTCCCAAGGAGATGACGCGCAATTCGCACTCGGCGCTGCGGCCCAGCACGAACTCGCGTCCGGCTTCGAGGCGCAGCGGAGGCTGCGGGGGCATGAAGAGCATCGGGGCGTCAGCAGCCATGCCGGGCGTTTTCGGCGCGAACTCGGCGCGGCTTGATCGCGGCGCGGGCGGTCGGGGCGGCGTTCGGACCGACTCAGCGCTCGATCCGCACCGCGTGCCCCACCCGCAATCCCATGCGCTGGGCCGCGCCCGCGCGCAGTTCGAGCACCACGTCGCACGGGGCAGGGGACGAGTAGCGGGGCAGCGGCAGGCCGAGCTTCGGAAGCGGGACCCTCGGCGTCACGCCCACGATCCTGCCGTCGCGAATCCACAGCATGTCGATCTCGAAACGCATGTCCTTCATCCAGAACACCTGGCTTCCGGGCGCCTCGAACAGGAACAGCATGCCCTGGCTCTCGGGGAGATCGGTGCGGCCGGAGAGGCCGCGAGCGCGCAGCGCAGGCGTGTCGACGATGTCGACCGTGACGCGCACCCGCTCGTCGAGCACGACGACCGGCCGGCGCGGCCCGCTGGCGAGCGCGGCATCGCACGCGGCGAACAGGGCGAACGCGATCAGCGCGTGGGCGGTGGCTCGCTTCATCGAATCGAGAACCCCGTGAGGCCTTCGGGCGGTTCGTCGCTCGCGAGCACTTCGCTGACGATGGCGAAGCGCGGGCCGCGCCGGCAGAACGCGACCAGCGCCTCGACTGCATCGGGCGCGCCCTCGATCGCGGCTTCGACGCTGCCGTCCGCGAGGTTGCGCACCCAGCCCGCAAGGCCGAGGCGCGCGGCTTGCGCCTGCGTTGCCGCGCGAAAGGCAACGCCCTGCACGCGACCGCGCACGATCACGCGCTGGCGGGTGCGTTCATCTGGCGTCCTCGAGTTGTTTCGTTGCACCGATGCCACTGTTCGACCTCCGCTCGCCGTCGCTCGCTGCGCGCGGCGAAGCGCCGCTTGCCTAATCATCGCTCGGGGCATAATAATCGAAGTCCACCACCTTCTCGCGCAGGTAGTCGCGCAGGTCGTCGACCAGGCCCTTCTCGATTTGCCGGATGCGCTCGCGCGTGAGGCTCATCTCGTCGCCGAGTTCCTGCAGCGTGAGCGGTTCGTCTGCGAGCACGCGCGCCTGCATGATGCGCTGCTCGCGCGGCTTCAGCTTTGCTGTGAACGCCTGCACGTGCGAGAGGAACGTGCGCCGCAGGTCCTCGCCCGCGACTTGTTGCTCGACGCTCTCGCCCGGCGCCGCGATGAAATCGCCGAAGCGCGCGCCGCCTTCGTCGTCGCCCACCGGCGCGTCCATCGAGAGATCGCTGCCCGCGAGGCGCTGCTCCATCGAGACGACGTCGCTCTCGGTCACGTCAAGCCGCTCCGCGATCAACTTCGGCGTCGGCTGGAAGCCGAGCCGCTCGAGTTCGCGCTTCTCCCGGTTCAGGCGGAAGAAGAGTTTGCGTTCGGCGCGCGTGCTGCCGAGCCGTACCAGGCGGATGTTGTCGATTAGGTATTTGAGAATGTAGGCGCGGATCCAGTAGGCGGAGTAGGTCGAGAGCTTCACTTCCTGATAAGGGTCGAAACGCTGCACGGCCTGGAGCAAGCCGAGGTTGCCTTCCTGGATCAGATCGAGCGTGTTGGCCCAGGCGCGCCGGTATTCCATCGCGATCTTCACGACCAGGCGCAGATTGGCGAGCACGAGGCGGCGGCCAGCTTCGGGGTCGCGTGTCGCCACCCATTGCAGCGCGAGTTCGTGTTCCTCTTCGCGCGAGATCGGCGGGTAGTCGCGCAGCTGCGCCATGTAGCGCGTCAGCGAATCGACGCGGCCCTCGCCGGCGGGCGGGCGCTCGGGCAGCGCGGGCGCGACCGGAACCGGCAGCGTCTTTGCGTCGCGCTCGCTGGCGTCGAGGACCATCGTTCGCAACCTAGCTACCCGCGCGTGCCAAATGAAAGCGGGGCCCGGCTCGTCGCCTGACCCCGCCTCGAGTCTCGTCGCGAGCCTTGCGACTCGCAGTGTCTACTCGTGCAGCGAGCGGACGAACGCGATCACGTCGTCGACTTCCTTCGCTGAGAGGTGACCCCAGGGCACCATCAACGGGCTGCCGCCGAACGCGCGGGCGCCCTTGGTGATCACCAGCTTGAGATCGGCGTCCTCGCCGACCTTGCCGTTCTTGTCCGCGTCGTACTTGAAGTCGCCGACTGAGAAATCGCGCGGGGCGGGGTTCAGGGCCTTGCCGGCCGGGCCATCGCCTTTGCCTGCCTGGCCGTGGCAGGTCCAGCAGGTGCCCTTGCCGGTGTAGACGGCCTTGCCGGCGACGGCATCGCCCGCGAAAGCCGCGGACGCGATGCCGCTCGAGAGTACGAGAGCCAGGCCAGTCATCAGGGAACGCTTCATCGGTTGCTTTCTCCAGCCAGTACCCGCTCGGTTCGAGTCGGGCGGCACGCGTTGATAGGGAGGGAGCTTGTATTGCGGGACACCCCGCACGGCGCCGGCCCCCCCAAAGCCCGGCGCGAACTCGGACGCGCAAGTTAGAAGGTTATTCGGACGCGTCTACCCGGTTTTCAGGCGAGGCGAGTTGCCGGCGAGTTGCTCTGACTTCGTGGTCCTACTTCCAGCTGCGCAGCAACTCGAACACGGAACGGACGCCGAAGCCCGTGGCGCCGTAGGGCTGAAGCGCGGTCGCCTTCTCGGTGTCCGCGACCGGCGCGATGTCGAGGTGTGCCCACGGCGTCTCGCCGACGAAGTGCGAGAGCATCGCGGCGGCGGTGATCGTCCCCCCGTCGCGCCCGCCGGTCTGCTTCACGTCGGCGATCTGGCCGCGCATGTGTTCGCGGTGCACGTCCCAGAGCGGCAGCTGCCAGTAGCGCTCTCCGGTGGCTTCACCGGCGGCAATCATGCGGCCGATCAGGCGCTGGTCGTTGCCAAGCACCGCCGCGGCCCAGGTGCCGAGCGCGACCGAGCAGGCCCCCGTGAGCGTTGCGAGGTCGATCATGGCTGTGGGCTCATACGTGGTGCGGGCGTGGTGCAGCACGTCGGCGAGCACGAGCCGGCCCTCGGCGTCGGTGTTCGCGATCGCGATCGTCTGGCCGGAGAGCGTCGTCACGATGTCGTCGGGCCGGTAGGCGGTGCCGCTCGGCATGTTCTCGACGGCGCCGATCAGGCCGACGATGTGGAGCGGGAGCTTCAGCAGCGCGGCCGCGCGCAGCGCACCAATTACGGCGGCGCCGCCCGACATGTCGTGCTTCATCCTCTCCATGCTCGTGGCGGGCTTCAGCGAGAGGCCACCCGAGTCGAAGCACACGCCTTTGCCGATCACGCACACGGTCGGCTGCTTGCGCGCGCCTTTCTTGGCGTTCTTCGGCGGCGCGCCGTGCTCGAGCACGATCAGGCGCGGCTCGTTCACGCTGCCCTGCGCGACCGCGAGCAGCGCGCCGAAGCCGCGCTTCTCGAGCTCGGCCTTGCCCCAGATCGTCACTTTGAGGCCGACTTCTTTGGCGACGCGCTCCGCTTCGCGCGCGAGTTCCGCCGGCGGCAACTTGTTGGGCGGTTCGTTCGAGAGAGCGCGCGCGAGGTTCTGCGAGTCGGCGAGCACGACGCCTGTCGCGGCAGCAGCGCCGGCCGCGCGCTTGTCGGAGGCGCGCTCGATCACGAGCACGACGCTCTCGACGAGCTTTCGCTCCTTGCGCGAGGCGTGGTAGCGATCGAAGCGGTAGCTGCCTAACACCGCGCCCTCGGCGAGCGCCTGGCACACCGCGGGCGGCTTCAGCCGCCGCGAACTCGGCGCCACGAGCGCGAGCGCCGCGCCCTTGCGCGCGCTGGTTTCGCGCAGCGCGGCTGCGGCGAGATCGCGCAGCCCGCCGAGTTCGAGCTTCGCGTCGGCGCCGGTTCCCAATAACAACACGCGCTTCGCGCTAGCGCCGCTCGGCGCATGCAGCGTGAGCGCTTCGCCGCGCTTGCCGCGAAAATCTCCGCTGCGAATCGCGTCCGAAATGCGCGCGCCGAGCGCTGCATCGAGCGCGACGAGTCGCGCTGGCAGCTTCCACTTCGCGGGATCGAACTCCGCGAGCGGCACCGCGAGCACATCCACGCTCAGTTTCTCGAGCGCCCCAATCGCAACGGTGATCTGCATCTCACTTCTCTCCTCAGGCTGGTTCAACTTCGCTCGCCCATGGCTCGCTGCGCACCATATTGCTGCCGCAGAACATCGGCAGGGCACGCAGGATGCCCAAGAACTGCCGCGTGTCGCCTGCGAATTGGTTGACGCGCATTGCTCACCTCCTAAACTCGCGCAGCTTTTTTTCCTGGCTTTTAGGAGTGATCTCCGCTCGCGATGCCGGGAGACGGTCTGTGGGGGACGTCTCGCGTGGATCTGTTCACGCTCATTTGGCAAGCGTCGTGGCCTGTGAAGGCTGTGATCGCGCTGCTCGTTGCGGCGTCGGTCCTCTCGTGGGGCGCGATCGCGTTCAAGCTGCGCGAGTTTCGCGCGGCTGAGCGCGACACCGCGGAATTCCTCGGCGCCTATCACCAAGGCACGTTCGAAGACACCGAGAAGGCGGCGCGCGACCACCCGGATAGCCCGCTCTCGGCCGTGATGATCGCGGGGGTGGCGGAGTTGAAGCGCATCGCGCGCTATCGCGGGCGCGCCGAGGAAGGTTTTGACGCGAGCCAGCTGCGCGCCGTCAACAAGGCCATCAACTGGGCGGGCTCTCAGGAAGCGCTGCGGCTCGAGGGGCGGCTCGCGTTCCTCGCGACGGTCGGTAGCGCAGCGCCGTTCGTGGGCCTGCTGGGCACCGTGATCGGCATTATCAACGCCTTCGTCGAGATAGGGGTCAGCGGGAACGCGGGGCTCGAAACGGTCGGCCCGGGCATCGCGGAAGCGCTGATCGCCACGGCGATCGGCCTGTTCGCCGCCATCCCGGCCACCGTCTTCTACAACGTTTTTGTTTCCCGCATGCGCGAGCTCACCGCCGCGATCGACCTGTTCACGGTCGAACTGCAAGACGACATCGCGCATCTCTCTTCTGCAGGCCGCGGCGCTGGCCCGCGCGCAGTGGAGCGTTAGGCGATGGCGGGCGGAACAGTCGGACGAACGCACCGGCCGCTGAGCGAGATCAACGTCACCCCGCTGGTCGACGTGATGCTCGTCCTGCTGATCATCTTCATGGTGACGGCGCCGATGATGCAGCAGGGCCTCGAGGTGGATCTCCCGAACACCACGACGCAGAACATTCGCATCAAGGAACCGCCGCTCGTAATCACGATCAAGCGCGACGGGAAGATGCATCTCGCCGAATCGCAAACACCCTTCGAGTTGAAGGAACTAAAGGACAAGCTGAGCGCGATTCTCGATGGCGATCCGAACCGACCGGTCTATCTGCGCGCGGACGAGAAGGTCGCGTATGGCGTGGTCGCTAGGACGATGGCCGCGGCGCGCGCAGCGGGCGTCGAGAAGCTTGCCATGGTGACCGAGCCCGAGTGAGCTGGGCGCGCCGATGAGCCAGGCTTTCGCCGCGATGTCGCTGGACCGCGAGCGCGCCTTCAAGCGCATGGTCGCGTTTTCAGCGGGCCTGCATCTCGCGTTGTTATTGGGGTTTCTGATCAAGCCGCCGCGCTTCGAGGAGCCCACGGCGCTGCCCGCGGTCGTCGCGCTCGTGGACGCGAGCGAACTCGAGCAGTTGATGGCTCCGACGAAGAAGCCCGCGAAACCGACTCCCGCGCCGGAGCCCGAGGCCGCGAAGCCGGAGCCGCCGCCGGAGCCCGAGAAGATCGTGATTCCAGAGGACAACCAACGCAAGCCTGAGACGCGCAAGCAGGATGCCGTCCGCAAGCCGACTTCCGAGCCGCCGCGCGAACTCGAGCAGGTCGATCTCGAGGATCTGATCGAAGAAACGCGCGCTGAAGTCGGATCTTTGCCGCAGATGAAACCGAAGGGTCCGCGCGTCGACGGCCCCACCGGGCCGGGCATCGTCGATCCCGAGCGCGCGCGCTGGCAGGAGAAGGTGCGAGCGCACATTCGGCGGCGCTGGGATCTACAGCCCGGCTTTCGCGGCAAGGGGCTCTCGACCGAAGTGGTCGTGACGCTTTCCGCGAGCGGGCAGATCTTCGGCTTCGAGATTCGTCGCTCGTCCGGGAATCCGTGGTTCGACGAAAGCGTCGACCGCTACCTAAGCGACGAAGCCGAACTCCCCGCGCCGCCCCGCGGTGACGACTGGTCGATCATCTTCGACGGAGATTTCTAGTGCGACGCGTATTGCTGCTGATCGTTCTCGTGTGCTCTGCCAGCGCCGCGCTCGCCGAGGACCCCTTCCGCGTGGGTGGCGCCGAAGGGCGCGAAAAAATCGCCGTGCAGCACTTCCTCGCGCGCGCGCCCGAGGCGCAGACGCTCGCGAGCGAACTCCACGCAGGGCTCGGCGGCGGCCTCGAGTTCTCGATGCTTTACGACCTAACACCCGAGGCCGCTTTCCTCGAGCCCACGACGAGCCCATCGCTCGCGTCAGCGCCGCCGGTGAAGTGCCAGAACTGGAAGCAGATCGGCGCGGATTATCTCGTGCAGGGCATGCTCGACGTGACGCCGGAGGCGGTGCGCGTCACCTACCGCGTCTACGACGTGGTGAAGTGCAGCGCGAAGGTCGTCTCGAAGCAGCGCACGGCGCGGCCCGAGAATGCGCGGCGCCTCGGTAAATCGATCGCCGACGAAATCGTCGGCGCGCTGACCGGCATGCCGGGCGTCGCAGACACGGAGATGGCCTACGTGTCGAGCCGCATCGGCTCGAAAGAAATCTTCGTGATGGACGCGGACGGCGAGAATCAGCGCGCCGCCACGCGCTGGGGAACGATCAGCACGTTCCCGACCTGGGATCCGGATGCGTCGGGGCTGGTGCTCACGACCTACCGCTACAAGAACCGGCCGTGGTTGTTCGCGCTGAAACGCGGCGGGCTTCCTTCCGGCCGCTTGTTCACGAACTCCCCGGATTCGACGCGCTTCTACCGCGGCGTCTACGACCCGAGCGGCACGCGCCTCGCAATCGTCGGCAGCGTCGACGGCGTCTCCGAGATCTTCACGGCGGATACCGCTGGCGGTGGGCTCAAGCGCCTCACCCGCGACCGTCACATCGATGTCGGGCCGAGTTGGTCGCCCGACGGCCGGCGTATCGCATTCGTCTCGGACCGCACCGGCGCGCCGCAGCTCTACGTGATGGACGCCGACGGCGCGAACGTTCGCCGCCTCACATACGACGGCGCCTATAACACTTCGCCCGCTTGGTCTCCCGATGGCGCATGGATCGCTTTCGAGACGCGCATCAACGGGCAGTTCGACATCTGGAAGATCAAGCCCGAGGGCGGCGCGTCGATTCCCGTGATCTCGCACCCGCGCAGCGACGAAGGCCCGGCTTGGTCGCCCGACGGGCGGCTGATCGCCTTCAGTTCGACGCGCTACGGCCGCGCGGACGTGTACGTGACGAATGTGATCGGCGAGACACCGCGCCGCATCACCAACCTCGGCGACAACACACATCCCGCGTGGGGCCCGCGCAGGCGCTAAAACCTGGGCCGCTTTTTTTGGGGGGAAGAGATGACGATCCGAATTCTCGATTCGTGGAAGCTGCGCGGCGCCGCGCTCGCGCTTTTGTGCGCGCTGCCGCTCGGCTGCGCGACCGTCGCCGAGACGCGCAAGCTCGAATACGAAGTCAACAAGATGCGCTCGGGCAGCGGGCTCGCGGAGCAGGGCAAACGCATCGCCGAACTCTCGGCGGAGCTCGAATCGCTGCGGGCAGAAGTTGCCGAGCTGCGCGGGCGCACCGAACTCGCGGAGCACAGCGCGCAGCAAGCCGGCGTTGACGCGCGCGCGGCGCGTCAGGCATCGGTCGCCCAACCGGCGCCGGTTGCGCCGGAGCCGACAGCGACGGAAGGCCCGGCATCCGAGGAACTCGCGCTCTACCGCGAGGCGTACGACGCGTGGCGCACCAACGATCACGCAACTTGTGTTGACCGCTTCGGACGCTTCCTGCACTCTTTCGGGTCCTCGAAGTACGCAGACGACGCGGCGTTCTGGCTCGCCGACTGCCACTACCGGCAGGGAGATCTCAAAACCTCGGTGCTGCGCTTCGACGAAGTCGCGACCCGGTATCCGGAGAGCGACAAGGCTGCGGAGGCGCTGTTCCGCCAAGGGGAAGCGCTGCTGCAGATGGGCCCGCAGTTTTCGAAAGCAGCCCAAAAGGCATTCCAGCGGGTGATCGACAACTACCCGAGCCACAAGCGAGCGCAGGACGCGCGCGAGCGGCTCGCGATCATCGGCGGCTGAGCAAAGTCAACCGAACGGAACCCGGGTGCGCCGCACCCGCAACGCAACCACGAAAAAGGGGAGGCCTGGTGCGAAAGCGCGACCTCGACAAGTTCAAAAAGATTCTGACGGAGCAGCGCGAGCAGCTGCTCGGGAGCGCGAAGAAGGCGGTCAGCGGCGACATTCATCTCGACCCGGACGATTTTCCGGACGAGATGGACTCGGCGTCGTCGGAAATGACCCACTCCTTTCAGGGACGTCTGCGCGAACGCGAGCGCGGTTTGCTCGCGAAGATCGTGGAGGCGCTGAAGAAGATCGAGCAGGGCGTCTACGGCGAGTGCGAGAGCTGCGGCGAGGAAGTCGGCCTGAAGCGCCTCGAAGCGCGACCGGTCGCCGAACTCTGCATCGACTGCAAATCCGAGCAGGAGCGCATGGAGCGCCATCAGGCGTAAGCGCGAGGGTGCCTGTGCCGAGCGAAGCTCAGCAAGTCTCGCTCGTGCTCGGCATCGAGAGCAGCTGTGATGAGATGGCGGCTGCGATCGTGCGCGCTGGGCGCGAGGTTCTGGCGAGCACAGTGCGGGGGCAGGCGGCGGTGCACGCGCCCTACGGCGGCGTTGTGCCGGAGCTCGCCTCGCGCGATCACCTGCGCATCGTCTCGCAGGTCGTGCGCGCGGCGCTCGCGGAGGCGGGCGTGGCGGAGCGCGAACTCACGGGCGTCGCGGTCACTGCGGGGCCGGGGCTGCTCGGCTCGCTGCTCGTCGGTCTCTCGTTCGCGAAGGCCTACGCGTATCGGCTCGGGATTCCGGTGATCGGTGTGCACCACCTCGCGGGGCATCTCGCGGCAGCCGAGATCGCGGATGCCGCGCTCGTCGCGCCGTATTTGGGGCTCGTAGTCTCGGGCGGCCACACCGCGCTGTATCGAATCGAGAGCGACGCAGCGCCGGCCCTGCTCGGTGAAACGCGCGACGACGCGGTCGGCGAAGCGTTCGACAAAGTCGCGAAGCTGCTGGGGCTGCCGTACCCGGGTGGGCCTGCGCTCGCGAAGCTCGCGGAGGCGGGCAATCCCACGGCGTTCGCCTTCCCGCGCCCGATGCTCGACGAGCCGAGCCTCGATTTCTCGTACAGCGGCCTCAAGACGGCGGTTGCGCTGGCGGCGCAGAAGCATCCCGAGCGCGCGGCCGATCTCGCCGCTTCGTTCGAGGCTGCCGCTACCGACGTGCTCGTCGCGAAAACGCGGCGCGCTGCGCGCGCCGAGGGGCTCGCGCGCGTCGCGGTGGTGGGCGGCGTCGCCGCGAACGCGCGCCTGCGCCGCGAACTCGCCGCCGCCGCCGCGCGCGATGGCTTCGCGCTCTTCCTACCGCCGCTCGCGCTCTGCACCGACAACGCCGCGATGATCGCCGCCGCGGGCGCCGCCTTGCTCGCGCGCGGCCTCACGGATTCGCTCGCGCTGTCGGCTTTCTCGCGCGTCGCGCTTTCGGACCGCCCATGGTCGGAGGCGAAAGCGTGACGGCCGCGAAGCCGTGAGCGCAGCGGCAGCACGCGCGTTCCTCGAGCGCCACGGGCTCGCTCCTAACAAGGAACTCGGCCAGAACTTTCTGTGCGACGACGCGCAGGCCGACAAACTCGTGCGCCTCGCGGCGGTCGAGCCCGGCGATGGCGTGCTCGAGATCGGTACCGGGCTTGGCATTCTCACGCGCGCGCTCGCGCGTCAGGCGCGCGCGGTGACGAGTATCGAGATCGACGCGGGCCTCGTGCGCGCACTCATCGCCGAGAGCGCGCTGCCGGCGAATGTGCGGCTCGTCCACGCCGACGCGCTCGCGCTCGACTTCGAAGCGGAGCTCGCGGCGCTGGGCCCGCGCCCGCGCATCGTCGCGAACTTGCCGTACTCCGCAGCGACTCCGTTGTTACGCCGCTTCCTCGATCTCGCCCCGCGGCTCGCGGGCTGGTCGGTGATGATCCAGCGCGAAGTCGCGCTGCGGCTCGGCGCCGGGCCGGGTAGCAGTGATTACGGTTCGTTCGCGGTGCTGCACCGGCTCGTCGCGCACGTGAAGCTCGGGCTCGCGCTGCATCCGCAGTGCTTTTATCCTCAGCCGCGAGTCGTCTCGACCTTCGCGTTGTTCACGCCGCGCGCGGACAGCGCGGTCCGGCCCGGCGAACTCGAAGCCGTCGAGCGGCTGGTGCGCGCGGCTTTCTCGCATCGAAGGAAAACACTCGTGAACTCGCTTCGGGCACACGGCGCCATCGATTCTGCTCCGGTCGCCGCGTGGCTTGCGCGCAGCGGGCTGCAGGACCGCACGCGCGCTGAGGCGATCGCGCCGGAGCAGTGGCTTGCGCTGGCGCGCGAGATCGCGCTGTGAGAGGCGACGACCCGCGGCGCGATTTCGCGGCGCCGATCGCGGTAGTGATTACGCGCGCGGGCGGCGCGATCGAGCATGAGATTGCGCTGAACCTTTCGCCGCGCGGGCTGTGCGTGCAGATGCATCGCCCGCTCGAAGTCGGCGAGCACGTGACCGTCGCGTTCGAGCTGCCGCCCGTGGGCCCCAAGATTCGCGGCGAAGGCATCGTCGTATGGACGGGCCACGCTGGGCAGATCGATCGTGAAACGCAAACGTGGGAGACTGGCGTGCATCTGCTCGGCCTCTCGCAAAGCGCGCGCGATGCGCTCGCCGAGTTCGCGAGCCAGCCGATCAATCGGAGACGCTGAGGCGCTGCACGCGAGCGAACGACACCGAGAGGCGC
>JANNRF010000255.1:0-4419 GCA_031401135.1 Deltaproteobacteria bacterium | reverse complement strand
CTGGGCTCGTCCGAAGTGCGCAGCGGCAGGAAGCCCGAGCCCGTGAAGGAAGACGATCCGAAGGTGCTGAAGGACCTCTCCGAGGTCTGGTCCGGCGTCAACAAGAAGAACGTGATCGAGTCCTACCACGACGCGCTGCAGATCAAGGAAGACGCCGCGACGCTGTTCAACATCGGCCAGCTCGATTTGCGCGCGCGCGCCCGCATCGAGCGCCTGTTCTGGGACTGCTGCGAGAAGATCCAGCGCATCGCGGCCGACCTGAAGGAAATGCCCGAGGAGTTGCAAGAACTCGAGCGCGGCCTGGCCGACACCTATTACGGCAACCTGTCGGTGTTCCAGAGCGCGCCGGACCATTGGGCCGTGAAGCAGCTGTTCCCCGTGATGCCGATCCAGCGCCTCAACGAGAAGCCTTCGCGGCGCGCGATCATCGCGGACCTGACCTGCGACAGCGACGGCAAGATCGACCAGTTCATCGACCAGCACGACGTCAAGAACGTGCTCGAACTCCACCCGCTCGACGGCCGGCGCTACTACATCGCCGTCTTCATGGTGGGCGCTTATCAGGAAATCCTGGGCGACCTGCACAACCTGTTCGGCGACACCGACGCCGTGCACGTCCTAGTGGACGACGACGGCGGCTACATGGTCGACCACGTCGTCGAAGGCGAAGACGTGAAAGACGTGCTCGCGTACGTGGAGTACGACCAGGCCTCGCTCACCGAGAAGGTGCGGCGGCTGGCGGAAGATGCGCGAAGGCGCGGCGAGATCACGCTCGAGGAAGCGACGCGGCTGCGGGCGAGATACAAGCAGGGGCTGTGGGAGTACACGTATCTGATTCCGGATGCGTGAGGGCTGAGGGCCCCGAGCATAAAACGTCGCCCGCGAGCGATCGCCTTGTGAGAGGATGCCTCCCGAAGTCGGTGGACCTGGCCCACGCCCAGGTCGCGATCACCACCCGGGAGGCCTCATGTTCTGCTCCGAATGCGGCACTCAGAACTCCAACGATTCGCTCCGGTGCACGAACTGCGGCGCAGCCCTGCGGAGTGCAGCCCTGCGGAGTGCAGCCGCGCCTAATCCGCTCCAGGCGATCGGCGAGTCGAGTGCGTTCAAGGGCTTGCTCGTTCTGGCGGTCTCGTTCTTCACGATGCCGATTCGAACTGTGAAGATCATGGGGCGAATGCTGCGCGAGGTGGGAGAGCGCGGGGCGTTCGACACCGAGTCGAGCAGCGTCCCGCACCTCACTTGGATTCAGACCGCAGGCGTCGTTCTGGTCGTGCTGGGCATGGTGGGCGCCGGCCTGGGGTGCATCCTCTCGGGGCTGGTCGCGATGGCCGCCGGATCCGCAGGCACTTTCGTCCTGATGCTCTTGGCCGCGCCGTTCGCGATGGTCGGCGTCAACTGGGCCGGCATGTGGGTGATCGAGACGCTGGGGCTGGCCGTCGACATCGCCAACAACATCAAGAAGCTCGCGAGCCGCTGAGGACGGGGCGCACTACTGGCGCCGCAGCACCGCCTTGTAGGCGACCTTGCCCGCGCGGTTCTTGCTCATCCATTCGCCATAATACGTGCCGTCGCCCTGCAGCTTCAGGCTGATCGTGCCGCCGAACTGGCAGCTGGGATTGATCACCTGCGTCAGGCTGTCCTGAAGCACGACGCCGGCCGCGCCGAATTCGCTCACGACGAGTTGGCCGCGGCAGATCACCTGGCCATTCATCGCGTAAATGCTCTCGCCGGCAACCTGACCGATGCCCGCATCGACGAGCCGGAGGTTCACCCCGTACTTGAGCAGTGTTCCGCGCGCCTCGCCGATCCAGAGGCCCGCAAGGCGTGCACGCGGGGCGCCGGGCTGCGCGGGTTGTTGGGTCTGCGGTGCTGCTTGCGGTTGCGTCGCGCCGAGACTCGGTGCGGCGATCGTGGCTTCGCGAATCTCGATCTCGTTACGGATGACGGCGCCGGCACCTTGCTGCGAGGCGACGAGCGTTTGCGCGCGGTCGCGCTCGGACGCAAAGGGCGCTGCGCCTGACAACACGATTGCACCGTCTTCGGCGATCGTCGCCGAAACGCCCGCGAGGCCGCCCGCGGCGAGATACGAGTCGATCTCGCGCTTTCGAGATACCGCGCTCTTCGTGGTCTTGTCGACCACTGAGCGCACGCCGGGCGCGCCGTTGAACAGGGCCGCCGGGGAGCGATCCATCTCGCCCGTCAGCGTCAGCGCCCCGCTCTCGTCGATCGTCGCGGTGATGACCTGCTCAGGGTTGGCTCCGTCCTTCTCGGCGATCCGCAGCGAGCGTTCGTCGACGATCGTGAGGATGAACGAGTCGTCCGCTTGGGACGCGACTGCAGCCGACAACGTCGTCGCGTCCGGCACCACCAGCACATCATTCTCTACGTCCGCGACATCCTCCGACTCGCCGACGATTTCCTCCGCCTGCGCGCTCTTGTCGGGTGTCGTCACACGTCCCGAGATCGTCGCCGTCCACTCGCGATCCAGTTCGACCGTAATTCCTTCGAGCCCCGCCTTCTCGAGCGCCTGATTGAGCCCCACGGCGACGACGCCTTGGCGATTCCCCACCCAGCCCTTTTGGTATGCGAAATAACCGCCGCCGCCGAGCGCCGCGAGCACGAACGCAGCGAGCGCGATGAAGAGCGGCGCGCGTGACTTCGCTGCGCGCGGCGCTGCGGGAGGCGCTTGCGGCGGACGCGGCGTTGCCTGCGCGGGCCGTGCGATCGGCGCGCGCGGAGCGGCGGGTGCGACCCGCGGTGCGGGCGGCGGGCTCACAGGCGGTGCAGTCGGCGTGGGCGCTGTCGACGCCGCTGCTCCACCTAATGCGACTCCATCCTTCTTGCAGAATTTCGCGCCCGGCGGGTTCTCGGTCCCGCAGGTCGGGCAGCGATTCCCCTGAGCACTTGCGGCCGGCGCTGCCGCTTCCGTCGGAGCCGCAATGGTCGCGCCGCACTTCCCACAAAATCTCGCGCCCTCTTTGACCGGTGTGCTGCAGTTCGGGCAGTTCACTTTCGCGCCCTCACTCAGCCTGGCCACGCGTGTTGCGCTCGATCGCGAGCAGCACGAGCGTCATCGTGATCATCATCAGCGTGAGCGCAGACGAGGCGAACACTCCCGCGTAGAGCGTCGCTTTCACTTGCCCCTCGGCCTTGCGCGCTTCAGCCTCGCCCGTGTGCTGCGCCACGAGGTTGAAGTAGGCGCTGATCCCGTTCACTCGGTCCTCGGCCGGCAGCTCCTTCACGATGTCTGTCGCGTCCTCGAGCACGTCCTTCTGGTCGTCGATCTCTGCAGGCCCCATCGCCTGGAGAGCCTGCTTCACGAACGACCGGAAGCCCTCCATGTTGCCGAACTGGTTGACGGCATCGGGCGGCAGTACGTCGGCGAGCTTGTAGATCGCCTCATCCAGAGACGCGCGCTCCGATGCACTCCCCGACCCGAACGGGTTCTCCTGCCCAGGCTGGACATTGCTGCGGCTGCGCGCGCTCTCGACGCTGGCGCGCACCTCCTTCGCGGTGACTTCGGCAGCGCTGGCGTTCATGTCTGCGAGCGCGGGGAACAGCTTCAGCGCTGCGTATCCCATGCCGGCTAGCGCGATCACCAATAACACCCAGGCCACGACGCGCGCGATCTTGAAGTAGACGCCGCGCTCGAGCCCGCCGACGGTCGATGCGCGAGCGGCCGCGACCGGCGGAGCCGCCGCGGGCGGAGCAGCGTCCAGCTTCGCGCCGCAGTTCAAGCAGAATGCGCTGCCGGGCTCGTTGACGTGGCTACAGCTGCCGCACTTGCTCATTGGAATCTCCAGTCGAACTCGGCCCTGAGTGGCACCACCGCTCGAGTTGTCTTGCGTAGCTCCCTCGAACTCTCGCGCCATTGGGGGCGCCGAATTCGCACACTAACACGAGGCGTGGCCGGGATTTCAAGACAACTGCGGGCGACTTGGGCTCACTATTTCGCGGGTCCGTGCGGCGTGCCTCGGCTCACTCTCGCGCTCGCGATCCCCCCGCCTCTGCGACAAGCTGCGCGCTTCGATGCCCACCCACCGCATTCTCTCCTGGAACGTGAACGGCCTGCGCGCCTGCGACGCGAAGGGCTTTCGCCGCTGGCTCGATCGCAGCGACGCGGAGATCGTCGGCGTGCAGGAAGTCCGCGCGCAGCTCGAGGACCTGCCGCGGCGGCTCGCGGCGCCGCGCGGCTGGCACACGCACTTCGTGGCGGCGGAGCGGCCCGGCTACAGCGGCGTCGGGCTCTTCGCGCGGCGCGCGCCGGAGGCGCTGGAGACTTCGCTCGCGCAGCGCGCGTTCGACGCGGAGGGCCGCGTGCAACTCGCGCGCTTCGGGCGACTTGTTGTGGCGAACGTCTACTTCCCGAACGGCAACGGCAAGGACCGTGATAACTCGCGCGTGCCGTTCAAGCTG
>JANNRF010000254.1:0-10681 GCA_031401135.1 Deltaproteobacteria bacterium | reverse complement strand
CAGCTGTACGCGGTGGGCGTGAGCTTGATGACCGTGTGCAGCGGCATGCCGAGATGCGGCACCTCTGCGCGCGGCAGCTGCTGGAAGTAGGCGTAGAGTGCGCGCAGCACGGCGCGGTGCGCAATAACAAGCACCGGCGTGCGGTAGCGCTCGAGTTCGATGATGACGCGGTCGAGGCGCTGGATCACGTCCTGATAAGACTCGCCGCGCGGGTAGCGGTAAGCGAGCTTGTCGCGCCTGCGCGCTTCAAAATCCGCGGGCAGCGAGGTCTCGATCTCCTGATAAGTCATGCCGTCACACTCGCCGGCTTGGATCTCGTCCAGCGCACGCCACTCGCCGATCTCGATGCCGAGCGGTGTCGCGGTCTCGTGCGTGCGCCGCAGCGTGCTCGTCCACAAGTCAAGATCGCCCGCCGCGCCGAAGTGCTCGCGCACGTGCGCCGCGAGGTTCGTCGCGTACTCGCGGCCGCGCGGCGAGAGCGCCGAATCGCCGCCGATGCGTCCGAGCACGTTCCACTCGCTCTCGCCGTGGCGCGTGATCCAGACCTGCCGCTTCGTCACCTGCAGGTTCGTCAGGAAGAACACGATGCGGCCCTGCACGTAGCCGTAGACCTCGTGGATCACGACCTCGCGGCCGCGGTCGACGTGGCGCACGAAGCTGCCTTCGTCGGGGCCCAGCGGTTCGTAGACGCTCGCGTAATGAGCGATGCGAGCGCGGAAATCCGCGAGCGCCTGAGTTTCGGAGGCCTTCGCGTAGTCCGGCGAGCCGAGCTTCGCCTCGCGCAAGTTCGTCTCGATCACCTCGGGCTCGTTGTTGATCAGCTCGACGAACAACAAGTCGCGGTCTTCGGCGGCCGCGCGCGCGCGGATCGCGTCGCGCTGCTCGCGCATGGTGTTGGTGGCGTCGTAGATCGCGACGCGCCCTTCGCCGCGCAGGTAGGCGAACGCCTCATCGAGCACGTCGCTCGCGAGCGCGCGGCGCTGGGCGACGGCGTCTTTGTTACTGGGATTGAAGAACTCGTGGCTTTGCCCGGGCCCGAGCTGCGTGCGGCGGCGTGCGCCGACGTTGAAGACGCGCGTCGGGTAACCGAGCCACGAGAGGTAGCCGGCGAGTTTGCGCGCGGTGAAGGTCTTTCCGCGCGCTGGCAGGCCGACCATCGCGATGACGTGTTTTCGGCCTCTTCTTGGGCGTGCCATCTCGGTGCCTCGTCGCTGCTCGGTGGCTGGAGGGCTTGGGTGGCGCATCCGCCGGCCGAAATCTTTCTTGTTTACTTCGCTCGGCTCCGAAGACTGCGCCTCGCTGCGCGCTTCGCTTGCGGCCTATGCAGACGTGCTCGGTGGGGCTTCGGCTGCGAGGTTGTTTGGGCGTTGGTTTTGGCGCGGCAATGCGTATCTCACTGGCGGGCGGTAGTCATCGCGGCGGTGAGCCTTGGTGATGGAAGATTGGCGCTCGAAGACGGGAGGGGAGATGACGACGCTTGCTTTGTTGGTTGGCGGAGGGCCAGCGCCGGGGATTAATGGGGTGATTGGGGCGGCGACGATTCTGGCGCGGAGGCGCGGGGTGAGGGTGTTGGGGGTGCCGAATGGGTTTGAGCCGCTGATTCGTGGCGAGCTTGGCGCGGTGCGCGAGCTCGAGATTGTGGATGTGTCGCGGATTCATCTGTTGGGGGGCTCGGTGCTGCACACTTCTCGCGAGAGTCCGATCGCGAGCCCGGCGGTGCTGGCGCGCACGCTCGAATCGCTGCGCGCACTTGGCGTCGATCACCTGATCACGATCGGGGGTGACGGTACAGCGCTGGTGGCGCGCGAGGTCGCGGCGGCTGCGGCGGGGCGCATCGGGCTCGTGCATGTGCCGAAAACGATCGACAACGATCTGCCGCTGCCGCCCGGCGTGCCGACCTTCGGCTTCGAGACTGCGCGCGAGGAAGGCGCGCGCGTGGTTTCGCGGCTGCTCGAAGACGCCCGCACGAGTTCGCGCTGGTACGTCGTGGTGATTATGGGACGCGACGCGGGGCATTTGGCGCTCGGCGCGGCGAAATCGGCGGGCGCGACGCTCGCGCTCGTGCCGGAGGAGTTTTCGCACGCGCCGCTTCGACTTGGGCGCATCGCACGCATCGTCGAAGGCGCGATCCTGAAGCGCCTCGTGAATCGGCGCTCGCACGGCGTCGCTGTGCTCGCTGAAGGCATCGGCGGGCTACTGCCCGAGCTGGACGTGCCCGGCGGCATTCCGCGCGACAAGCACGGCCGCCCGGTCTACTCGGATCTCCCGCTCGGCGATCTCGTGGCCAAGCGCGCGCAGGCCGGCCTCGCGGAACTCGGCATCTCGGTCTCCGTGGTCGACAAAGATGTTGGCTACGAGTTGCGCTGCGCGGCGCCGAACGCGTTCGACGTCGAGTACACGCGCGATCTCGGCGCGGGCGCGGTGGACGCGCTGCTCAGCGGCGCGAGCGGCGTGATGATCACGCGCGAAGAGCAGGCGATCGTGCGCGTGCCGTTCGCCGACATGCTCGACCGCGCGACCGGCCGCACTCGCACGCGCCTGCTCGACACCCGCGGCCACGCCTACGCCACCGCGCGCCTGCTCCAAGTACGCCTCGAACCCGCGGACCTAACGCCCGGCCCCGAGTGCGACGCGCTTGTCGCCGCCACGAAGCTCTCCCCCGACGCCCTCCAAGCCCGCTACTTCGGGGACGTTGGTTGACGAACGGGACGAACACCCCCGGGACGTTCCACGACGAAAATCGCGGAGGACTCGAAAGGGAGGTTCCTCGACCAAAAGCATCGCTCGTTCGCGCCCGCTGAGTTTCGTCGTGGAACGTCCCGGGGTGTTTCGTCGCGTTGGTCGTGGAACGTCCCGCTCACTTCGTTGGTTCGAGGCCGGTCTTGCCGCCGAGGCGGGGGAGGGCGTCGCTTACCTCGGTCCACGCGGCGCGGTCGTCGAAGAAAATGTGCAGCTGCGGGGCGCGGTCGATTGCGCCCTGCATGTTCGCGAGCGGGATGTCGACTCGCTCTGGGTGCTGCTCGTTCTCGCAGAACAGCGACGTCCCGCAGCGCGAGCAGAATGTGCGCGAGCCGTGCTCCGAGGACGCGTAGCGCGTGAGCAGCTCCGCGCCGGCATCGAGCACGAAGCGCTCGCGCGCGGCGGCGAGCCAGGTGACGTACGCGGCGCCGTGGTTGCGTTGGCACATCGTGCAGTGGCAGTGCGCGCAGACCAGCGTTGGCAGCGTGACGGTGAAGCGCACACCGCCGCACAGGCACGCGCCCGCGACGAGCTTCGCCTCGCTCATGTCAGCGTCTCCTCGAATTCGTGCTCGACCAGCGATGCGCCGCGCGTGCGCAGGAAGCGAACCGCGAGGTAGAGCAGCAGCCCGAGCGGCCCAGCCATTAGGGTGAGGAACAAGCATGGCAGGAGCAGCCAGTGCGAGACGCCGTGGCGCTGCGCGTCGCGCGCCTGCCAGGCTCCCACGAACAGGTCGAAGCACAAGTAGTGCAGCCAGCCGACGAGCAGGATGCGCGGCTGCGCGAACGCGGCGCCGATGCCCGCGAGGCCCGAGAGGTCTGCGCCGCCGCTCGCGGACGCGCCGCCCTCGAACGTGGCGGCGAAGCCAGCCGCATATGCGACGCCGAGCAGCGCGGGGTAGAGCGCCGAGTGCACGAGCCAGCGCGTCAACTGCCAGCGCGGCGCGAGCGCGAGCAATGCCCAGGCAGGCATTACGGCGGCGTTCGCGAGCTGAAAGAACTGCTCGTCGCTCACTTCGCCGTCTCCGGCGCCGCGAGTTCGTCCGGTAGATCGAAACGCAGCACCACTTGTTGGGATTCGGCCGGCGTCTTCGCGACGTACTGCCAACTCGAGACGGCATAGAGCGCAACCGCGTCGAAGATCAGCGGCGGCGAGGATTCCACGACGCGCACGTTCCCGGTCGAGCCGTCGCTGCGCACGTCGAAACGCAGCCGCACTTTGCCCTCGATGCCCGCCGATTCGGCGAGCGTCGGGTAAGCCGGCTGCGGGCGATCCGTCGCGGCGGGCTTCGGGCCGGCGTAATCGCCGAGCGCCGGCAACTCCGCGGCGTCGATCTGTCGCACGCGCATGATCGCGGTCGCCGAGGCCTCGCTGCTCGGGTAGTTGCTGATGATCGCTTCGTAGAGTTCGCGCGCTCTGGCGGGCGCCTCGCGCTCCGCGCAGTACGCCAGCAACAAGTCGCGCTGCGGCTTTTGCTCGGGTGTCTCGCACGCAGTGCAGCGCTCGAGCCGCCGCCGCGCCGCGCTGCAGCCGCTCGCGGCGTACTCGCGCGTCGCAGCGATCAGCTGGCTCGTGTCGCTCGCGTCGGCGCGCGCCCCCGCGCTCGCGCTCGCAGCCGCAGCCGCTGCGGCGTCAGCGCTCGCGGCCTCCGCGCCCGCAGCGAGTGCGGGCGTTTCGTCATCCTTGCCACACGCGGCAAACGCCAGCGCCGCAGCCAGCAGCGCGATTGCCCAACCCGCTCGCTTCCCGTCTGCCATCTCATTCCTCAGCGTTCAGGTTGAAGCCCGCTTCCCGCGGTGCGTCCTCGCGGGCGCCAAGCTTGTAGTACCAGCGGGAGCCGACAAGTGCAGCCGCGAGTGGAGCAAGATCGCGGGTCGGAACGAACGGGTGCGGCGGCCCCCCCGTCACCCACTCCGCTCCTGCCCGAGTCGCCCGCTCGCCTAGCATCCCGCGTCATGCGCTTCGGAATCAATCTCCTTCTATGGACCGACGACCCGACGCGCGAAGAATTCCTGCCGCTCTACGAACGCCTCGCGCGCATGGGCTACGACGGGCTCGAGCTGCCGATCTTCGGCGGCGAGCCCGAGCGCTTCCGCAAGCTCGGCGCGCGCCTCGCGGATCTCGGCCTCGCACGCACCGCCACCGCGGTGTGCCCCGAGCACGCGGACCCGATTCATCCAGACGCTGCGATCCGAAACAAGGCCGCCGCGCACCTCGCTCGCGCGATCGACTGCTGCGAAGCCGCTGGCGCCGATCTGCTCGGCGGCCCGCTCTACGCCGCGATCGGCAAGTTCTCAGGGAAACCGCCGACTAACCCGGAGTGGGAAGCGAGCGTCGACGTGATGCAGGCCGCAGCCGATCACGCTGCGCGCGCGGGCGTAACACTCGTGTTCGAGTTTCTGAACCGCTTCGAGATCTACCTGCTGAACGACGCCGCGGAGACCGCGCGTTATGCGCGCTGCGTCGCGCGCCCGAACGTGGGGGTGCATTACGACACGTTCCACGCGCACATCGAGGAGAAGGACGTAACGGCCGCGATCGAGCATGCGGGCGCGGCGATTCGGCACGTGCATGTATCGGAGAACGATCGCAGCACGCCGGGGCTGGGGCAGGTGCGTTGGGCGGAGACGTTCACTGCGCTCAGGCGTGTTAGGTACGACGGCTGGCTGACGATCGAGGCGTTTGGGGCGGCGATGCCGGCGCTGGCGGCGGCGACTCGGATCTGGCGGCGGATGTTTGTGGATGAGGAGACGCTGGCGCGCGAGGGGTTGGCGTTTACGCGGAGAGCTTGGGACGAGAGCGGGAGTTAGGAACGGAGGAGGCCGTTGCGGGCTCCCGCTCGGGGCGGGAGGGGTGCTGGCCGGCTGCGGGCCTTTGGCTGCTGGGAGTGCGAGCAGCGGGTACGACGGACATCTGGGCGAACTCTGGATCGCAGCGAGGTGGTGGCGGAGATCTGTTGTGCGTTCGCTGCGTTTTGGCGTGCCGTCGTGCTGCTTGTAGCGGCCCTCCGCGGCCACACCCCGCTCCCGCCCCTCGCTGTTGCTGGCGCGAAGAGAACGATCGCGGCGTGGACTTTGGGGGAGGGCGAAGCCGGCCGCGCGTCGAACGCGGCCGGCTTCGTTCGGTCTGCTGAGGATTGCGGGAAGGGTCGCGCTGTTAGGGCGCTTTGCGCTTACTGCGGCGGCGCTTGCCAGGGGCCGCGGGCGCGGAGGGCGTAGAGGGCGATGCCTTCGTCGCCGTCGGCGTTCATGCCCCGGGCGTGGGCGCGCAGGCCGAGCCAGGCGTGGGTTTGGCGCTTATTCACTTTGAGCGCGGCGTTGGCGCTGAGCGAGTTGATCGTCACCGGCTCTTCGCACAGGGCGGAGGCGTCGGCTTCGAGGGCGGCCTCGAGTGCCGCGAGGCTCGCGGCGTCGAGGGTGAGCCGCGTGAGGCGCTCGTTCAGCGCGTCTCCGGTGCCGGAGTAGCTGGCGGCGCCGATCGTGGCGGTCCATGTGCCGCCGGTGCACGGAGCAACGAGGCACGCGTACGGTTGCGCTGTGATCGCGGCGCTGATTGGGCCGCCGTCGCGGCCGCAGCCCGGGACGCGCAGGCGGTCGGCGCCCGCGAGATTCCCGCTGCCTTGGGGGAAGGTCTGGGCGCTCGCGGCCGAGGCGAGCGCGAGCAGGCCGAGGAACGCGAGAGGCGCGAAGCGCCGGCTCTCAGACATGGGGACCTCCTTTGCACACTGAGGTTGGTTGAGGGTTCCAGCTGTTAGGGATTTCGCGCCTTACTGCTGCGGCGCCGACCACGGGCCGCGGGCGCGCACGCCGTAGATGCCGTTGCCATCGTCGCCGCCGGCGGTCGTGCCCGTGCCGCGGGCGCGCAGGCCGATCCGCGCGTGGGTCTCGCGCTTGTTCACCTTGAGCGCCGCGTGCGTGGTGAGCGCACTGATCGTCACCGCCTCCTCGCACAGGGCCGAGGAGTCGGTTTCGAGTTTGGTCTCGAGCGCGGCGAGGCTCCCGGCGTCCAGCGTCAGCCGCATGATGCGGCCGCGCACGGTCGTCGATGTGCCGGAGTAGGTCACGACAGCCGGGCCGGTGGGGGTGTCGCTGACCGAGGCGGTCCAGGCGCCGTTCGAGCCGAGCGAGACACTCAGAAAGGTGGGACCGCCGTCGCGGCCGCAGCCCGGTACGCGCAGGCGATCCGCGCCCGCGAGGTTGCCGCCGCCGTCGGGGAAGGTCTGGGCGCTCGCGATCGAGGCGATCGAAACGAGGCCGAGGAATGCGAGAGGTGCGAGGAGCCGGTTCTTCGACATTGGATCTCCGTTGCTTGGAAGGATTGAGTGGATGGAGCAGGATTCTCGCGAGGCGGCGCGCTTCGGCGGGCCTCTTCATCCAACAAACCCACGAGCTGCGCGGCGGTTGCGCGAGGTTCAGCAATGACGAGCGTTCGGGCCTTCGCCCCGCAGCACATGCCGGTCGGCATCCTCACCGCCGCGCTTCAGGAGCTGACGCCGCGCGCGCAGCGCGACGCGGACCCGGATCTCGCGATCGAAGAGTGGCTCGCGTACGCGCGGCGAATGGGGGCAGACTGCATTCAGCTTTCCGCCGCGCTGCACCCTAATGAGGCGGATGTGCCGGCGGAGGCGCTGCTCGACCCGGTCGCGAACACGCTCGATCTGCGAGCGCCCTTCACGCGCGAACGCGCGCGGCGCGCCGAGGCGGCGCTGAAGCAGAGCGGCGTCGCGATCGCGGACGTCGGCTACTTCGACGACATGCTGCATGCCGATGCCGCCCTGCGCGCCAGGAAGCACGCGTTCATGCTGCGCGCGATGGACGCGGCGGTGCTGTTAGGCGCGCCCGCAGTGTGCGGCTTCGTCGGCCGCAACCAATCGCTCACGCTCGACGAGAACCTCGCGGATTTCGAGCGCTCGTTCGTGCCGCTCTTGCGCGAGGCCAAAGTGCGCGGGCTCCAGTACCGCATCGAGCAATGCCCGATGCCGGGCTGGAGCGCGGGCGACAACTTCCACAACAACCTCGGCTACACGCCCGGCGCGTGGATCGCGCTGCACCGCATCTGCGAGCGGCACGGCGTCGGCGAGCAGCTGCGCATCCATTACGACCCCTCGCACGCAATCCTGATGGGCCAGGACACGCGCTCGCTGTTCCAGTACCTGCGCGAGAGCGGTTACGCGTTCCTGATCGCCGGCTTCCACGTGAAGGGCCAGGTGATCGACGCGAGAGGCCTCGCGGCGTGGGGCTACGGCGGGCAAACCCTCGAACGCGGCCCGCAGCCAGGCGCCGCGTGGAAGAAGCAGACCGCGTTCGCCGAGCACGAGCTGCCGGGCACCGCCAAGCACGACCCGCTCGCGTACCTCCAGACCCGCAGCGTGGACTGGCTCGATCACCAGCTCGCGGCGCGCGAGTTGTTGGGGCTCGACGTCGCGAAGACGCCCCTAATCGTCGAGCACGAGTACACGCCCGCGCGCGTGCAGGATCCCGAAACGCTGCTGCCGATCCTCGCGGGCTCGCTCGCGTTCACGCGCGCGATCGATCGCGCCGCGGCGGCGATGTACGCGCTGCAGCACGAGGTGCTAGCCGCGCAGGGGATTCCCACGCAAGGGCGCGGGAGAGAGGCGTACCGGAGTTAGGCGCGCCGGCGCTACGGCAGGCCCAGCTCTTCGCAGAACGCCGGAAACGGAATCACGCACGCGGCGCCGCTCTGATAGTGCCGCTCGCCCAGGTGGACCTGATAGAAGCGCGGGATCTTCGTGCGCTCGGCGAAGTACGGGATCGCAGCGCTCACGCCTCGTTCGCCGCTCTTGCACTCCACCGCGAACAGCGGCTTGCGATTCTGGAGCACCACGAAGTCGAGTTCGCGCTTGTCGGTGTCGCGCAGGAAACGCAACTCCATCGCGTGGCCCTCAGTGTCCGCGACGAAGTGGCAGTACTTGAGCAGCTGGCTCGCGACGAGGTTCTCGAAACGCGGCCCGCCCTCTGGCGTCGCCGACCAATCCCACAGGTAGAGCTTCTGTGCCTTCTTGACGGCTCGAATGCGCGGCGCGCCGAAGGGCGGGATCCGAAAACAGTAATAGAGGTTCTCGAGGATCGTGAGCCAACGCTCGACGGTCTTGTGATCGACTTCGAGATCTTCGCGGAGGCTCTTGACCGAGAGCGGCGAGCCCACGCGGCTCGGCAGCAGATCGACGAGCTGCTCGACGAGCGAGACCTCGCGCACGTGCTCGAGATCGCGCAAATCCTCCCGCACGACGCGCGCGATGCGGTCGCGCTGCCAGATCCGGTGCTCGCGCTCGTCCTGCTGGAAAAGTGGCTCGGGGAAACCGCCGAACTTCAGCAGCGCATTCACGTCCGCGCGCGTGGGGCGCGTGCTCAACTCGCGCAACGAGAACGGGTGCAGGCGGAAGTAGCGGTAGCGGCCCGCCAACGAGTCGCCGCCCTTGCGGTAGTAATCGAGCCGAGCGGAACCCGTGACGAGGATGCGGCGCCGCGACTTCTCCTTGTCGTGCAGCCCCTTCACGAGATTTCGCCAGCGCGCGTACTTGTGGATCTCGTCGAGCACGAGCAGCGGCTCGGTCGGCGGTAGCTCGAGACGCCGCAGCCGCGCGGCGTCGCGCGGGTCGTCCCAGTTCAAGTAGGCAGGATGCGTCTCGTCCGCGGCCTTGCCGACGAGGGAGAGCGCGAGCGTCGTCTTGCCGACCTGGCGCGGTCCACCGAGAAACGCCATCCGCCGCGGCAGACACTGCACGATCGCGGCCTCGAGGTATCGCCTGCGGAACTGCACGAAAAGGACCGTAGTCCACTTTACTCATGAGTAAAGTGGACTTGGTGCTGCTTTGCGCGGGAGACAGGCTCCGAGGGGGCGCTCGCGCGGCTCGAATTGGAACCCAGCCTCCGCGTGAAACGTGCGCGGGCGCTTTGGGAGGGCATCCAGCGCGAAGATCTCGCAGCGCAGCTCTACTCCGACTTCGGCCTGAGCTCGAATCCGCCCAGGGCGCAACGCCGCGCTGGTGCGGTACGCAGTGCGCGAAGACGCGCACGCGTGCGCCAACTCGGAGAGCGATTCGTGACGAACAGCTGGCTCGATCGCTTCGCATCCCTAATGAGCCGCTACGTGCCCGACGCGATCAGCGCGTGCGCCGTGCTGATGCTCGTGCTCGTCGCAGGCGCGCTCGCGCTCGGCAACACGCCCGCGCAAACGCTCGAGGCCTATTACACCGGCCTCTGGATGCTGCTGCCCTTCACGATGCAGATGACGCTGATCATCGTGCTCTCGGCAACCCTGGCTTCGACGCCGTTCTTCCGCCGCGCGGTAGCCGCACTCGCGCAGCTGCCGCGCACCGCGAACCAAGTGGTCGCGCTGGCGGTGCTGATTACAGCCATCACGTCGTACTTCTATTGGGGCCTCGGCCTCGTGCTCGGCCCGATCGTGGCGGTGAACTTCGCGCGCGAGGCCGAGCGGCGCGGCATCGCGCTCGATTTCTTGTTTCTGCTCGCGACGGTCTGGGCCAGCCACGCGGCTTGGCAGTTCGGCCTCTCCGCGAGCGCGCCCCTAATTGTTGCGACACCCGGCCACCCGCTCGAGGCGACGATCGGCGTGCTGCCGCTTGCGACCACGATCTGGTCGCCGGCCGCGATCCTGCACGAGCTGCTCTACACCGGCGCCGTGATCTGGGCGGGCTGCGCGTTCATGCCGAAACAGTGCCGCCCTGTCTCGCATTTCCCAGGCACCGCAAAGCTCGCCGAGGCCATCGCGCCCGACGTGAACGCCGCCGCGAACTTCGCCGAGCGCCTCGAGCGCACCTCGTTCGCAACACTCGTCTTCAGCGCCGCGCTCGTCGCCTGGCTTTATTTCCACTTCGTGATGAAGAGCGCGAGCCTCGAGTTCAACTCGCTGAACGCGATCCTGCTGCTGCTCTGCCTAATGCTTCACCGCAACGTGAGCC
>JANNRF010000253.1:0-6429 GCA_031401135.1 Deltaproteobacteria bacterium | reverse complement strand
CCGCCACCCGACCGTGATGTTCGCGACGATCTACGGCGTGCTCGTTCCGCTCGACGCGCTGCGCAGCCAAGTCAAGCGCCAGCTGCGCGCCCTAATGATTTCGCAGCGCTTCGATTGGGATCGCCTCGGCCGCGAGTTCGCGCACAAGATCGCAGCCCAGCGCAGCTCCGAAGGCGTCGCGCGCGCCGTCTGCGAAGCCGTGCGCTCGGGGTTATCAGGGGCCGGCGTGGCGACCTTCGTCGCGCACGGCGAGCGCCTGCAAGTGGGCCACGCGGTGGGCGCCCGCTCGTTCGAGGATCCGGAGCGAGTGTTGCAACTCGCCGAATGGACCCGCGAGGCCGTCGAAGACCTGAACCGCCTCGACGAGAACGAGGGCCCCGCGAAGGAGGCTTACGACTCAGGGGTTGGCGCGGTCGCGAAGATTGCGAACGGGCAGACGCTGCTCGGCTGCATCGTCGTATTCCCTGATAAGCGCGGCCGGCTGCTCGGCGCCAGCGAGAAGCTCTGGATCGCGACGCTCGCGGGCCACGCCGCTTCGGCGCTCGCGGCAATGCGCCTCGAGCAGGAGCTGCGCGTTGCCGAGCGCTTCGCCGCGCGCGGCCGCATCGAAGCGGAGCTCGCGCACGAAATCGGGAAGCCGCTCGGCGTGCTGGAGTTGACCGCGCAAAAGCTCGCGGCGCAGATCGACCCCGTGGACCCGCTCGTTCCGTACCTGAAGAAGATCGCCAGCTTGGCGGCGCAGGCCCGCATGCTGACGCGCGCCGCGCTCGAATCCGAGCCCGGCAAGAGCCGCGCAAAGCTCGAGGACATCGTGCAGCGCGCCTGTCTCGAAGTGCGCTCGCTCCACGGCGAAGCACACATTCTGGTGCATCAACTGCCCGATCTCGGCGAACTGCCCGAGGGCTACGACCGCCTCGTGCGCGTGCTGGTGAATCTGCTCGACAACTCATTGAACGCGTCCGAGGCAGACGGAGTCGTCGAACTCCGTGCCCGAGCCACCTTCGCCTCACTCGAACTCGTGATCGAGGACCGCGGCGCGGGTATGAGTCAGGAGCAATTACGGCGCGCGTTCGAGGCGTTCGCGTCGTTCCGCACAGGCGGGACTGGCCTCGGCCTCTCCATCAGCCGGCAGGCGGTCGCGCTACTCGGCGGCGTTCTCGAACTGGAGCCGCGCCGGGATGGCGCCGGCATGCGCGCCGTCGTGAGCGTTCCCCGATGACAGTCGCGATTTGACGCTTTTTGCCTTCGCCTTCGCTGGAGCGCTGTGATGAAGATGGGCCGCGCAACGTGTTGATGAAGCGCTGAGGTGCCAGATGTTGCAGCGGGGCGAGCGGCGGAACTCATGCATCGCCTGACCGAGGTCTCGCTGCGCTGGCCGAGGCTCACGCTGCTGCTTGCAGTCGCGCTCGGAGCGTTCGGGCTCTGGAGTTTTCTGCGCACGCCGCTTTCCGCGGGCGCAGACGCATACATCGGGGCAGATCACCCGGCGCTCCACGAACTCGAGCGCTTCGTCGACGCTTTCGGCGGCGGTTATCCGGTGATCATCGCGTGGTCGTGCGGAGAAACCGGCGATCCCTGCGCCTCGGTGTTCGATGAGAACTCGTTGCGCATGGCCAGCGCCGTGGGCGGCGCCATTGGGCAATCCGCCAGCATCTCGCGCGTTACGAGCCTCGCGAATACGCCGCTGTTGGTCGGCACGCCCGACGGCATCCTCTCTCATCGCTTCGTCGCGGACGGACGCGTGAGCGCCCCGCCCGTGTTCGTCGAGCGAGCGCTCGCGGATCCGCTCTGGGTAGGCGCACTCGTCGCGAAGGGCGGCGATGTCGCGGCATTGATCGCCGAGGCGCGCTCGACGACCCCAGCCGATCAGTTCGCTGCCATCGACGCGATCGAGTCAGCCCTCGCGCCCTTCGAGGCGCAAGGGTTCCACTTCCGGCTGTCCGGCGGCGCGTGGATCGAGGTCGCTCTGATGCGCGCCGCGCGCGCCGATGCACAGGTCGTCGCGGGCCTCACGGGCCTAATCGTCGCCGTCAGCGTGTTCCTGTTCATTCGCTCGTGGCAGTCGATCGCGAGCGTGCTCGTGAGCATCGCGATCGCGAGCCTCGGCTGCTGCGTGCTGCTGCCGCTCGCGGGCTGGTCGTGCGATCCGATGATTGCTGTCGCGCCGACGCTCGTGCTCGTGATGGGCACCGCTGACGCAATTCACTACCTGACTAGTTACTGGGATCAGCGCCTCACGGGCATCACGAAGGACGCCGCATTGCGAGCCGCCGCACGCGAGACCAGCTCGCCCTGTGTGATGACCACGCTCACTGCGGCTGCGGGCATGCTCTCGTTCTTGGGCAGCGGCTCGCCTGCGCTCGTGCACTTCAGCGCCGTCGCCGCCGTGGGAGTCGCCCTCTGCCTGCTCCTCACCTTCTCCGCGTTGCCCGCCCTAATGCATCTGCTCCCGGATTCGACGCGCTACGCGCTGATCGAGACCGAGCGTTGGGATCGCACGCTCCGCCGCGTGATGCTGATTCCCGCTCGCAACCCCGGCGGGGTGCTGTTGGCCTCCGCGCTGGTCACAGTCGTCTGCGCCGCCGGGCTCACGAAGCTCGAAGCGAATTCGAGCCTGTTGCTCGCGTTCAAGTCCAAGGACCCGATGCGAACTGCCGTCGAGTACGTCGCTACGCGGCTGCGCCCACTCGAGGGAGTCGAGCTCGCGCTCACCGCACCCGAGCCCCTCGTTGCGCCCTCCACGTTTCGCGAGCTAGAGCTGCTCGAGCAGCGTCTCGCGAGCGAACAGCTCGGAGGCAGCATTCGCTCGATTCGGGTCCATCTCGCAGCGTTGGCCA
This sequence comes from Deltaproteobacteria bacterium, assembly GCA_031401135.1. GTDB lineage: Bacteria > Myxococcota_A > UBA9160 > UBA9160 > UBA6930 > VGRF01. The sequence goes on along the minus strand of JANNRF010000253.1, from coordinate 3,592 downwards.
GCTCGATGGGATACGCGCGACTCGACGAGCAAAACGTCGGCGAACTGCTCGGCCTCGCGGAAATGGCGGATCGTTCCGCGCTCGATCCGTGGATCTCACTCGACGGCCGGCAGCTGCGCCTGTCCATCGACTCAAAGGAGACGAGCCAGAAGGCCAGGAAGGCCTACATGGCGCGCGTAGACCGCGCTCTCGCCAAGCTGCCGAGTGATTGGGGAGTCGTGATAACCGGCCCGAGCGCGCTGCACCTGGCGATCGACGCGGAGATCGAGCGCTCGGCCATAGCGAGCCTCTCGAACTCCATCGTGTTCGTGACGCTGCTGGTGATGGCGTTCCTGCGCTCCGCGCGCTGGGGCCTGCTCGCGATGATCCCGAACCTCGTTCCGCTCGCGATCCTCTACGGGTTATTGGGTTGGCTCGGCATTCCAATCGACGGCGGCATTGCGATCGTCGGACCGATCGCGATCGGCATCGCTGTCGACGACACGATCCACTTGCTGCACGCCTACACGCGCGAACGCCGGCTCGGCGTCGATTCGATCGCCGCGCTCGAGCGCGCAACGCGACACTGCGGCCGCGCCATTGCAACCACCGCCGTCGCGCTCGCGCTCGGCTTCACCGCGATGGGTGCGTCGCGCTTCCAGACCGCCACGAACATCGGGCGCCTGAGCGCAATCGCAATCGTCGCCGCGGCGTTTGCGGAGCTATTGTTACTGCCCGCGCTGTTGGTCTTCGCGTCGCGAGTGCAGCTGCCGAGTTGGCTACGGAGGCCGACATGGAACGCCTGACCGCCCTCTCGCTGCCTCTCTGTTGGGTCCGAAGGGGCGCACTCCCTGTGGCCCCGAATCTCGTGCTGGTGGTCGTGTTGATCGTGACCATGCGCGTGGGGATCCCGCTGGCGCGCCGCGCGGTGGTGGTCGCACTGCTCGCTCTTGGAGTTGCCGCGGTCGAAAATCATCTCGTGTCCAGGAATTCGAAGCCGCGCCGCACGGCAGTTCGCCGAGCCACCTCGATGCGGCAGGCGCCCCAGCTCTTCAGGCGCACGGTGCGCCGGAGGGCCGTGTGATGAAGCACCTAACGGCGTTCGCCCTGAGATTGCCCAAGACGACGATTGCGATCGCGGTGGTGTTGGCGGGGCTCGGGGCGTGGTCGGCGTCTAGTGCGCCAGCGACGTCCGGAGCTCATGCGCTCATAGGGGAGAGTCACGCTGACATCCGCAACCTCGAGGAGTTTCTTAGGGAGTTCGGAAGCGGATACCCAGTCATCGTAGCCTGGTCATGCGAATCGCCAGGCGACCCCTGTGACTCGATCTTCGACGACAACTCATTGCGAATGGCCCATGAAGTCGGACTCGCGCTGGCTACCTCTCCGAACGTCAGTCGCGTATCGAGTCCGGCCAAGACCGCCGTATTGCTTGCGGCCGATGACGGGTTTGTCGTTCATCGATTTGTCGAAGACGGCATCGTGAATGCTCCCCGAGAAGCGATTGCCGCCGCCCAGGCCGACCCGTTTTGGGACCGGACCCTGCTCGGAAAGGGAGCGCACGTTGGCGCGTTGATCGTTGAGTCCGAGCGGACGGGCCCGGCGGACCAAGCCGGGCTCGTTGCGGACATCGAGAAGGCGATAGAGCCTTGGGTGCACTCCGGATTCCATTTCTACCTCTCCGGCAATCCGATGTTCCACGTAGTGAGCCAACGCGAGGCGGTGGCAGAAGCAGCGCTCATCGGCGCTGCGACTGGCTGCGCAATCGCCGTCTGTTTCCTCTTCCTCATTCAATCGTGGCAATCTGTTGTTGGAGTGTTGATCAGTATCGGCCTCGCGACAGGTTTTGGCCTCGGCGCGATCGCGATCTTCGGTTGGTCTTGGGATCCCCTCACTTCGGCGGCACCAACCCTCATCCTCGTAATGGGTTCCGCAGACGCAATTCACTATCTGACGTCCTACTGGAGAATGCGAAGCAACGGGCTCGACTTGGCTGAATCGCTCACGAACGCAACGCAGGAGACATGGGTCCCGTGCACAATGACAACAGCAACTTCGGTGGCTGGGTTGCTCTCGTTCGTCGGTACCGAGTCCGTTGGCTTCGCACACTTCGGCGTGACAACCGCTCTAGGTGTGCTTGCGGCCCTCGCGCTTACGTTCACAGTCTTACCGTCCATTCTTGTCCTGCTGCCGGACGGACGCACGTTCGCAATCCGCGAGTCTGAGCGCTGGGATCGGATTGTCGCTCGGCTGATAGAGTTTCCGATCTCGCGCAGCCGAGCCGTCCTGGGTTGGTCGATGGGTGCTGCAGCGATCGGCGCGTTCGGTCTTACACAGCTGACGACAGACGCCCACCCGCTTCACTACTGGCGCGATGGTCATCCGACTCGAGAGGGAATCGAGTACGTGTCCCAGCACCTAGCCTCAATTGAGGGTGTGGAGGTTCGCGTTGCGCTAGACGGCACGTTTGAAGGATCGGCCGAATTTGAACGCCTGCTCAAGTTCGAGCGCGACCTCGCTGGTATTCCGGATGTCAGAGGCACGCTTTCAGTCCTCACGCTCTTGGACCGGTGTGCGCACGTACTCGGAGCTGGCGAACTGAACCACCAGAATGCGGGCGAAATCCTCGCCCTCGTCTCTCTCAGTGACGCCTCCGTAATTGATCAATGGATTTCTGTTGACCACAGAACTATTAGGTTCTCGCTCAGCGCGGAATCACTTGGAGTCGATGCGCGTGAGAGACTCCTGGCTCGCGTCGCGGCTGCCGTGCATGAGTTGCCACAGGACTGGGAGATCCTGATCACAGGCCCATCGGCGCTTCAGCGTTCGATTGATCAAGTCGTCAGCAGCAGCGCTCTGCAAGCATTCTCCTGGACATCGCTAGTAGTCTGGGCGTTGGTGGCGTTGTTTCTTCGATCTTTCGGTTGGGGGGTCTTAGCGATGATCCCCAATCTCCTCCCGATGGTCGTGCTGTTCGGACTGATGGGCTTCTTCGGGATCGCGCTTGACGCCGGAACCGCGCTCGTCGCGCCGATCGCGGTCGGAATCGCTGCGGACGACACTATTCACTTCCTTCACGCGTTCACGGCGGAGCGTCGGAGAGGTGTCGGACTGGTGGAAGCTACGCGTTCGTCGGGTCGCCACGTCGGCCGCGCGATCGTCACTACCTCCGGAACGCTGGCTATCGGATTCCTCGCGATGCTGGTTTCCAGATTCCAAAGCATGGCCAATATCGGTTTGCTGAGCGCGGCGTCGATCGTCGCTGCGTTTGCCGCCGAACTCCTCGTGCTTCCCGCACTGATCTCCGCATGGAGTTCGTGGCGAAGCCCGAGCGCATAGGGAGTCGCCCGATGAGACTGAGGACGAGCTTACAAGCGCTGGTCGCGTTCGTTGCCTCCTCCGCACTCGCCGACCCTCTTCCCACCCCCACCCCCGACGCCCTCCTCCAGCGCGCCTTCGACACGCGTTACGGGTGCACGATCACGGGCGTGATCGAGATCGAGACGCGCAAGGGCGAGATGGCGGCGATGAAGCGGCGGATGGATGTCGCGACGAAGTCGATCAAGGACCGGCTGCACACCTACGCGGTGTTCCGTGAACCGCAGTATGTGCG
>JANNRF010000252.1:0-3360 GCA_031401135.1 Deltaproteobacteria bacterium | reverse complement strand
GCTGCATCAAGTCGCCCTCGGCTGCTCCGATCTCGCGCGCTCCGTCGCGTTCTACCGCGATCTGCTCGGCGCGCAGCCGATCGCGCAGTTCGATCCGCCGGGGCTCGCGTTCTTCGCACTCGGCGCGACGCGCTTGTTACTCGAAACGACGCAGGCGCCGAGGCCCGGCGGCGCGGTGCTCTACTTCCGCGTGGCGGACATCCACGCCGCGCACGCCGAGCTCTGCGCGCGAGGCGTCGCCTTCGACAGCGAGCCCCACGCGATTCACCGCGACGACGACGGCAGGTTCGGGGAAGCCGGCACAACCGAGTGGATGGCGTTCTTCCGCGACCCTGACGGCAACGTGCTGGCGCTCGCCGCGCGCGTTTCGTCAGTGCGGAACTCGTAACAAGCGTGCGCAGCCCGCTCCGCATCGAGGCGCTCGCCTTCGCCGCCGCACTGCTCGCCGCCGCGCTGCTCGTCTCGGCCTGCGGCCCGCGCGGCGACGCGCAGGATGTAGACATCGCTACGAGCGTCGCTGAGAAGTTTCTGCGTGCGCTCGACGCCGGCGACGCAAGCGAAACCTGGCGCGAGCTCGCTTCGCCACTGCGCGCTGCGGTTCCCGAAGCGGAGTGGCCCGCGCAGATCGCGCGCATTCGCGCACCGCTCGGGCGCCCCGTCGGGCACCAACTCGTCAGCGCCACGTTCACCGAGGCGCTCGCAGACGCGCCGCCCGGCAAGTACTTCGTGGTCGAGTTCGAATCGCAGTTCGGGGATGCGAGCGCTGGTGAGCGCGTCGTCCCGATGTTCGAGAACGGCGCGTGGCGCGTGTCCGGCTACTTCGTCCGTAACACCAAGCCTCAGCGCGCGCCCGCTGGCGCGCCGTGATCCCGATCGCGCTGCGGCCCGCACGCGAGAGCGATCGCGAGTTTCTCTTCGCGTTGCTACGCGGCGCCCTCGGTCCGCACATCGTGAAAACTTTCGGCCCGTGGCGCGAGGCGGAGCAGCGCGCGCACTTCTTCGCTTCGCTGAAGCTCCCGCTTCACCAGATCGTGGAACTCGCGGGCGAGCCGGTCGGCTGCCTGAGCGTTGCGCGCTCGGCCGAGCAGCTGAAGCTGAACCGCGTGTTCTTGCTGCCGAGTCATCAGGGGCGCGGCATCGGTTCGCAGCTCGTTCGGGCGCTCGCAGCGGAAGCCGACGCCAGCGGCGTCCCGGTGCGGCTGCGCGTGTTCAAGGTGAACCCCGCGCGCCGTTTGTATGAGCGGCTCGGCTTCCGCGTCACCGGTGAGAGCGAAACGCACTTTCTGATGGAGCGCGCGCCTCGCGGCGCTGGCACTCTCGTGGAGCAGCCCGCTCGATGAACGTCTTCCTCGATCTCGACGGCACGCTCACCGATTCGGCGCCAGGCATTACGCGCTGTCTCGCGCACGCGCTGGCCCGCCTCGGCGCGCAGGTTCCCGAAGCGGCGGCACTGCGGAGTTGCATCGGCCCGCCGCTCGATCACTCGTTCCGCCGTTTGCTCGGCACGCACGACGCCGCGCGGATCGCCGAAGCGATCGCGCTCTACCGCGAGCGCTTCGCGGCGAGCGGCATGTACGAGAACGCCGTCTACGCCGGCATCCCTGAGAACCTCGCGGCGCTGCGCGCGGCGGGCCGGCGGCTGTTCGTGGTTACGTCGAAGCCTCGTGTGTACGCGGCGCAGATCGTCGAGCACTTCGATCTCTCAGGGTTTTTCGAGAACGTCCATGGCCCGGGCGAGGACGGCGTGCTGCAAGACAAGGCGGATCTGATCGCGCGCGTGCTCAGCGCCGAGAGCATCGAGCCCGAAACCGCCACCATGGTGGGCGACCGCTCCCACGACGTGCTCGGCGCGCGCAAGAACGGAGTCGCCGCCGTAGGCGTGCTGTGGGGCTACGGCTCGCGTGCGGAGCTGACGAACGCCGGGGCGAGTGCGTTGCTGGCGAGCCCGTACGAACTTGCGGCGGCGCTGACGGGCGGAGCGAGAGGCGAATAGTTCTCGCGAGTTCATCACGCCACCGCACTCGCACGGTGCTAATCGTTGTTTCGACTCCACTCAGGTCTGGAGGCATCGGCCGGATGTTCGGGAAGCACCTGATTGCGCGCGGCTTGCTCACGGAGCAACAGCTCATCCAAGCGCTCGAGCAGCAAGGTTCGCTGCGCCCCTCGATCGGGCGGCTCGCGTTCGAGCGCGGCTTCCTCGACCTCGATCAGGTCGTCGCCGTAATCGATGCACAGGCGAAGAGCGAACTTCGGTTTTGCGCACTCGCGGTGGAGATGGGGTTCCTAATGCCTGCCCAGCGCGATGCGCTGCTCGCTGCGCAAGCGGAGGCACGCCTGCCGCTCGGCCAGGTGCTGGCGATGATGGGCGTTGTGCCGGCCGACACGCTCGAACAGGAGCTCGACGCGTACAACGACGCGAAGCAAGCGGCGGCGGAAGAGTCATGAGCCGCCGCCGCGCGGCGCTCGCTTTTCTCGGCGTCGCGCTGCTCACTGGGGGCTGCGACCACGCGGTCAAGCAAGCTGCGAGCAGCGCGCTCGGCGACGGCGCGGTGCACTCGCTCGCAGGCGATCTCGTGCGCTTCGAACTCGCGCACAACCCCGGCGGCTTCCTCAGCTTCGGCGCGCAGCTCGCACCTGCGCTGCGCGAGACGCTGTTCGTCGTGCTCGCGCCGCTGCTGATCGCGGCCTTGCTTGCGAGCACGCTCCGCGTTGCGCTGCGCAGCCGCGCCGCGCTCGCCGGCCTCGCGCTGGCAACTGGCGGCGGCCTCGCGAACTGGCTCGATCGGCTCGCCAACGCTGGCGTTGTTACGGACTTCGTGAGCCTCGGTGTCGGGCCGCTGCGCACGGGAATATTGAACCTCGCGGACGTAGCCGTAGTGGCAGGCGCCGCGCTGTTGATGTTCGCGCCTTTCCGCGCGCCGGCCGAGCACCGTGAACCCTGAGCTCGCGCTGTGTGCGCATTTCGCGGGGCTCGCGGCGGGCGACGCGCCGCCAGAGATCGCACACGCGTTCTTGTTTCAAGACGGGCCGATCGACGCGATCGCGCGTTGCCGCGCCTGCGGCTCTCACGCGCTGCTGCGCCTGCTCGACTGGGCGCCGCCGAGCTTCGCGCTGCGCGTCTACGCGCTGGCGGGCCTGCGCGCGGAAGATGCCGCGCTGTATCTGCGCAACCTCGAACGCGGCAGTTGTCAGGTTTCGCGCGCGAGCGCGGAGCTAGACGCGCTGATCGCGGCGGCGGGGCCGAGCACGCGGCTGCTCGCGCTCGACGTTGCGCGCGAGCGCGTCGCTGCGAGCGCTGCGCTCCCGGCGGGCGCGGGCGGCGAACCGAGCGCGTGGCCCGCGCGTCTCCCGCGCGAGAGC
>JANNRF010000251.1:0-2096 GCA_031401135.1 Deltaproteobacteria bacterium | reverse complement strand
GACGAAGCCGAAGTCTTTGATCGCAGCTTCGACCATGCGTTGGTCGTCGTCGTAGCTGTCGACCGAGGCGGCGTAGGCGCGCGCGCGGCGGCCGAGCTTTTCGATCGCGGCAACGGTTTCCTGCGCGGCGGCGGCGTCTTTCCGGTAGTTCACCGCGATGTCGGCGCCGTCTTCGGCGAGCGCGAGCGCGATGCCGCGTCCGATGCCGCGGCCACCACCTGTTACGAGCGCGACACGTCCTGCGAGCGTCATTTCGTTCTCCTTACGTGAGGGGAGCGCACGGTAGCCGCCGCCTGCAGCGCGCCGCGACTCACGCTCTGGCGCCGCGGTGCGCGCTCGACGCATCATCGCTCGACTCGAGAGCGAGAGAATGTGCAGGCAGACCGCGCCACACCCCGAGATGACGACGCGTACAACGCGGGCGAAGCGCTGCTCGCCGCCGCGGCGGCGCGCGGAGAGCGCACGCTGCTGCGCTGCGCGGGGCGCGAGATCTCGGGCAACGCGCTGCGCGGGAGGGCGCTCGCGGCGCAGCGCGCCCTGCTCGCACGTGGCGTTGCTCCTGGCGAGCGCGTGTTGTTGCTGCTGCACGACACGCCCGCTTTCTTCGCCGCATTTCTCGGCGCCCTGCGCACGGGCATAATGCCAGTGCCGCTCTCTACGGTGCTGCTCGCGAAGGACTTCGCGTTCATCGCGCGCGACGCGAATGCGAAGCTCGCGTTCGTCGACGTAGGCCTCGAGGGCGCGCTCGCGGAGTTTCCGCAGCTGCCGCGCATCGAAGCGCGCGGCGGCGAGCTCGCGACAGGCGAGCACAGCGCGGGCGCAACGCCTGCCTGCGCTCCTACCCGCGCGGGAAACGACGCGTTCCTGCTCTACACCTCCGGCACCACCGGCGCGCCCAAAGGCGTCGTCCACCGCCACGTCGATCTTGCGGTCACCGCCAACTGTTACGGGCGCGGCGTGCTGGGGCTGGGCCCGAGCGACCGCGTGCTCTCCGGCTCGAAGCTGTTCTTCGCCTACGGGCTCGGGAACAGCCTCACGTTCCCGCTGTTATTGGGCGCCGAGTGCGTGCTGCATCCGGGCCGCACGACGCCCGAGGCGATGTTCGCGCTGCTCCGCGGCGCGGCGCCCACGGTGTTCTTCGGCGTGCCCACGCTCTACGCGGCGATGCTCGCGCACCCGGATCTGCCCGCTTCGCTGGGCCGCGTGCGGCTGTGCATCTCCGCGGGCGAAGCGCTGCCCGCGGCGATCGCCGAACGCTGGCGCGCGCGTTTCGGCGTCGAGATGCTCGACGGGCTCGGCTCCACCGAGATGCTGCACGTCTTTGTTTCGAACCGGCCCGGCGCGTCGCGCCCAGGATCGAGCGGAACGCCGGTGCCGGGTTACGCAGTTCGGCTCGTGGACGAAGCCGGCGGCGACGTAACAACTGGTGAGCTTGGCGCGCTGCTCGCCCATGGCGAGAGCGCGGCGCGCGCCTATCACGCGCGCCCCGAAGAGACTGCGCGGACGATGTTCGCGCCGGGCTGGCTGCGTACAGGCGACAGCTACCGGCGCGACGCAGACGGCTTCCTCTGGCACGTCGGGCGCAGCGACGACCTGTTCAAAGCGAGCGGCCAGTGGGTTTCGCCCGTCGAGGTGGAAGCGGCGCTGTGCGCGCACGAGGCAGTGCTCGAGGCGGCGGTGGTCGCGCACAGCGATGCGGATGGGATCGTGAAGCCGCGCGCGTTCGTCGCTTTGCGCAGCGCCGTGGCCGCGAGCGATGCGCTCGCGGAGGCGTTGCGTGTGTTTGCGCGAGAGCGCCTCGCACCGCACAAGGTCCCTCGCGCGATCGCATTCGTGGACGAGTTGCCGAAGACCGCGACGGGCAAGATCCAGCGCCACTTGTTGCGGGAGAAGCGCGCGTGAAAGGCTATGGCGACGGCGTGCCCGCGAGCTTCGAGTGCGAGCCCGCGAGCTACCGGCACTGGCGGCTGCGCGCCCTGGGCCGCGTCGCGACGCTGACGATGAGCGTCGACGAAGCCGGCGCCCTAATGGACGGGGTGCTGCTCAAGCGCAACAGCTACGACATCGGCGTCGACCTCGAACTGCGCGACGCCGTA
>JANNRF010000250.1:0-3214 GCA_031401135.1 Deltaproteobacteria bacterium | reverse complement strand
ACCTACGGCCTGCTCTCCCCCGCGCAGATCTGCGCGCTGCAAACCGCCGCGTTCCTGCACCGATACGGCATCTCGCAAGAGGCGCTCTGCGATGTCGCGATGGCCTCGTACCACCACGCGCAATCGAACCCGCGCGCGATCCGCTACGGAAAACCCCTAACGCGCGAGAAGTATCACGCCTCGCGCTGGATCGCCGAGCCGTTTCACTTGTACGACTGCTGCCCCGAGAACGACGGCGCCGCAGCGATCGTGGTGACCACGCCCGAGCGCGCGCGCAACCTGCGCAAGAAGCCGGTGCCGATCCTCGCCGCTTCTCAGGGGCTCGGCGCGGGCGATGGCGCCGGCGCCTTCAACGAGCGCACGTTTCCGACCGCGCACAAAAGCGTCGTCGCGAACGCAATCTGGGAACAGTCCGGCGTAACACCTGCCGATCTCGACGTCGCGCAGTTCTACGAGAACTTCACCGGGCCCGTGCTGATCGCGATGTGCGAGATGGGGCTCGCGCCGCCTGAGGGCATCGAGGAGTTCGTCGCGAACGGGCGGTTGCTCGCACCGAACGGCGCGCTGCCCATGAACACCAGCGGCGGCAACATCGGCGAGGCTTACATCCACGGCTTCGAGTGCGTGGTGGAGGCCGTGCGCCAAGTGCGCGGCGAGAGCACCGCGCAGGTGCGCGATGTGGAGCTGTCGCTCGCAGTCGCCGGCCCCGGCTTCGCACCCGGCAGCGCTGTGTTGTTCTGCGCGCCGTGAGCCGCGTGCCCGAAGGCCGTGCGCCGCGCGGCTTCGCAACCCGTCCCTTCCTCGGAGACACCTAATGCCCCGCTACCTCGGCGACGACTGGATGCTGCCCGGCGTAGACGCGCTCACCAAGCACTTCTTCACCGCCGGCAAGCTCGTGTTCCAAGAGTGCGCCAAGTGCGCGCACGTGCAGCACCCACCCACGGACGTGTGCAGCACGTGCCAGAGCTTCGAGTTCACGGAGCGCGATAGCGCGGGCGTCGGCCGCATTGCGAGCGCGATCGTCGCGCACTACGTCGTGCACCCCGCACTGAAAGCGCACAGCCCCTACAACGTCGTGCTCGTCAGCCTCGACGACCTGCCCGGCGTGCGCGTGATCGGCAACGTCGTGAACCGCGAGCCGCGCGAAGTAACAATCGGTGCGCGCGTGCGCGTGTGCTTCGAGGAAGCGAAGGACCCGCAGACAGGCGAACTCCTCCGCATCCCGCAGTGGGAAATTGCGTAGGGGACGTACTTGCGTATCTCGTCCCGCTCATCCGCCCTTCCGCGGCCGCCGGCGCAGGAGCCGGCACACCGCGGACTCCGATACGCCGAGCTCGCCTGCGATCTCGTAGCCGGCGTAGCCCTCGGCTGACGCGCGCTGCGCAATCTCCGCGCGCGCCGCGAGCGCGTCCGCACGCCGGCAGCGCCCGTGGACCTCGGCAGGCTCGACGCTCAGGCGAGCGCACGCCTCCGCGGCGATTCTCGAAAAACGGGAGAACGCGGGATCGGTCGCGGGACTCGGCGCGCGCAGAGCCGCGGGCCCATCGAAATGCCAAGTCACACCGCGTACGACTCGGGCACGAAGCTCCTCTCTCGCCGCGGCGGTCGTGCGACCGAACAGCGAGAGTGCTGCTCCAACTGCGACACCGCGGCGCGGCGAGGGCTCGCCCATCAGCGCGGGATAGCTCGACCCCGCGTATCCCCGAAGCGCGGCCTCATCCGGCACGAGTCCAGCTTCCAGCGGATTCCGCGCGATGTAGGCAACGACCGTCGCGAGGTCCTCATCGCCGTCCAACAGGCGAGAACCGTATCGGTTCTGGAACACGTGCCCGACATGCCCGTGGCGCTCGTTGAAGTAGCGCGCGTAGCCCGTCGTGAGGCGGTGCATCAGCTTCCAGAGCGGCAGCCGTCCAGTCTGCAGCGCGATGTGAAAGTGATTCGACAGGAGCACGAAGCCGAAGCAGCGGGAGCCGTGCTCGGCGAGGAGTCGTTCGAAGCGGCCGAGAAACTCGTCGCAATCCGCGTCGTCAATGAAGACGGCCATCTTGCCGACGCCGCGTTGCCAGATGTGATGCGCTGCGCCGGGCGCGTCGATGCGAGGTCCGCGAGGCATGTCCGCGATCCGCGGGACGGCGGGGTGGGGGGGACAAGCTAGCAGCGCATCGAGCGCGGTCGCGCGATACGCAAGTACGTCCCCTACGCAATTTTTCGCGAGGCGAGCATCCCCACCGCCATCGCCGCAGCGAACACCCACACCTCGCTCTCGCCGCGCGCGAGGCTTGCGAGTGCGGGGCCGGGGCAGAGGCCCACGAGCGCCCAGCCGATGCCGAAGAGCGCGGCGCCGCCTAATAGGCGGGCGTCGAGGTCGCTGCGCGTGGGCAGCGCGAACGTCTCGGCGAGAAGCGGCTTCGCGCGCCTTCGCGTTAGCGCGTAGGCGGCAGCGTTCACGGCGAGCGCGCTGCCCATCACGAGCGCGAGCGTGGGATCCCACGCGCCAGCGATGTCGAGGAAGGCGAGCACCTTCGCGGGGTTGGTCATGCCTGCGAGTGCAAGGCCGGCGCCGAACACGAGGCCACTCGCGAGCGCGGCGAACACCTGCTTCATCGCGCGGCGCTGAGCGCGTGGCGCAGCACGAACACCGTAATCACCGCGCTCGCCATGAACGTTGCTGTCGCGGCGACGCTGCGGCGCGAGCCGCGCGCGATGCCGCATACGCCGTGGCCACTCGTGCAGCCGTTGCCGAGCGCGCTGCCGAAGCCGACGAGCAGGCCGCCCGCGACGAGCAGCGGCCAGCTGCGCGTGATCGCGAAGCCGTGCGCGTCGCCGGTCGCGCGAATCATCAGGCTCGCGCCGAGCGGGAGCGCTGTGAGGAACGCGAGCCGCCACGCGAGATCGCCGCGCGCGGGTGTGAGCGTGAGTGCGCGCGAGAGGATCCCGCTTACGCCCGCGACTTTGCCGTCAGTGAGCAGCAGCAGCGCCGAAGCAATGCCGATTAGCGCGCCGCCCAACAAGCCTGCAAGCGGCGTGAACTCCGTCGCCATCTCAGATCCCCGCGCCGCCTTCGTAGTCCGCCTCGCCGCGCGGGCCGCCGAGGCTGCGCGAGCCGCGCCCAGCCGCGAGTCCGAGCGCGAGCATTACGGCGGCGAACGCCAGCTGCGGGCCGCTGCGCGGCAGCGCCGCGAGTGCGTCGCTCGCCCAGCGGTCGACTTCGCGC
>JANNRF010000249.1:0-2693 GCA_031401135.1 Deltaproteobacteria bacterium | reverse complement strand
TCTCGCCGTCGCGCGCGAGCACGAGGTGCACCTGGCTGCCGCCGTTCGTGATGAAGATCTTGTTGCCGTCGAGGAAGACTTTGCCGCCGTCTTCGGTCGCGCGCGTCGTGATGCCGCCGAGATCCGAGCCGGCCTGCGGCTCGGTGAGATCCATCGCGCCCATCAGCTCGCCCTTTGCGAAGCCGGGCAGGTAGCGCTGCTTGAGCTCCTCGCTCGCGTACATCTGGATGTCGTCGGCGACGCCGGCCTGGAGGCCAATCACAGTCATTAGGCCGGCGTCTGCGCGCGAGATCATCTGCAAGATCGTGTTGGTGACGAGCACGGGCAGCCCAAAACCGCCGTACTGCTCGTCGACACCGAAGGAGACGAGGCCGACTTCGGCGAGCGCCTTGTAGCTCCGCGCGATGTGCGGCGGGTGCACCACCTCGCCCTGCTCGAGGCGCGCGGCCTGCGCCCAGCCTGCGCGCAGCTCGGGTTCCAGCGATGCGCACAGCTTGGCGGCGGTGTCGACGATCTCCGCGAGCGCGTCGCGCTCGATCGCGGCGTCCGTCTGCGCGCCCTTGCGCATCGAAAAGTAGGTGTCCCAATCGACGCCATCTCTCAGGTAGAACCGCATCGCATCGCTCAGGTACGGAATCATTAGGCGCCTCCTTGCGCTCGAAGCGCTGAGCTGTTCTCGGCGTTGCGCGGGGCGGGCGTGAGGCAGCTGCGAAGGCGTCCGCTCGTCGGCCTGCCGTGCGTTCGCGACTCCTTCGCAACGCCCGAGCAGCCCCTTCGCAGCCGCTCGCTTCCACCACTCTACGCTGCGCTCAGGCGGCGTATCCTGCAAAACGGCCCTTACCTCGGCAGAGCGCCTCGCCCGCCCTCGTCCACGAATGGAGGCCCGATGCCAGTCAGCTACCGGTTCGATGCGGAGCTCGGCTGCGTGCAGACGCGATGCGCGGGCGCGGTGACATTCGCCGAGGTCCGCGCGCACTTCCGCGAACTCGAGGCGGATGTGTCCTTGCCGCCGCGTCTCGACGTGCTGCTCGACCTTTCCGAGATGCAGTCGCTGCCCGAGACCCAACAACTCGAGGCGTTGGTGGGCGATATTCGCCGCGTCGCCTCTCGGGTAGCGTGGGGCGCCTGCGCGATCGTCGCGGTCGATGACGCGCTGTTCGGCATGAGTCGCATGTTCGAGGTGTTCGCGGAGGCGCAATTCGAGCGCACGCGCGTGTTTCGCGGCGCGTCGATGGCGCGGAACTGGTTGGCTCAGGGTGAGGGAAGCACTTAGGTGGAGGCGCCCACGAGCGACGCGAAGGCGCCGACAGCGCGTCTCGAGCCCGTCGTGGAGCGGCTCACGCGCCACGACGGGCACCCGTTCGTGGGCGCGCGCGACAGCGAGGCGTGCGAGTTCTGCGGCGAGGGCCCCGCGCACATCCTCCATCACCCGACGCGCATTCGGGCGGCGTGCTTGCTGCGCGGAATCGATCCTGCCCCGCTGCTGGCGCGCGCCGCGCGCTAGCGGAGCGCCGCGAGGCCCGCGTAGAGTCGGCCTCTTCATTGAGCCGAGTTGGGGAGATCTCCGTTGGCGACACAGAAACGCGACGCGGCGATTGTTGGGATTCACGAGTACCCGTCGCGCGATGTCGAAGGACGCGTGAGTCCGCTGCAGATCAAGGCCGAGAGCGCCGGGCGCGCACTCGCGGACGCCGGCCTTGGCTGGCGCGACGTGGACGCGATTTACGACGCTGGCGATGGCGGCGGCATGTCGGGCTTGCAGATCGCCGAGTACTTCGGCCTGCGCCCGAACGTGATCGACACGACCAACGTCGGCGGCAGCTCCTACGAGTTCCATGCTGCCCACGCGAAGCGCGACATCGCCCAGGGCAAGGCGCGCGTCGCGCTGCTCAGCTACGGCTCGACGGCGCACAGCCATGCCTGGGCGATCGGCGTCGGCGCGCGCATGGGCGCCGGCGTGCCCGCTCCCGCTGACAATCTCGAGGGCTTCAGCGGCATGACGCTGGTCTCTAATTACGCGATGGTCGCGCACCGCCACATGCACCAATACGGCACCACGAGCGAGCAGCTCGCGGAGATCGCGACGGCGACGCGTTATCACGCGATGAGAAACCCGGAGGCGGTCGCGGCGATGAAAGCGCTCGAGTTCCTCGATATTCGCGAGACCTCGATCGCCGACGTGGTGGGCTCGCGCATGATCGCCGACCCGCTCCATTTGCTCGAGTGCTGCATGATCTCCGATGGCGGCGGCGCCGTCGTGATCGCGGCGCCCGAAGTCGCGCGCAACTGCAAGAAGAAGCCGGTCTGGATCCTCGGCGGCGGCGAGGCCACGAAGTACCCCGAGAACGGCGGCGACATCACCACCAGCGCCGCTGCGCAATCGGGGCCTAGCGCATTCGGCGAGGCGGGCATAACACCGAGCGAGCTCGACATCGCGATGATCTACGACTCGTTCTCGATCACCGTGCTCACGATTCTCGAGGACCTCGGCTTCTGCAAGAAAGGCGAAGGCGGCGCGTGGGTGGCGGGCGGACGCCTGCGCTTCGACAAACCCGGCGGCCCCGCGCTCAACACCGATGGCGGCGGCTTGTCCTCCAATCACCCCGGCATGCGCGGCATCTTCCTGCTGATCGAAGCCGCGCGGCAACTGCGCGGCGAATCGACTTCTCAGGTTCCGAACGCGCGGCTCGCCG
>JANNRF010000248.1:0-19348 GCA_031401135.1 Deltaproteobacteria bacterium | reverse complement strand
CCCCCCCACACCCCCCTACACCACACCCCCCCCCACCCCGCCCCCCCCCCACCCCCCCCCCCCCCCACAAAAAAATTTTGGGGCTTTTGGCCCCCCCCCCCCCCCCCACCCCCCCCCGACCCTCCCACCCCCGACCCGACGCACTGAACCCGCAATGAGACGACGCCCGGCGCACACCGAGCAGCGCCCGGCGCCGGGGCGGGGCCGCCTGAGCGGAAGTAAAGCGGAGCAGGAAAAGCCCCAAGAACCAAGGGCTTTGGAACTCCGAGCCCCGGTACGCCCAGGCAGACGCGTGAGCCATGCAGCGAAGGCGGCCCCGCCCCGGCGCCGGGCGCGGAGCCACGAATCGAAAAGCGCTCTACCGCTGCTTCGAAGCCTTCGTCCCGCGCGCCAGGAACACCGTCCCGACCCCGCCGTCCGTGAAAATCTCCAGCAAAACCGCGTGCTGCATCCGCCCGTCCACGATGTGGCTGCGCGTGACCCCGCCCTTCAGCGCGTCGATGCAGCACTGCACTTTGGGAATCATGCCGCCCTTGATCGTGCCCTCGGCGATCAGCCGTTGCACGTCGGCCTCGGTCAGCTGCTGGATCAGCTTGCCGCTGGCGTCCATCACGCCCTCGACATCGGTCAGCTGGATCAGCTTCTCGGCGCGCAGCGCCGCCGCGATCGCACCCGCCGCGTCGTCCGCGTTGACGTTGTAGGTGATGCCCGCCTCGTCTACGCCGATCGGCGCGATCACCGGGATGAAGCCCGCGTCGGTCATCGCCGTGATCGGTCCCGGGTCGACCGCGACCACCTCGCCGACGCGCCCGAGATCCTTGCCCGCGCGCACGCGGCGTTTCACCAATAACAAGCGGCCGTCGTTGCCGGTGAGGCCGATCGCCTTGCCGCCACCGCTCTGCACGAGCCCGACGATCTCGCGATTGACCGAGCCGCCGAGCACCATCTCGACGACTTCCATGGTGGCGTCGTCGGTAACGCGCAGGCCGTCGACGAAGCTCGACTTGAGGCCGAGCCGCGCGAGCGTGCTCTCGATCTGGGGGCCGCCGCCGTGCACGATCACCGGCTTCATGCCGATGTACTTGAGCAGCACGACATCGACAGCGAACGACGCGCGCAGCTCCGGGTCGGTCATGGCGTGGCCGCCGTATTTGATGACGACGGTTTTGTCGCGAAAGCGCCGGATGTACGGCAGCGCTTCGATCAGCACCGCGGCTTTGTCGATCAGCGCCTGCACCATTTTTCGCGACTCTCCGCTCGGCTGCGCCTCGCTGCGCGCGGCCTGCACCGCTGCGCGGCGCTTGGCCGCTTGCTGGGTTTGGTTGCTGGTGTCTCAGTCTCCGCGCGGCTTGGTTGCTCTTGGGCTCACCTCTAATGCGTCTTCGCACCTTCGCGCGCAGTGCGCCGCGCCTCGGCGACTTCTTCGATCGTCTCGACCAGGCTGCGATAGAGCAGCACGTTGCGCACCGCAGCCGAGAGCGCGGCGCACAATAACTCGCCGAGTTCCGGCGACGCGCCCGCTGCGTTCGCGGGAAAGGCGCGGAACACGCCGATCGGCTTGCCGCGGAAGCGCAGTGCGCCGCACAAGAGCGGACCGGAAGCGCCGTCTTCGGGCGTGTCCACCGCAGCGTCGAAGCGCGGGTCGCGCGCGGGGTCTCCCGTCGCCACCAGTTGACCTGTCGCGAACACACTGCCGGTGAGGCCGCGTGCGAGCGGTAGCCGTGCGCGATCCGCGCGCCTCCCGCCGTCGTCGTATTCGGCTTCGCGCGCGAGCTCGCCGCTCTCCGGGTCGCGCAGGAAGATCGCAACTGGCGCGGCGGTGAGCGCCGCCGCGATCGGTTTCAGCGCGGCTTCGAGGATGCGCGCCGGTTCGACCTCGGTGGTGACCGCCTCGCACACCTCACGCGCAAGCTCGGCGCCGCGCGCAGCGAGATCGCTCGTAACCGCGCGTTCCTGCGGCTCGCCAGCGGGCTGCGTCAAATCCTCGAAGTCGCTGCCGAGTTCGACATCCACCTCGAGTTCGGGCTCTGGCGCCGGCTCGGGCGCAGGCAGCGCAGGCGGCGCCTGCAACATGTGCGCGACCTGGCCCGCGATGATGCGCAACAGCGCGAGATCCTCGGCGTCGAACGCCTCGCCGCCGCTGCGCTCGGTCGCGCACAGGACGCCGAGCGTGCGCGCGCCCGCGATCAGCGGCGCCACTGCGAACGAGGCCGAGCCGTAGCTGCCGGCGGCCTCCCGGCTCGCGAAGCGTTCGTCCGACGCGATGTCCGCGACGAGCAGCGCCTCGCCGCGCGCCTGCGCCAGGCCGGCGACTCCTTGGCCGACGCGCACCGCGTCCATCTCTTGCGTCGCCAGCTTGTTGCCGACCGCCGCCACCACGCGCAGCTCCGCCGCGTTCTCATCGAGCAGCATCAGCGAAGTGCGTGCCGCGCCGAGCACCTCCGCTGCGGCGCGCACCGCGAGCGTGCGCACGTCGTCGGGCGAGGTGCCCTCGGTTTTCGCCTGCACCCAAAGCTCGGCGAGCGCGCCTTGCAGCCGATCGACGCGCGATTTCAGACGTAGCCAACCGCTCGCAAGGCCGAACGTGTCGAGCGCCCGGCGCACCGAGAGCAGCAACTCCTCTTCGTGCAGCGGCTTCGCGAGATAATCGAAGGCGCCGAGCCGCAGCGCCTCGAGCACGTGCTCTTCCTGCGTGCTCGCGGACAGGATCACGACGCGCAGTTCGGGAAAGCGCTGCTTGAGCTGCCGGAACACTTCGAGGCCGTGCATGTCCGGCAGCTCGAGATCGAGGATTACGACGCCAACCTCGGGGTCGGCGGCGAGTTCGAGCGCGTCCGCGCCGGTCGCGGCCGTCACGTGCGAGAGGCCGGCCGCGCTGAGCACGTCGCCGATCGCTTCGCGGAAGAAGCGCTCGTCGTCGACGATCAGCACGCGGTGCTGGGGCAAGCTCGCTTCTCCTGTGTGCGCGATTCCGGTGTGCGCGCATGATGACATCGGCGACCCGGCGGCGCTGCGGGTTGCCGATCTCGGCTCAGCCCGAGTGCGTTGTAATCAGGGATTATTGCGGGAGCCCGGCGCCGCCGTGCGCACGCGCTTCGCCCTCGGGTGGGCCTTGTCGTACACCGCAACAATTCGCTCGGCCGAAACGGCCGTGTAGCGCTGCGTGGTCGAGAGGCTCGCGTGGCCGAGCAGTTCTTGGATCGCGCGCAGGTCGGCGCCCATGTCGAGCAGGTGCGTCGCGTAGCTGTGGCGCATGCGGTGCGGGTGAATGCGGCCGGTGAGGCCGACTTCGAGGGCGCGTTTGCGCAGGCGCCTGCGCACGTCGCGCACGCCAAGTCTTGCGGGCTTCGCTGCGCGCGGAACGCGCCGCGACGCGAACAGCGGTTCGCCGAGCACGCCCGGGCCGCTGCGCTCGTCGAGGTACACGCGCAGTGCGCCGCGCGTGGTTTCGGGCAGCGGCACGACGCGCTCCTTGCCGCCTTTGCCCCAGACGCGCACGTCGCCGCGCACGAGATCGAGATCGCGCACGTCGAGCGCGACGATCTCGCCCACGCGCAGGCCCGCGCCGTAGAGCAGCTCGAACATGGCCTGGTCGCGCAGCGCATCTGGATCTTTGGTTGCGCCGCTCGCGCGCGGCATGTCGAGCAGCGCGCTGACATCGTCCACCGGAATCGGCCGCGGCAGCGGGCGCGGCGCGCGCGGCGCAGGCAAGCCGAGCGTCGGGTCCGCGCCCCTAATGCCTTCGCGCACGAGGAACTTGAAGAAAGTGCGGATGGACGCGAGCCGGCGCCCGAGCGTGGCTGGCGAGCGCGAGCGGTGCTGCGAGGCGAGGAAGCCGCGCACGTCGTCGGCGCTGACGCGCGCGGGCGTGCTGCCTGCGTGCGCCGCGAGTTGGCGCACGTCCGAGAGATAGGCGCGCTGGGTGTGCTCCGAGAAACCGCGCTCGCTGCGCAGGAAGCGCGCGAAGGCAGCGAGCGCCTCTTCCCAGCTCACGCGCGCAGCGCCGTCGCCGCGCGATACGGCTCGAGCGCCGCGAGCGCGCGCTCGGCGAGCCGGCGGTACTTCTCAGGGCGCGGCAGGCGCGCCGCCTCGAGCGCGGGGAACAGGCCGAAGTTCACGTTCATCGGCTGAAAGCCGTGCTTCTTTTCTTCGCGCAGGTGGCCGAGCAGCGCGCCGTGAGCGGTGCAGCCATCAGGTTCCGGCGCCGGCTCGCCGCGCAACTTCCCCAGCGCGAACTGCGCCGCCATGAAGCCGAGCGCGGCGGATTCGACATAACCCTCGACGCCCGCCATCTGGCCCGCGAGCAGCACATTCGGGCGCCCGCGCAGTGCGAGGTTTGCGTCGAGCACGCGCGGCGAGTTCACAAACGTGTTCCGGTGCACGGAGCCGTAGCGCGCGAAGACCGCTTCTGAGAGGCCCGGCAGCTTGCGCAGAATGCGCTGCTGATCGGCTTGCTTCAGCTTGGTCTGGAAGCCGACCATGTTGAAGAGCGTGCCGCGCTTGTCTTCATGACGCAGTTGCACGACCGCGTGGGGCCAGCGGCCTGTCTTCGGGTCTGTCAGGCCCGCGGGCTTCATCGGCCCGAAGCGCAGCGTGGCCGGCCCGCGCCGCGCCATCTCCTCGATCGGCAGGCAGCCCTCGAAGTAGAGCTCCTTCTCGAACGGATGCAGCGGCACGCTCTCGGCGGCCAGCAGATCCAGAACGAACTCCTGATAACCCGCGGCGTCGAGCGGCAAGTTCCAATAATCACCGTCGCCGTCTTCCCAGCGCGAGGCCTTGAAAGCGACGCTGGTATCGAGCGAATCGGCGTAGACGATCGGCGAGATTGCGTCGTAGAAATAGAGCGAGTCGCCGCCGACGATCTCCGCGAGTTCGGCGGCGAGCGCGGGCGCGGTGAGCGGGCCGCTCGCGAGCACGACCACGTCTGCCTCGGGCAACCGCGTCACTTCCTCGCGGCGCACTTCGATGCGCGGGTGCGATTCGAGTTCGCTGGTGATGCGGCGCGAGAACTCGAGGCGGTCTACCGCGAGCGCGCGGCCCGCGGGCACCGCGGTTTCGTCCGCCACGCGCAGCACGAGCGAGCCGAGCCGGCGCATCTCCTCCTTCAGCAGGCCCACCGCGTTCGTGAGCGCCGCACCGCGCAGCGAGTTGCTGCACACGAGCTCCGCGAACTCGGGGCTCTGATGCGCGGGCGAGAAGCGCACGGGCTTCATCTCGTACAGCACGACCGAGACGCCGCGCAGCGCCAGCTGCATCGCCGCCTCGCTGCCCGCGAGGCCCGCTCCGATCACGACTGCGTGCATGAAAGAGGGGGTTAGCGGGAGCGGAGACGCTTCGCCCCAGCCGTTGCGTGCGCGATCAGTTCGCGCTCGGCGGCAAGGCGGCGGGCGCCGTCGCGGTGTGCGGTTCGCGAGCGCTCTCGTTGGCGAGAACACCGCTCAGCCACTTCTGGATGTCGCCCGCGAGCGCGTGGGCGGACGAGGCCAGCATGCGACACGAACTCTTGCCGCCTGCGCCGGCCCTGCCGCGCATCGTGCCTCTCGTTTCGGTGAAATGCGCGGTCTCTGCGCCGTCCTGATAGAGCCGCGCCGTCGTCGTCACAAACCGCGGGAGCGACAGGGCCTTGGTCGCACCGAAACGCGCAACGTCGATTCGCAGCGACAGGAAACGGCCGTGCGCTGGGACCTCATCGTTCGCCGCTTCGGTCGCGGCGATTCCCGAGGCCGCGAGGCGCTCGCGCACGGCCTTTGCCTGAAATTCCGCGAGCGTGCATCGCAGTACGGCGGTCGCTGCGGCGTCTTCTGCTTTCGCGTAGGCGGCGGTTCGAGAGACGAGCAGCGGCTCAGCCAGGGAAGATGTCGCGAGCGCGAGGTAGGCGAGAACCGAGAGAGTTAGCGCTCGAGTCATCGGCGATTCTCCGGCGGAGCACTCTGCGAGCGCGCCGCTCGCGCGTCAACTGGGACGAGACGCGACCCAACTCCCGTCGCGGTCCTCGCTTGCCTCGCCCGCGAGTTCGAGTTCGAGCAGCGCGGCCGCGAGCGGCGCGTGCTCGGCGCCGAGCCGCGCAGCAAGCGCCTCGCGTGCGAGCGGTTCGCTGCGCAAAAGCGCGAGCGCGCGTGCGGCGAGCTGCGTGTTCTCGCTGTCGCCCGCGCGCGGCGCGGCCGCACTCGTCCGCGCGGGTTCCTTGGCTTCGAGCCCGAACACTTCGAGTAGATCCGCCGCGCAGGTCACCAGCCCCGCGCCATCCCGCAACAACAGGTGCGGCCCCGCGCTGGTCGGCGAGTGCACCGGACCCGGCACCGCCAGCACATCGACACCTTGGTTCGCGGCGTGGCGCGCCGTTACCAGCGTGCCGCTGGCGATGCGCGCCTCGACCACGAGCACCGCCTCCGAGAGCGCACTGATTAGGCGGTTGCGCAGCGGGAAGTACGGCGCTCTCGGTGGCGTGCCGACGGGAAACTCGCTCACCACGGCGCCGCGTTCTGCGAGCGCGGCGGCGAGGCGGCGGTGGCTCGCTGGGTAGACCTGCTCGATCCCGCACGGCAGGAATGCGAGGCTCGCACCGCCGGCTTCGAGCGCGGCCTCGTGGGCTGCGGCGTCGATGCCGCGCGCAAGCCCGGAGACGACGAGCAGGCCCGCGCGCGCGGCGCCCGCCGCGAGTTCGCGCGCGACGCGCAGGCCGTATGCGCTCGCCGCACGCGCACCCACCATCGCCACGGCGCGCACCAACAGAAACGCCGGCGCACCGCGCACCAATAACAACGGCGGCGCGTCGACCAGGCGGCGCAACCGCTCGGGGTAGAGCGCGGACGAGATGGGCACCGCGCGCGCGCCAACGCGGGCGAGCGCCTCGCTGTCCTGCGCGGCGAGGCGCGCGGCGCTCGCCTCCGCAGTGCGCTCGAACGCGCGCGCGAGTTCGTCAGCGCTGCGCGCGCGCCGCAGCGCGGGCGGCGCCTGTTCCGGGTGCAGCGCGTACCTGCGCTGCGCTTCGAGCCAGAGTGCGAGCAAAGCGCGTTCGCGCGGCTCGCGCGGGTCGAGCACATCCACCGAAGTGACTCCGCGGGACCGGGAGCCAGGGCATTGTTCGACTTGCCCGCGCCGAGCGCCAGTTCTTTTCGACTTGCCCGCGCCGAGCGCCACCGAAATTTGCGACGGCGGAAGCGAAGCGCGGGGGAAGTCGAGGCGACTCCGTTATCGAAAACGAAACGAGGCGCGAGAACTTTCGTCCTCGCGCCTCGTTGTTCGCAGCGCCTCAATCTCCCCCGCGCTTCGCCTCCAGCGAGGCAGACCTCGCTGGCGCTCAGCGCGGGCAAGTCACCCTAAGACGGGCAAGTCAACCTAAGCTTAAAGCCCGTCGGTCCCTCGGAAGCTGAGGCCGCGGGATAGCTCGGTGCTCGTATGCGTCACGACGGCGACCGAGGTCTCGTCGTGCGCCTCGACCACGATCAGCTTCGCGACCACGTGATCGGGCAGCGCGCGCAGTTCTTTGCGCACCGCGTCGCGGCGCTCGCCCATCGGCTTGAACACCTCCAGCGGCGTGCCGACCATAATGCCCTGGCGCGTGCCGCGGTTCAGATACAGCACGTCGCCCTGGCCCATCTGCACGCGCTTATCAGGCGTGTAAGCCAGCATGCCTTCGACATCGACGCGATCGCCGATCGGAATCTCCGCGTTGCGCAGCCGGCGCGGCATCACGTGATCACCGTTCGCGATGTCGTTCTTCGACATGCGGATCACGCCCAGCGCGGATTCATCGCTGACCTTGGTGATCTCCATCCAGCCGAGCTGCTCGGTCACGCGGCCGAGCTTGCGGCCGGTGGCCGGGTCGGTGACGAAGTCGCCGGGGCGGAAGATCTCGAGCTGATCGCCGACTGCGACTTCGCCCTTGCCGAGGCCCACATGAACTTCGAGGTGATCCGAGTACATCGTGCGCGGCGAGTTCGAATCGAGGATCGAGGCCGCGCCTTCGAGTTCTTCGAGCGTCACGAAGCCGGCCGTCTGGATCTCGCTGTAGCGATACGTGCGGCGCACGCGCGTGGGCGCAGGGCCATCCGGGTCGCCCATCGCGGCGGGCATCGGCTGCTCTTCGAGCTCTTGCTCCTGCTCCGGCATGCGCGCGAGCAGCTCCGCCGCTTCGGCGTCGCTCACTTTGCGCATCTCGTGCGGACTGATCCAGATCCGCTCGTTCGGGTAGATCTTGTGCGGGTTCTCGACTTCCGCCGTGTTGTCCTTCCAGATCGAAGGCCACACCCAGGGCGTGCCGAGATAGGCATCCGAGATGTCCCAGAGCGTGTCGCCGTGTTGCACGACGTGAATGCGACCCGCGCGGCCCTGCGAATCGTGGCCGACCGGGCCGAGCGTTTGCTCGGGTGCAACCTCTGGGGCCGCGGTTTCAGCGGGCGCCGCCGGGGCAACCGCCTCTTCCGCGAACCCAAGCGATGCCGAAAACGAGAACGCCAGCACCAACGCAGGCGCGAGCCTTGCGAATCTCATGTGTCCCTCCGCGCAGGCCATCGGCGCGCCCAACACGGGCTGAGCCGAGGCTCACGGCTTCATCGGCCGCAGCCTGCGCGGGCTTTACCGAGCTTTTGGGCGGGCGCTGCGCGCCCGCCGGCCACCGCGTTTACTTCGCTCGCGTTCGCTCGCTGCGCGCGGCGAAGCGCCGCTTGCCGCTGCCCGCCTGGCGGATCAGCCGCGACGCGCAGCGTCGCCGGCTGCATCCGCTCTCCCCGATGCTGGAACGGGCGCCCGCCCCTCAGAGCTTCGCCAGTTCCTTGCGCGCATCCGCGACCCAACTCGGCTCCGTCGCGCCCTGCATTTTGGGCAGCGCCTGGTACTCGCCGAGCGCCAGCTTCCACTCGGCCGACGCCTGGGCTTTGTCGCCGGTAGCGGCGAGCGCTAGCGCCAGGTGATGGCGCACGAGCGGACGGGTCTGAAGATCTGAAGCGATCGTGGGATCGAAACCGCCCACCGCCTCACGCAGATAGTTCACCGCCGCTTCGGGCAAGTTCTTCTTGAAGAAGACCCAACCCAGCGTGTCGGCCGCCGAGGGGTTCGTGCGCGGGTTCTTCGCCAGTGCCGCTTTGGCTTCCTGGGCGAGATCGAGGGCGCGATCGAGATCGCCGCCGCGCTCCGCGAGCCAGAACGCGAGGTTGTTCTTGGCGGCGGCGAGCGTGGGATTGAGCTCGATCGCCTGCTCGTAGTGCTTGACCGCCGCGTCGATGCCCGCCGGGCCCTGCGTCTCCTTCAGGATGCCCAGCACGAGGTGCAACTCGCCGGACTTCGGGTTCTTCGCGAGCGCGGTCTCGTAGGTGCGCACGACTTCGCTCGATCGTCGCTGTGCGCTGAGCAGCCCAGCCAAGCGGCCGTAACTCTCGAGCTGATTCGGATCGATTTCGATCGCGCGCTGGTAGCTCGTCTCTGCGATGTCGGCGCGCCCGCTCCGCCAGGCGATGTCGCCGACCAGGCGCGCGAGCCCCGCGTCCTTGGGCGCCGCCTTCGCCGCCGCGCTCACGCGTTCCAGCGACTGGTCGACGCGGCCATCGCGCTGATCGAGCACGAACAGCGAGGCCAGGATTTCCGCGCTGCTCGGCGAGAGGCGCGCGGCTTCCTCGAGGTGCGTGCGCGCTTTCGCGAACTCGGCGACGGATTCGGCCTCGCGCTGGGCGTCCGTAACAACACCCTTCTCGTTGCGCGCCTTCGCGGCAAGCGTGCTGGCTTGAAAGAGGTAGACGCGGCCGAACGCGTAGTGCGCGTCCACGCCGCGCTCCGCCTCGGGAATCTCGCCGAGCTCCTCGAGCGCGTCCGGCAGCTGGCCGAGCTGCACGAGGCTCTGTGCAATCACGATGCGGACCTCTGAGCCCGCGCCGAGCGTGAGCGCGCGCTTGCCCGCCTCGACAGCCAGCGAGTGATCGCCGAGCGCAGCGTGAGAGCGTGCGAGCAGCGAGACCGCCTCCATGAAGTTCGGCTGTCGTTCGAGTGCGCTCTGCGCATCCGCGCGCGCTCCCGCGCGGTCGCCGGACAGGTATTTCGCCGACGCCATCAGGAAGTAGGCCTGCGGCATGTCGGGCCGCCGGTCGACCGTGCGGCGCAGCGCGGCGAGCGCCTCCGGCAGGTTGCGGCGCGCGAGTTCGAGCTTGCCCTTCACGAAGTTCGCGTCGGGGTGCCCGTCGTCCTTCGTGAGGATCGCGTTCACCGCCCCCTCAGCCAGCGCGAGCACGGCGCTGTCTTGCTTGCGCGCGCCGAGGTCGATCAACACCTCGGCGCGGCGCAGCTTCGCCGTGTCGTTGTCGGGCGCGACCTTCATTGCGGTCTCGGCGGCTGCGAGCGCGCCGTCCAGATCGCCCGCGCGGCCGCGGTGCGCCGAGAGCACGAGCCACGGTTCGGGCTTATCAGGTTGCGCGCTGGTCGCCTGCTCGATCATCTGGTCGGCCTCGGCGCGCCGCCCCTGCTGCGAGTAGAAGGCGGCGAGCGCGTAGATCAGGTCGACGCTGTCGGGCGTCTCGGCAACGGCGTCCTTCAGCACCTGCTCGGCTTCCGGCTGGCGATTTCGCGATGCCAGGAAGTTCGCCAGCACGCTGGTCGCGAACGTGCGCTCCTCGCTCTTCGCCTTGGCGAGGCCCGCGCGATAGGCGGCCTCCGCGTCCGCGTCGCGCCCTTCGATGCTCGCGAAGAATCCGCCCAGCGCCGCCGACGTGCCAAAACCCGGCGCCAGCTCCGCGAGCTTGCGGTACTGCGTCTCCGCGTCCACCAGCTTTCCGGCTTGCTTCAGGTGGTTCGCCCATAACAACACCATCGGCGCCTGCTCGGGAGCGACCGCGGCGCCCGCTGCGAACGCATCGCCGGCCTCTTCGTGTCGCGCGAGCGCCGCGAGCGCGCGCCCCTTCAGCGCGTAGCCCTCCCAGCGCTTCGGCTCCGCTTTGATGACCGCGTCGCCGCTTGCGACCGCCTTCTCGAGTTCCTCGTTGCGCCCGAACAGCAGGAACTCGCCGTGGTCGATGCGCGCCTGCGTGTCGTTCGGATCGAGCCGCACCGTCTCCTCGAGTTCCCAGTACGCCGAGCGCGCTTCCTTCTTGCCGAGGTACGCCTTCGCGAGGCCGTAGTGGCTGGCGGCGTTGTTGGGCTCGAGCTGCATCGCGTTCTTGTACTCGATCACCGCCTCGTCCCACTTTTCGGCCTTCAGGGCCTGCTCGCCGCTCGCGAGGTGGCCGGCTGCGCGCTCCTGGTCGCTCTGGCAAGCAGCCAGTGCGAGCGCGATTAGACAGACGAGAGTGCGGACGAACGACATCGCGAAGCTCCTGGGTGAATCGAGCGGGCCAACACTAACCGCACGCTTTCGGAACTGCGCGGGTCCTAGTGAGTGTCCCGGTTTCGGCGCCAGGTTGCGTGCGTAATGCCCATATGTTGAATCATGTAGTTCAGCTTGCGGGGGGAGATGCGCAGCCAATCGGCGGCGTCCTTCTGGATCCAGCTACAGCGTTCGAGCGCCTCCAGCACCGCCGCGCGTTCGATCTCGTCGAGTGCGAGGCCGCGCGCGGGCAGCTGAGGACGCCAAGCGCCGCGCCCAGACCCGAGCGCGGCGTCGCCGAGCGAGAGGTCGCCGGCCTCGATGTTCGGGCCGTCGCCCATCAGCACCGCCCGCTCGAGGGCGTTTCGCAGTTCGCGCACGTTGCCCGGCCAGCTGTGAGCGCGGATGCGGGCCAGCGCAGCGGGGGCGAAGCCGCTGCGCGGACGGCCGAGTTCGACCGCGAACTCGGCGAGAAAGTGCCGCGCGAGCAACTCGATGTCTTCGCGCCGCTCGCGCAGCGCCGGCAACTCGATCGTGATCACGTTCAGCCGGAAATACAGGTCTTCGCGAAACTCGCCGGCCGCGATCGCGGCGCGCAGTTCCTTGTTGGTCGCCGTCACCACGCGCGCGTCGGTGCGCAGCGTGCGCGTGCCGCCGAGGCGCTGGAACTCCTGGTCTTGCAGCACCCGTAACAACTTCGCCTGGGTAGCGAGCGAGAGGTCGCCGATCTCGTCGAGGAAGAGCGTGCCTCCGCTGGCTTGCTCGAAGCGGCCGATGCGCTGGCGGTCGGCGGAGGTGAAGGCGCCGCGCTCGTGCCCGAACAGCTCGGACTCGAGCAGCGTCTCCGGCAGCGCCGCGCAGTTCACCTTCACGAACGGGCCATTCGCGCGCTGCGAAGCAGAGTGCACGAGGCTCGCGATCAGCTCCTTGCCCGTGCCCGTCTCGCCACTCACGAGCACCGTCGAGCGCGTGTTCGCGACGCGCTCCGCAAGTTCGAGCGCCGCGAGAAACGCAGGGTGCTTGCCGATCAGCGCGCTCTTCGAGCGGCGCGCACCAAGCGATGCGCGCAGTTCGCTGACTTCGCCTAACAGCTGCGCCTGGGCGGCCGCGCGCTCGAGGCGCGCCTCGAGTTCCGCCAGCTCGAACGGCTTCTGGAGAAAATCGAAGGCGCCGTCGTGGATCGCATCGACGGCCGCAGCGATGCTGCCGTGCGCAGTCATCAGGACGACCGCGCTGCGGGGATGGCGCGCGCGCGCGGCGCGCAGCAACTCGAGGCCGCTGCCGTCGGGCAAGCGCAAATCCGTGAGCACGACGTCGAAGGGAGCCTCGGCGTTCGCGATGCGCTCGCGGGCGGGCGCGCACGCCTCGGCCTCCTCGACGCTCTGGCAGCGTCCGGCGAGCGCGCGCACGATCGCGCGGCGCAGCGTGGCGTTGTCCTCGACCACGAGCACGTTGGCACTGGCGAGGCTCACTCGCTCGGCTCCGCGGGAATGTGCAGCGCGAAACGCGCGCCGCCGCCCGGGCGGTCCGCAACGCTCACGCTGCCGGCGTGCGCTGCGGCCGCCTTCTGCACCCAGGCGAGCCCGATGCCCGAGCCGGCTGCGCGCGTCGTGAAGAACGGGAAGAAGATGCGCTCGCGGAGTTCGGCGGAGACGCCGGGGCCGGTGTCTTCGACGATCAGCGAGAAGCCGCCCGGCGCGCCGGCCAGTGCGCTCGCACGCAGCGTGAGGCTGTGGGGCGATCTGCGCGGGTGCGCGCTCATCGCCTGCACTGCGTTCACGAGGAGGTTCTCGAGCGCGGAACGCAGCATCGCGAAATCGCCGCTGCCGCTCGCGCGCGGATCCAGCTCGCGCGCGATCTCGCCCGAAAACTGTGCGCGCGTCAGCGCCCGGCGCAGTGCCTCCTCGGTGAGCGCGTCGAGATCGAGCGGCGCGCGTCGCGCGGGCTCGGGGCGAACCCACGCGAGGCAAGTCTCGATCGTCGCGGCGATCGTGCGCACCTCGTTCGAGATCTCCTCCGCGAAGTCCTTGAGCGCGCCGCGTTCACCCGCCTCGCGCGCCACCAGACCCGCGAGCAGCTCGATCGAGGCGAGCGGGTTGCGGATCTCGTGCGCCAGGCCCGCCGCCATCTGCCCGAGCGCGGCCAGCCGCCCGGTCAGGCGCTCCTGCTCGCTCTGCCGTTCGATCGGCGTGAGATCGCGGAACAGAATCGCCGCGCCGCCACCCATTACGGGCAGCGCGCTGTAGCCAATCGTGCGCGCCTCACCGCTGGCGCCGCGCAGCACCAGCTCAGCGCGCGGCGCAGGCCGCCCCTGCCGCGCCGCCTCGAGTTGCGCAAGCACCTCAGGCTGACCCGCGAGCGCGACCGCGACGGGCTCGCCAAGCCGCGCCGCGATCCCGAGCAACCGCGCCGCCTCCGCCGAAATCGCAGCAACCCGCCCCGTCGCGTCCACGGCCAGTAGGCCAGAACGCAGCGAGAGCAAAAGCGCGTGAGCAAAGGCGGGATCTTGGAGCAGCACGCCGTGCGTATTCGGCGCGGCGTTGCGACGGCTGGAGCCCGGGCGCTAGCGAGCGCTTGAAGACCAGATTCCAGAAGCGGCCGTGTCGGCGCGGGATCAAGCCGGGTGCAGAGGCCTGCTGATGAGCGAGTGTTCCTCGCTCGCGAAGACACCGAAGCCGCGCAGCACGACTGCCTGCGTGCTGTCGTTGAGCGCTCTAGACCGCACACGTGTTGGGCGTGACCCGCCGCGCAGGTTTGAGCCATCGGCGCGCCAAAGGGGGTGACGGATCCGGTCAGACCGGCAGTCGTCGGCCGACGACGAGCGCTTCGTCCCGGTCGGACGGCGCACTCAGGAAGGCGCGCGCCCGCTTCAGGTCCGGCGAGTCGAAGCCCTCCGTGAACCAGTCGTAGGTCTCCGACACGATCGCTCGCGCTTCGCCTTCCTTCCCTTGGCGGCGCCACAACTCGCCGAGGCTCAGAGCAGCGCGCAGCTCCCAGGACTTCGCGCGCTGGGAACGTGCAAGCTCGAGCGCCTGCCGGAAGCAAGCCTCGGCCTCTGCCGGGTCGAGTCGCAACTCGCCGTCGAGTCGATGCAGCTCGGCATCGCACCAGCCTGGCCCGTTGCGCTGCGCCGCGGCGAAAGCCTGGCGAAGCGCGTCGCGCGCCTCCGCAGCACGCCCCAATCTGCTGAGAGTGTCCGCCGCTAGGCCGAGGGCGTAGGTGTCGAAAATCCCAGCGGTCTCCGCTCCAATGCCGCCACTCGTCACGCCTACGGCGGCGCGCCCTTGCGCGACCAGCGCCCAGCAGCGGACGGCCTCGCCTAGGGGGATCCAGTCTGCCGGTCCGTGCGCGGCGCAGTGACTAACCAAGGCTTCGGCCAGCTGCGACACGCGCTCTGCATCGCCCCGCATCTGGCGGAACATCGCAGCACCCCAGAGTGCTCCGATCGCGGCGAGTGGATGGATGTCTCCGCGGGTGAACTCTTCGAGCTCGTCTCCATACCGCGACGCCTGGTCGGGATGGCCGAGGAACTGGAGGGCGTTCGCCATCACACCCATGCTGACGACTTCCATGTGGAGGCCATAGACGGGCAAGAGGCCGTCGTGCCAGTTCTCACGGCAGAGTTCCAGTCCGAGCGTCGTGTGCCGGAGGGCGTCGACCGGCTCCGCTTGGAAGAGGAGCAGCTGTCCGAGCGCCGAGTGGGCGATCCCGATTCGAATCGGATCCTCGGTCTGCTCCGCAATCTGGAGCAACCGAAAGCCGAGCTCGCGCGCGATCCTCGCTTCGCCCCGCCAGAGGGAGATGCGGAACAGTCCGCCGACCGATTCGAACAGGGCACGCGCATCTCCGGCGTGCTGGCAGATCTCGTTCGCGCGGTGATAGGCGCGCTCGGAACTCGCCGATGCGTACCCCTCCGTATACGCGAGTAGCGTTCCGAGCCGAAGCTGGAGCAGGAGCTCCTGCGCGAGGCGCTCCGACGTCTCGGGCAGCTCGCGAAGCAGCTCGAGGGCGCGGATCAAGTGCGCGCGCGCCTCGCCCTCCGCCGCTCGTTGCCACGCACGCCCGCTCGCCTGTTCGTGGTAGGAGACCGCGCGGCGGTAGTCGCCACCCTGATCGAAATGCGCGGCGAGTTCGGCCGCGATCTCGTGCGCGCGGTCGCGATACGCAGCCACCTTCCGCTCGGCGATCCGCAGGTGCCACTCGCGCCGCCGCTGCGCGGGGATCCGCTCGTACCAGAACTCGCGATGGAGTGCGTGCGGGAAGCCGAAGCGAGTCGCCCGCGTCCCGTCGGGCCATTCCTCGACGCCCGCCACGCGAAGCAGCTCCCGCTCGGCGAGGTGAAGTCCGTGGTCTTCGATGTCGGTGGAAGACTGCGCTAGCGCCGCCGCCACCGCGGCGGCAGAGAACTCGACCCCCACGGCGCTCGCCGCTTCCAGCAGGCGCTGCTCGTCGGAGCTCAGATCGTTCCGTTGCTTCTCGACGAGATGACGGAGGCTCGGCGGCATCACGCTCAGGATCGAATCTGCGTCCCCACGAAACATCCATCCGACGTCCGTCCGAGCGACGAGCTCGCGTGCGAGCAGCTCGCGCACGAGGTCTACGAGGAACAAGGGATTCCCCCCGGTTCGCTGGTGGAGCAGGGGTGCGATGTCCGGCGGGAAGACATGCGCCGGGAAGCGTGCGGCGAGATAGCCAGCGACGTCTTCCTCGACGAGTGGCCGCAGAGCGACCTCGGTGATCGCGGAGTGAGCTCGGAGCTCTTGAAGCATCGCCCGGAGTGGGTGATCCGGCGCGGTTGCATCGACCGACCGATAGCTGCCGAGGACGAGCAGCCGTGCCCGGTCGGGGCGTCGCGCGAGCATCGTCAACAACTCGATCGTGGACGGGTCCGTCCAATGCAGATCCTCGAGCACGAGGACGAGGAGCGGCGGATCGTTTCCGACGGCGCGAGTGGTCGTGAGCGCCTCGAGCGCTTCGGCGAGGTCGCGCAACCTCCGTTCGCGCGTGAGGCCGAGACCCTGCCGCTCGAGGGCCTCTCGTTCCTGGCTGTCGAGCAGCGCAGGCAGCTCCAACAGCCAAGAGGGCGCAGCGCGCCTCAAGACCGCCGCGAGCTGCTCGTGGGCGTCCGTGCGCGCCATTCGCGCGAGCGCCTCCATCACGGGTAGGTAGGGCTCACCGCTTCCATAGTGTTCGATGCACTGCCCGCGACCGACCCATGCGCCCGCCAGGCCTTCGGCGAACTCGTCGATCAGAGTCGTCTTGCCGATGCCGGGCTCTCCCGTGACGAAGACGAGCTGACGCCGACCGGTCGCGGCTCGTGCCAACAGCTCCTGGAGCTTGGAGAGCTCAGCGCCTCGGCCGATCATCGGGGATCTCGGCGGCGCGGCCGATGGCGAGATCTCCTCGCCGTAGGGGCTGCTCACGACCGGTGCGATGAAGCGATAGCCCTCGCCGTGCACAGCCGCGATGAAGCGCGGCGAGTGCGCATCGTCGCCCAGGATATGGCGGAGCCGGCGCACCCGAACCTTGAGAACGTCGGGGCCAACCGCCGTCCCTCGCCACACGGTCTCGAGCAGTTCGGCGTGCGGAATCACCCGTTCGCGATGAGCGACGAGATGCTGGAGGAGCGCGAAATCCTTAGGCGACAACGCCCGACGCTCGCCGTCACGCATTAGGGAGGCACGCTCGACGTCGAGCGTAAAGCCAGAGAACCGGAAGATTCGCATCAGCATCGGGGCGGTCTCGGCGGCTGGGTGCGGCGAGGCTTTACCAATCGTTACCGAAGTTCACGCGTGGGTCGGTGGCCTTCGCGAGAGAATGCGGCCTGATTCCTCGCGTTCCCGATCGGCCGCGCGCTCAGCGAAGTTCAACTGGGAACTTCGCCGAGCATAGTCATCCCTTCCGCAAAGGAGTTGGTCATGGAAGTCGAACGCCACTTGGTCTGGCGGCCGCTCGCCTTCGCCCTAGTTGGCTTGTTCGTGACGAGTCCCGTGGCCGCGAATGCTCAGACACCGCCGCGCGAGGGGACATGCGAGCTGGCGGGGGAACTGTTTCCGGACAACAACCCAGGTCCCGGATCGCTGAAGGAGATTGCGGTTCCCGAACCGACGGACCTCGGGAGCTACGTCCGGAGGCGCGACGTCGCCATTGCGCTGGGGAAAGCCTTGTTCTGGGACATGCAGGTCGGCAGCGACGGGGTGCAGGCCTGCGCGTCGTGCCACTTTCGCGGGGGCGCCGATCCGCGTTCCGTCAACCAAGTGAACCCCGGCGGCCAGGACAACCCCGACCCGACGATCCATCTGGGCGGTCCCAACTATCAGTTGCGGAGGTCGGACTTCCCGATGCACTTGCTGGCCGATCCCACCGACCGGACCTCGACGGTGCTGCGAAGCCTCGACGACGTCGTCTCCTCCCAGGGCGTGCACCTGCGGCAGTTCGTGCGTGCGGAACGGGGCGCGATCCGAGACGAGACCCTCGTTGTGTCCGACCCGGTTTTCAACATCCAGGGTGTCAACACGCGTCGCGCGGAGCCGCGCAACACGCCGACGATGATCAACGCGGCGTTCACGCTCCAGAATTTCTGGGACCGGCGCGCGGAGAACATCTTCAACGGCGTCAGCGTCCAGGGTGCGGGCGATTACGCGGCGCGGGTCCTGCGTGCGGACAGCGGCGATCGGATCACCGCGGTCAGCGTGCGCATCGACAACGCCAGTCTCGCGTCGCAGGCGGTCGGTCCGCCGCTGAGCGATCGCGAGATGGGGTCCCTCGGCCGCACGTTCAAGGACATCGGAAAGCGCTTGGCGTCCGCTCGACCGCTCCGGCAGCAGAAGGTGGCCGACGACGACAGCGTGCTCGCGCCCTACGTCGATCATGGCGAACACAATCGAGGACTCAACAAGACCTATCGCCAGATGATCGAGAGGGCGTTCCAACCGGCGTGGTGGCGGTCGAACTCGGTCGTCAGGGTCGAACCGAATGGCTCGCTCGCCTTCGTGCCCCGTCCGGATCGCCCGCTGCGCGACAACGAATACACGATGCTCGAGCACAACTTCTCGCTGTTCTTCGGACTCTCGGTCCAGCTCTATGAGATGACGCTCATCTCCGACGACGCGCCGATCGATCGCTTCTTCGAGGGCCAGGAGAACGCACTCACCGCCAAGGAGCGCCGCGGCCTGGACCTCTTCAACAGCGAGACCGCTGATACCGCGTGCTTTGCCTGTCACTCTGGCGCCGAGCTCACCGACAACTCCAGGCGCATTCTCGACGGTGCGGTAGTGGACGGCGTGAGGCAGCCGGCGGAATGGGCCGAGCGGATGTTCAACGGCGAATGTGAAGTAGTCGCCTACGACCAGGGCATCTACAACATCGGCGTCGCGCCCACCGAAGAAGATCTCGGCGGCGGCAGCAACGATCCGTTCGGGAATCCGCTGTCGTTCATCAAGCTGCTGACGCTGCCCGCGAGCGAGATTCCGTCGCAGGAACTTCTGACCTACCCGATTCCCAACATCGCCAATCCGCCCTTCGCGATCGGCGAACGGACGGTGACCGGCACCTTCAAGGTGCCCAGCTTGCGCAACCTCCAGCTCACCGCGCCGTACTTCCACAATGGCGGGCAGCGCACGATCCGAGAGGTGGTGGAGTTCTACAACCGCGGCGGCGACTTCCGCGAGCACAACGTCCAGAACATCGACTTCGAGATCGGCAAACTGGACCTGACCCCACAGCAGATCGACGAACTCGTCGCGTTCCTCGGCCGCCCGCTGACGGATTTGCGGGTCGTGCGTCAGAGCGCTCCATTCGATCATCCTCAGCTGTTCGTCCCGAACGGCCATACCAAGCACGGCGGCCCTCCGCGGGTCACCGCTGAAGGCGTTGCCCAAGACCTACTCCTCGAGGTCCCTGAAGTAGGGCGCCGCGGAGGTCGCCTGCCAGACGGCTTTTTGGAGTAGGCCGCTCTTCAGGATGGCGTCACGCCGCCAACGCACTTTGCCGACGCGCCTCGGAATCTGCGCCGAAAGCCCGAAGCGCGTCGACGAGGCCTTACTCGATTTCCCCAGCGCC
>JANNRF010000247.1:0-9585 GCA_031401135.1 Deltaproteobacteria bacterium | reverse complement strand
TGCTGCGCGAACGCGGCGAGCAAGCGCGGATGCGGCGCCAACTCGCCGCCTCCCGGCGAACCCATTAGGGCCGAGACGCGCGCCCCGAACGGAGACGACATCACGGAGGTGAGCGTCCGCACGCGCGGCGCGTGTTCGAGCGCGAGCGTCTGCCCGATCATGCCGCCCATCGACGCGCCGACGACGTGAGCGCGCGCAATGCCGAACGCGTCGAGCACGCCCACCGCGTCGCGCGCCATGTCGGAGAGCGTGTACGGCT
This sequence comes from Deltaproteobacteria bacterium, assembly GCA_031401135.1. GTDB lineage: Bacteria > Myxococcota_A > UBA9160 > UBA9160 > UBA6930 > VGRF01. The sequence goes on along the minus strand of JANNRF010000247.1, from coordinate 9,326 downwards.
GGCGCGCGAAATCGAAGCAGCTCGAGCGGCCGACGTCGCGGTTGTCGTAGCGGATGACGTGGAAGCCGGCGCTTGCGAGTTCGGCGCAGAACTCCTCGGGCCACAGAATCGCCTGACCGCCGGCGCCCATTACGAGCAGCAGCGCTGGGTTCGCGGGCGAGCCGAAATCCTCGCAGCAGATCTCGATCCCGTCCGCGTGAATCATTCGCTCGGGCATGGCGTGCCTCCGGGCTCTCAAGTTGTCACACCCCGCGCGCGATCCGCAGCCGCCTTCACGCCGCAAGCGGCGCTTCGCCGTGCGCAGCGAGGCGAAGCCGAGCGGAGATCGAACAGTGGCCTCGGTGCTGGCGGGCGCCTCGGCGAGGGCATTCCTGCGCCGCCCCTAACGAGCAAGCGGCGCTTCGCCGTGCGCAGCGAGGCGAAGCCGAGCGAACGCGAACTGTGGCCTCCGCGTCTGGGAAGACCGCGCCGCTCGCATTCCCGACGCCGGTCAGAGGCAGCCCTCTTCGCGCCATTCTCCCGGCTGGAGTTCGCCGAGCTGCCAGTCGCCTATGCGCACACGAATTAGGCGAAGCGTCGGCAACCCGACCGCGGCGGTCATGCGGCGCACTTGGCGGTTGCGCCCCTCGCGCAGCGTGAGCGCGAGCCAACTCGTCGGCACGTTCTTGCGAAAGCGGACCGGCGGCGTGCGTTCCCAGAGTGCGGGCGGCGCGATCTGCTCGGCCTGGGCGTGCCGCGTCATGCCGTCTTTGAGCCGCACGCCTTTGCGGAGATCCGCCAGCGCTTCGCGCGTGACTGCGCCTTCCACCTGCACCCAATAAGTCTTGGCTAGTTCATGCTTCGGGTCGGCGATGCGCGCTTGCAAGCCGCCATCGTCCGTGAGCAGCAGCAGGCCCTCGCTGTCGTAGTCGAGACGCCCGGCGGCGTAGACCCCCGGCACCCGCAAATAGTCCGCGAGCGTTGCCCGACCCGCGTCGTCCGTGAACTGGCAGAGCACGCGAAACGGTTTATTCAGAAGAATCAGGCGCGAGCGCGGCATGGCAAATCGCCAGTCAGTGAATCTGCTTCAAGAACTCGAGCAGCAGCGCGTTCGTCTCTTCGGGGCGCTCCTGCTGAATCCAGTGCCCTGCCCCTTCGAGGATGTGCGAGCCGCGCAGCTGCGGGAGCGTCTCGGGGAAACGCGCGATCGCGGGCGCGCCCCAGATCGTGGGGCCGTCCCTCGAGCCACCGACGAACAGCGCGGGCAGCTCGATCGGGCGCTCCGCGAAGGCCGCGAGATCCTCCCAATCGCGATCGACGTTGCGATAGCGGCAGAGCGGGCCAAAAAAGCCCGAGTACTCGAACTCGCGCGTGTAGACGTCGAGGTCGGCCTCGCTGAGCCAGCGCGGCATGCGCTCGGGGTAGACGAACCTGTCGCGCAGCTGCTTGCCGCGCTCGACCAGCGCGATGTTAGGGCCGTTCACCACGTCGCCCGAGGCGCACCAGTAGAAGCCGAGCAGCCAGCGCCGCACGTCCTGCTCGATCTCGGTCTCGGCGCGGCCGGGGATCTGGAAGTAGTCCGCGTAGAACTCGTCCTTGCCGGCGAGGGCGCGCATGCGTTCGAGCGGGCTCGGGCCGACGTGCGGTGTGGGTGGCGCATACGGGACCGAGAGGCCGGCGACGCCGCGAAACAAGTCCGGCCGTAACAATGCACTCGTCCACACGATCGGCGCGCCCCAATCGTGCCCGACCAACGTCACGCGCTCGCCGCCGAGGCTCTCGGCGAGCCCGACGATGTCGCCGGCGTTCTTCAGCATCCGATAGTCGTCTACGCGCGTGGGCTTCGAGGAGCGCCCGTAGCCGCGCACATCGACTGCAACGGCGTGATAACCCGCGGCCGCGAGTGCGGGCAGCTGATAACGCCACGAGTACCAAGACTCGGGGAAGCCGTGCACGAGCACGACGCTCGGCCCCGTGCCGCACTCGGCGACGTGCAGGCGAATGCCGTTCGTGGCGATCGTGCGATGCGAGATGGCGGACACATCGGCTCCAGTTGTTGGGCGCGGCTCAGGATAATCGCAGCGGAATCGCTGCAAAGCCGCGGAAACGCGCGCGGCCAGCGCGGCTCGGCGGCGCTGCCAGCGCGAAGTTCGGAAAGCGCGCGAGGAAACGACCGATCGCGATGCGGCCTTCGAGGCGCGCGACGTTCATGCCGACGCATTGGTGTGGGCCGGCGGCGAACGCGAGGTGGCGATTCGGGGTGCGCGCGAGATCGAGGCGGTCTGGCTCGGCGAAACGCTCGGGGTCGCGATTCGCGGCGCCGATCGCGAGCGTGATGGAAGTGCCCGCCGCGAGCGCAACGCCAGCGATCTCCGTGCTGCGCGTGGTGCGGCGATTGCCGAGCTGATTCGAACTCTCGAAGCGCAGGAACTCTTCGACCGCGCTCGCAATCGAGCCCGGCTCCGCGAGCAGCCGCGCGCGCTCCCCGGGCCACTCGCAGAGCAGCACCAACGCGTTGCCGATCAGGTTCGTGGTCGTCTCGTGGCCCGCGTTCAAGATGAACACGCAGTTCTGCAGCAGCTCGTGCTCGCTGAGGCGTTCGCCGTCCGCCTCCCCGGTGATTAGGCGCGTGAGCACGTCGCGCGCGGGATCGCCGGGCCGCGCGCGCCGCGCTGCAACGAGACGCTCCAAGTAGTGCGTGAACTCGCGCACCGCGGCGTTGCCGCGCGCCAGTTGCTCGGGCGTCGGCGCCGGCTCGAGCGCGCTGAGAATTGCGAGCGACCACGCGCGCAGCGGCCCGCGTTCCTCGCGCGGCACCGCGAGCAAGTTGCCAATCACCTCCACCGGAATCGCCGCCGCGAAATCCGGGATCAAGTCCGCGCTGCCCTTGGCCTCGATCGCGGCGAGCAGCCGATCGACGAGCGCCGTAACAGGCGCCTCGAGCTCGGAGATCGCGCGCGGCGTGAGCGCCCCCGAGAGAATGCGCCGCACGCGCGTGTGCTGGGCGCCGTCGTTGAAGACGAGGCTGCTGGTGTGGTGCGCGAAGAGCGGGCTCTCGGCGCCAAACTTCGGCGCGAACTCGATGCGCTTGTCGGAACAGAACGTCACGGGGTCGCGGTAGACGGCGTCGAGATCCGCCCAGCGCGAGAGCAGCACGCCGCCCGACGGCATGCGGTGAACACGCGCGAACTCGCGCAGCGCGTGATAAGCGGGATAGGGATCGGCGTGAAAGCCGGCGGGGAGCCGCGTGACGTCGAACTCGGCTGCGACGCGGCGCGCCTCTGCCTCGGGCATTAGGCGCTGTCCGCTCGCGCCCAGCGGGAGACTCGCGGGGAAAGGGTCCGTCACGCGGAGCGTGGGGTTTCTGCGATCCGCGGAGACGCAGCGGAGTCGGCCATTGGGTTGCTCCGATCTCTTTGGGTCATGAGCTCTGGGTCATGAGCTCTGGAGTTGTGAGGCCGCGTCTACGAGACCGAGCGATTCTATCGCGAGCCTCAAGAGTGACCGGCGTCACGGCTCCGTGGGCCTCGGGGCCGGAAGATTCGCGATCGTGGGCGAAGCGTGAATGGGCGCAGCGCGCGCCGCGTCCGAAACTGAAGCCCGCGATTTGAGTTCAACCCGTTATCTGAGATCGACCCGGAGCTGGGTTCAGCTACGCGAGGCTCGAGGAGAAATGGCGATGCCGAGTCTGATGCTCCCTGGATTGCGCCGCGCACTCTTCACCGCAGGTTTGTGCGCGGGCGTGCTGCTCGCGGTGGCGCCGGCGAGTGCCGACCACGGGCGCCGCTCACGGCACTACCGCTCCGGGCACTCCCGCTCGTGGCACCCGCGCGTTGCCGTATTCGTGGGGCTGCCGGCAGTCGTGCTGCACGCGGGCCGCGACCGCTACCGCGAGCCTTACTACCGCGATGAGCGCGGTTACGAGTACGAAGATGGCTACGGCGCCGGGTACGACGACGGCTACGACGATCGCGCGCGCGAAGAGTGGCGCCGCCGCGAGCACTACCGGCGCCACCGGCAGCACGACCACCACGGCTGCGACTATTAGGCCGGTGCGAGCGCGGTAGCCCGCACGCTCTCGTGGCCGTTGAGCCGCGCGGGCGCTCTGGGCAAGCCCTCCTGACGCTGTGTTGTGGGTGAGCCCTAATCAGGCGCTGCGCCCACCCACGCGCGGTCAGCCCTGCTTGGCCTCTGCGGCGCGCTTGTCCGCGCGATGCTTCGCCCAGCGCTTCTTCGCAGCTTTGGCGATCGCGGCGCGCCCGGCGGCGCTCATCTGTCGTTTGGCGCCAGCCTTTTTCGGTGCCGCACTTGCCGCCGCGCTGCCACCAGTGAGTTGTGCGAGGCTCGCAATCTTCTGCCTCAGCTCGGCCAACTCTCGGGCAACTCCCGCTTCCACAGCCTTGAGTTCCGTCAACGCAGTCTGAATCGCCGATTGCCATTTCATTGTAGGCACCTCCAAGGCAAGCAGCCTTGCATGAGTGAGCGCTTATCGCCAGCAAGAAGTGAGTCGCGCGAGAGCCTTCTCATCAAAGCTCGGCGCGCCGCGAACCCTCAGCCGGTGCCGCGCCCGGGCTTCCAGCGGGGCCAGAGCCGCCAGCCGAGCACTGCCGGTGCGATCAGCCAGGGCAGATTGAACGGCAGGTAGACACTGAGATGCGGCGGCGGCAGTGGGCCGCCGAGTGTCTCGAAGAAGTAAAACCACATGTTGATCACGCCCGCGCCGGCGTAGAGAAGGCCGAGTGGGCGGGCCCAGGCGCGGCGGCGCGCAATCCCGGCGATTAGAGCGATGAGCAGCGGCGTCTGTACGAAGCCGTCGAAGAGCGTGCTCGCGATCAGTGTGCGGGGCGGGTCCAGATGCGTCGGCTCTTGCACCACGGCCCAGTCGTGAAGCGCACGCAGGGGTGGCCATGGGCTGTCGGGAGTGACCGGTAAGCCGAGGCCCTCGGGCAGGCTGAAGAGCGCGCCGTAGAGCACGGAGATCGCGAAGAACGGGATCAGCGCGTAGTCGAGCGGGTGGCGGGTGAGCAGGGGCGGCGCCATCGCGATGTCTCCTCCGTAGGTGCGGATCCTAGTTTGCGTCAGCTCGTTCGCAGCGCCGCGCTCCCGCGATAGCCTGGGCGGGCCCAACGAACGAGGGAGCGCGAATGCCCTACGCCACTGGCCGCGAGATCCACGACGCCGACGCGCATGTTATGGAGACGCCGGATTGGCTCGTGCCTTTCGCGGACCCGGCGATTCGCGCGCGTGTGCCGCAGCTCTACCTGGCGACCACCAAGCCCGGCGAGGATCGGCTGATCGACAAGTTTGCGCGCATGCACGCCGACCCTTTGTACCGCGCGCGCGACGCCGAAGAGATCATGCAGCGCAAGAACTGGGCGGCGACGGGCTCGTTCTTGAAGCACGACCGCGGGCAGGCGCTCGACTTGTTGGGGTTCAAGAGCCAGCTCTTGTTCAACACCTTCCAGAACGAGTACCTCGGCAAGCTCGAGCACACGGACGATCTCGAGCTCGCCTATGGCGTCGCGCGCGCACACAACCGCGCGATGACGGATTTCTGCGCGGTGGACGCGCGCCTGCTCGCGACCGCCTACGTGCCGCTCGCGGATTTCGCGCGCTCGCGCGCGATGGCGGAGGAAGCGCTCACACTCGGCGCGAAGGCGCTGCTGGTTCCTTCGCGCTGCCCGCGCGATCACTCACCGAGCCACGTCGCGTTCGATCCGCTCTGGGCGATCGCGCAGGAGGCGCGCGTGCCGGTGTTATTCCACGTCGGCGGCGGCTCGCCGCTCTGCTCGCCGATGTACTTCGAGAACGGCCTGCCCGAGGAAAAGGACTTCCACGGCGGCGACGAGAACTTCCAGAGCATCGACCACATGGCAATTCCGTATCCGCCGATGCAGACGCTCTCGACCATGATCTTCGACGGCGTGTTCGAGCGGCACCCGCGCTTGATGTTCGGCGTGATCGAGCAAGGCGCGCTCTGGCTGCCGGGCTGGATGCGCGCGATGGACGCGGCGCTCGAAGCTTATGGGCGCCACGAGCGACGGCTCGCGAAGCTGACGATGAAGCCGAGTGATTATGTGCGGCGCCAGCTGCGCGTGACGCCCTACCCGACCGAGGACGTGGGCTGGATCGTGCGCGAAGCGGGCGAGGAGGTGTGCCTGTTCTCCTCCGACTACCCACACGTCGAGGGCGGGCGCAATCCGCTGCGGCGCTTCGCGGCGACCACGCAAGGCCTAGGCGAGCACGCACTCGATCGCTTCTACCGCGCGAACTTCGCGGAGCTGATGGGGCCGCACACGCCGCATTAACAAGCGCGAATGGCGCTGCGCGCGCGGAGCACTGGCGTGATGAAGCTCTATCAGACGTATCTCTCGCCCTTCCCGACGCGCGTGCGGTTGCTGCTCTACGCAAAAGGCATCGACGCCGAGATCATCGAGCCGCCCGGCTTTCACGGTGATGCGCGCGAGAAGGGCGAGTACCTGCGCATCAACCCGATCGGCCGTGTGCCGGCGCTCGTGCTCGACGACGGCAGCGTGCTGCCCGAGTCCGAGGTGATCTGCGAGTACCTGGAGGACGCCTACCCGGAACCGGCGCTGCGTCCGGCCGACCTGCGCGAGCGCGCCCGCATGCGGCTGCTGGCGCGGATCAGCGACATCTACATCGTGATGGCGATGGTTCCGCTCTTCGACGCCGTCGCGCGCCCGCCGCGCGAATGGGATCAGGGCGTGATCCTGCGCGCGCTCGGCGAGATCCGAGACGCGCTCGCGCATCTCGAGGAGTTCGTCGGGACCGAGGGCTATGCGGTCGGGCGCTCGCTGACGCAGGCCGACGGCGCGCTGCTGCCGATCTTGTTGTTGGTCGACGAGTGGCTGCCGATCTTTCGACCGCCGCAGCCTCTGCTCGAGGCTGTGCCGAAGACGAAGGCATACTGGGCCGCGATCCAAGCCGACCCGATCGCCGCGCGGTTGTTGCGCGAGACGCGCGATGCGCTTCGTCAATCGATGCGCCGATCGTGACGCGGGCCGCCCTCGTGGCACGGGCAACGCGCTAGCGAGTCGCGATAACGTCGGCCGCCGTGCGACCCTCCGATTCTCTCGCGCCCGCTCTTCTTCTCGCTGCGCTGGCGCTGGCAGCCTGCGGCCAGGGCCCGCCCGCAGGCCCGCCGCAGTTTCCGCCCGCTCCGGTGCAAGTCATTACGGCCGAGGCGCGCAAGCTGCCGCGAACCGTAACAGCTGTGGGCACGCTCGAGAGCCCGCAGATGACGACCGTCGCGAGCGAGATCGACGGGCGCGTGGAATCGCTCGCGCTGCCCGAGGGCCAGCAGGTGCAAGCCGGCGCGTCGCTCGCGCGGCTCGACACGAAGACAGTCAGCGCCGCGATCGCCGTCGCGCAGGCGCGGCTCCAGAACGCGAAGGATCGGCTCGCGCGGCTCGAGCCGCTGCGCGCAGAGGGCGTGGCTTCGGAGCAGGCGGTGGATGACGCGAGAGCCGAGTTCGATGCGGCCACCGGCGCGCATGACGAGATCGCGACGCGGCTCGCGAAGCACTCGATCCGCGCGCCGTTCGCGGGCACGATCGGGCTCAAGCAAGTAAACGTCGGGCAGTTCGTGAAGGCGGGCGATCCGATCGTCGAGATCACGCCGGCGCACGCGCTCGAACTGCACTTCGCCGTGCCCCAACAATTCGTGCAGGAAGTCGCGGTGGGGCAAAGCGTCGAAGGCGTGGTCGGACGCTGCGAGCTGCGCTTCGAGGGAACTGTTACGGCGGTGGACCCGCGCGTCGATCCGCGCACGCGCATGGTGGGCCTGCGCGCCGGCGTCACCAAGACGAGCGGCGCACTCGTGCCGGGCATGGCGGTGCGCGTGCGCCTGATCGTCTCGGAGTTGGCGAGCGCGATCGTGCTGCCGCAGGAAGCGATCGTGCGGCAAGGCACGAAGCACCTGGTGTTCGCGCTCGACGCAAAGAACCAAGCCGTGCCCCACGACGTGACGCTCGGCGAGTTCTTCCTCGATGGCGTGCACGTCGCGAGCGGCGTCTCTGCAGGCGAAACCGTGGTCGTCGCGGGCCACCAGAAGCTGCGCCCCGGCGCGCAGGCGGCGCCGAGTCCGTGGACGGCGGTGGTGAATGCCAATAATGACATCGGTCGCTACGGCCCGGCCGACTGCGACGTCCGGTGAAACTCTCCGACATCTCGATCGAGCGGCCCGTCTTCGCGACGGTGATGAGCCTCTTGATCTTGGTGGCTGGCACTGCGGCGTTCTTCTCGCTGCCGATTCGCGAACTGCCCGACGTCGACTCGCCTGTCGTCTCGATCATGACGCTCTACGTGGGCGCGAGCCCCGAGACGGTGGAAGCGAGCGTCACCGCGCCGCTCGAGGAGGTGCTGAACGGGATCGAGGGCATCCAGAACATCGATTCGCTCTCGGCGTTCGGCGTCTCCACGATCAACGTGCACTTCACGGCGGATCGCGACGTGGATGTCGCCGCGACCGACGTCTCGAATGCGATCCAGCGCGCGCTCGGCGATCTGCCCCAAGAGGCCGAGCGCCCGATCGTGCGCAAGGCGGGCTCCAATAACACCCCGATCATGTTCATCAACGTGTTCGGCGACGAACACTCGCCGGTCGATCGGACGGACGTTGCGGATCGTTTGGTCAAAACGCCGCTGCAATTATTGCCGGGCGTCTCGCAGGCGATCATCAGCGGCGAGCGGCGCTACGCGATGCGCATCTGGCTCGACCCGGCGCGCATGGCCGCCCTGCACGTCGACCCGTCCGACGTTCGGCGCGCGATTCAAGAGAGCAACCTGCAGCTGCCCGCTGGCGAGGTCGAGGCCGCCACGCGCAAGTTCACGATCAACGCCGACGCGCGGCTCGCAGACCCGGAGGAGTTCGGCGCGATCGTGATTCGCGAAGAGGCCGAGAACCCGGTGCGCATTCGCGATGTCGGCTGGGTCGAGCTCGGCAGCGAGAATTATCAGATCGTCACGCGCTTCACGGCGCGCGACACGGTCGGCGTCGGCATCGTGCGGCAATCGCGCGCGAACGAACTCGAAGTCTCGGACGCGGTGAACGCGCGGCTCGAAGAAGTGAAGAAGACGATGCCCGACGGCTTCGAGACGAGCGTCGCCGTCGACTGGACGCAGTACGTGCGCGATTCGCTGCGCGAGGTCTCCTTCACGCTCGCGATCTCGTTCGCGGTCGTGGTGCTCGTGAACCTGATCTTCCTGCAGTCGAAGACGGCGACGCTGGTCGCGAGCATCGCGATCCCGATCAGTTTGATCGGCACGTTCGCGGGCATGGCGCTGCTCGGCTTCTCGCTGAACATGCTCACGCTGCTCGGGCTCGT